>NZ_CAMBNZ010000137.1 GCF_945869175.1 Limnohabitans sp. Rim8 | reverse complement strand
CCCTCGACAAGGCAAAAGTGTCGTGTTGCACATTCAAGAGTTTCAGCAAGATTAATTTCAGGAGGCCCCATGGCCACGTTCAAAAAATTCAACAAAGACAAGCGCCCTAAGCGCAACACCCAGTCACTGCTGTTCAAGCGCAAGCGTTTCTGCCGCTTCACAGTCACTGGCGTCGAAGAAATCGACTATAAAGATGTGGACACCTTGCGTGACTTCATCGCCGAAAACGGCAAAATCATTCCTGCGCGCCTGACTGGCACCCGTGCCATTTTCCAGCGTCAGCTCAACACAGCCATCAAGCGCGCACGCTTCCTGGCCATGTTGCCCTACACCGACCAGCACAAAGTCTAAGGAGTCCAACCATGCAAATCATTCTGCTCGAAAAGGTTGTGAACCTGGGTAATCTGGGCGATATCGTCAAAGTCAAAGACGGCTACGCTCGTAACTTCCTGATTCCACAGGGCCGTGCTCGCCGTGCCACCGAAACCAACAAGGCCGAGTTTGAAGCTCGCCGTGTTGAACTCGAAAAAGCCGCTGCGGCCAAATTGGCCGAAGCGCAAGCCCAAGGCGAAAAAATGTCAGGCACGGTGGTCAAGTTGTCGCAAAAAGCGGGTGTGGATGGCCGTTTGTTTGGCTCCGTCACCAACAACGACATCGCCGAAGCTCTGAACAAACAAGGCTACAAGCTGCTCAAGTCGCAGATCCGTATGCCTTTGGGTCCCATCAAAACGGTCAGCGAATCCACTGTGGCTGTGGCTTTGCACACCGACGTGGTGATCGAGGTGACTGTCGCCGTACTCGGCGAAACCGCCTGATCCTGCCTGACGCTGTCAGACTCCTCCAAAACCGCCGGGTACACCCCGGCGGTTTTTTTACGCCCGAGATCAGCGGCGGCGGCTGGAACCCAACAAGCCACCCAGCACGCCTCGAACGATTTCTCGTCCAATCGCTGAACCCACGGTGCGAACGGCGCTTTTGACGACCAGTTGGGCCACGCCATCGCGTTGACCGCCTCTGGGCCCGGTGCTGCCAAACAGAATGTTGGACAGGCCACCCATCAAGCCGCCGTTTTCTGGCTCTGAAGTGACAGTGGTTTGACCTGGCAAGGTGCCACCAGGGGAGACTGCAGCCGTGCTGGGGGTGTTGGAGCCCTTGATCTTCTCAAACGCCGATTCTCGGTCTTGGGTTTGTTCGTAAACCCCGGCCACCAAAGAGCCTTGAATCAGCGCTTGGCGTTGCTCAGGGGTGATGGGCCCCAGCTGGCTGCCCGGGGGCAGAACAAACACGCGCTCGGTCTCGCAGGGCCGCCCTTTGGCGTCCAGAAAGCTCACCAAAGCCTCACCTACGGCCAGCTCGGTGATGGCCGCTTCGATGTTCAGCCCCGACTTGGGGCGCATGGTTTGCGCCGTGGAAGCCACGGCCTTTTGGTCGCGCGGTGTGTAGGCCCGCAAGGCATGCTGCACCCGGTTGCCCAATTGGCCCAGCACACTGTCGGGGATGTCCAGCGGGTTTTGGGTGACGAAGTAAACCCCGACCCCTTTGGATCGGACCAATCGGACCACCAACTCGATGCGCTCGACCAATACCGCAGGCGCGTCTTTGAAGAGCAAGTGCGCTTCATCAAAGAAAAACACCAATTTGGGCTTTTCCGGGTCACCGATTTCGGGCAGCACCTCGAACAACTCGGACAGCATCCACAGCAAGAACGTGGCGTACAGACGCGGCGAATTCATGAGCTTGTCGGCCGCCAGGATGTTCACCACGCCTTGGCCTTGCGCGTCGGTCTGCATGAAATCTTCGATGTTGAGCATGGGCTCGCCAAAGAACTGGTCACCGCCCTGGCTCTCGATTTGCACCAAGCCCCGTTGGATGGCGCCGATGCTGGCGGCGCTGATGTTGCCGTACTCGGTGGTGAATTGTTTGGCGTTGTCGCCCACGAACTGCAGCATGGCCCGCAGGTCTTTCATGTCCAGCAGCAGCAAGCCTTGGTCGTCTGCGATCTTGAAGACCAGGTTCAACACCCCTGCTTGGGTATCGTTAAGACCCAACATGCGCGTGAGCAGCAAAGGCCCCATGTCGGAGATGGTGGCGCGCACCGGGTGGCCACGCTCACCAAACACGTCCCACACGGTGGTGGGGCAGGCCAGCGGTTCAGGCAAAGCCATGCCGCGTTCTTTCAACACAACCGCCAGTTTCTCACCGATCTTGCCGCGCTGGCTGATGCCGGTCAGATCGCCCTTCACGTCGGCCATGAAGACGGGAACACCGAGGCGGGAAAAATTTTCGGCCAAGGTTTGCAAGGTCACGGTTTTGCCAGTTCCCGTGGCGCCGGTGATCAGCCCGTGACGGTTAGCAAGACCTGGCAACAGGTGACACTGCGCCAGAGAATTTTGTGCAATCAGCATTGGATCGGCCATGTGGTGATGTCTCCCGTCGGTGAAAAGTAAAATCCAAGCTCTAGGTTAAATCAACATTCAAGGAATTCCCACTGGCGGGCCACAGTAAATGGGCAAATATTCAGCACCGCAAGGGGCGCCAAGATGAAAAACGACAGCGCATCTGGACCCGGGTGGTGCGTGAAATCATGGTCGCGGCCCGCACGGGTGGTGGCGATGTCAGCGCCAACCCGCGCTTGCGCTTGGCCATTGAAAAGGCCAAAGCGGCCAACATGCCGGCCGACACCATCAAGCGCAACGTGGACAAAGCCACCGGCAACCTCGAAGGCGTGAGCTACGAGGAAATCCGATACGAAGGCTATGGCATTGGGGGTGCCGCCATCATTGTGGACACCATGACCGACAACCGGGTGCGTACTGTGGCCGAGGTGCGACACGCTTTGAGCAAGCACGGTGGCAATTTGGGCACCGAGGGCTCTGTCGCTTTTCAGTTCCAACATTGCGGACAACTGATCTTTGCTCCAGGCACGAATGAAGACCAACTCATGACCGTGGCGCTTGAAGCGGGTGCCGAGGACGTGATCACGGATGCCGACGGCGCCATCGAGGTGCTGACCGCTTACACGGATTTTGAATCGGTGAAAAACACGTTGGAATCGGCCGGTTTTGTGGCTGAGGTGGCCGAGGTGACCAT
>NZ_CAMBNZ010000136.1 GCF_945869175.1 Limnohabitans sp. Rim8 | reverse complement strand
GCCCGCAAAGCGTTGCTCTCGATGAAGTTGCGGCGTGGCTCGACTTCGTCGCCCATGAGCATGGTGAACACGCGGTCGGCTTCGATGGCGTCGTCGATCTGCACGCGCAGCAGGCGGCGCACGGTGGGGTCCATGGTGGTTTCCCACAGCTGAGCGGGGTTCATCTCGCCCAAGCCTTTGTAGCGCTGGCGGCTGGTGGTGCGTTCGGCTTCGCTGATGAGCCAATGCATGGCCTGGCGGAAGTCGCCTACTTTTTCTTCTTTCTGGCGTTCGCCTTCACCGCGCAAGGCTTTGGAACCTTCGGAGAGGAGACCGCGGAAAGTCTCGGCAGCTTCGGCCAATGCGCCGTAGTCGGCACCGTGCACAAAGTCTTGCGTGATGATGCTGCTTTTGATGTTGCCGTGGTGGCGGCGGCTGATGCGCAAGATGGGCTTGTCGGTGCGCACATCAAACTCGGCGGTCACTTCGGCCGGGATGCCGGTGGTGTTGAGTTCGCGCAGTTTGGCTTGCAGCGCAGGAGCACACGCCGCCGCTTGTTCCATGCCGTCCAGGTTCAGCGAGACGCCGTCAGCCATGGCGCGCAAAGCTTCGGCGTCCATGAAGTTGGACAAGCGGGCAATGACGTGTTCGGCCAACTGGTGTTTGCGGGCCAAGGCTTCAAGCGTTTCGCCTGTGAGCACTTGGGGCGCAGCGCCGCCGGTGCTGATGCTGGCGTCTTTGAGCGCGATGCGCAGCAAAAAGCCGTCGAGCGCCGGGCCGTCTTTCAGGTACAGCTCTTCTTTGCCGGCCTTGACTTTGTAGAGCGGTGGCTGGGCAATGTAGATGTGGCCACGCTCGACCAAATCGGGCATTTGGCGGTAGAAGAACGTCAGCAACAGGGTGCGGATGTGCGCGCCGTCCACGTCGGCGTCGGTCATGATGATGATGCGGTGGTAACGCAGTTTGTCGACGTTGAAGTCGTCGGTGCCGCTCTTGCCGGATTCGGCGGTGGCTTTGCCGATGCCGGTGCCCAAGGCGGTGATGAGCGTGACGATTTCGTTGCTGGTCAGCAGCTTTTCATAGCGGGCTTTTTCCACGTTCAAGATTTTGCCGCGCAGGGGCAAGATGGCCTGGAATTTGCGGTCGCGGCCTTGCTTGGCCGAGCCGCCAGCGGAGTCGCCCTCGACGATGTAGATTTCGCACAAGGCCGGGTCTTTTTCTTGGCAGTCGGCCAATTTTCCGGGCAGGCCCATGCCATCGAGCACGCCTTTGCGGCGCGTCATTTCGCGGGCTGTGCGGGCGGCTTCGCGGGCACGGGCGGCTTCCACAATCTTGCCGCAGATGATCTTGGCGTCATTGGGGCGCTCTTCCAAAAAGTCGGTCAAGGCCTTGGCCACGATGTCTTCCACCGGGGCACGCACTTCGCTGGACACGAGCTTGTCTTTGGTTTGGCTGCTGAATTTGGGTTCGGGCACTTTCACGCTCAACACGCAGCACAGGCCTTCACGCATGTCGTCGCCGCTGACTTCGACTTTTTGCTTTTTGGCGATTTCGTTTTTCTCGATGTACTTGCCAATCACGCGGGTCATCGCCGCACGCAGGCCCGTCAGGTGGGTGCCACCGTCACGCTGGGGAATGTTGTTGGTGAAACACAGCACCGACTCGTTGTAGCCGTCGTTCCATTGCATCGCCACTTCGACACCGATGCTGGTGCCAGGGATGCCGCCGTAGCTGTCGGCCGGACGCTCACCGTTGGCGTGGAAGGCGTTGGGGTGCAGCACTTTTTTGTTGGCGTTGATGAAGTCCACAAAGCCTTTGACGCCACCAGCGCCCGAGAAGTCGTCTTCCTTGCCGCTGCGCTCGTCTTTGAGGCGAATGCGCACACCGTTGTTCAGGAAGGACAACTCGCGCAAACGCTTGGCCAAGATTTCGTAATGGAAATCGGTGTTCTGCGTGAAAATTTCCACGTCAGGCAAAAAGTGCACTTCGGTGCCACGCTTGTCGGTGGCGCCCGTCACGCGCATGGGCGAAACTTCAACCCCATCCACGGTGTCGAGCAAACGGTTTTGCACAAAGCCTTTGGCAAACTCGATTTGGTGGACTTTGCCTTCGCGGCGCACCGTCAGACGCAGCCACTTGGATAACGCGTTCACGCAAGACACGCCCACGCCGTGCAAACCGCCCGAGACCTTGTAGCTGTTCTGGTTGAATTTGCCGCCTGCGTGCAGTTCGGTCAAGGCGATTTCGGAGGCACTGCGCTTTGGCTCGTGCTTGTCGTCCATCTTCACGCCGGTGGGGATGCCGCGGCCGTTGTCGGTCACGGAAATCGAGTTGTCGGAGTGGATGGTGACCACGATGTCGTCGCAGTGGCCAGCCAGTGCTTCGTCGATCGAGTTGTCCACGACCTCGAACACCAGGTGGTGCAGGCCCGTGCCGTCAGAGGTGTCGCCGATGTACATGCCAGGGCGTTTGCGCACGGCCTCCAGGCCTTCCAGAATCTGGATGGAGCCTTCGCCGTAACCTTCGGATGCGCCCGCTTGGTTGGCGTCAATCTTGGGTTGAGCGGTGGTGAAAGCGTCTTCGCTGGGTTTGATGTCGTCGGTCATGTCAATTTTTCTCTGTCGCTTGAATGGCCGAAACCCGCGAAGGGTCGCGGGTTTCGGTAAGGTCTATGGCCGTAGGGCGCGGGCCTTAAATGCGCATCGGCATCACCACATATTTGAAGTTCTCGTTCTCGGGGACCGTGATCAACGCCGAACTGTTGGCGTCGGCCAGATCGATGCGAACCATGTCTTGGCCCATGTTGCTGAGCACGTCGATGATGTAGGTCACGTTGAAGCCGATCTCGATGCTGTCGCCGCCGTAGTCGATGTCGAGTTCGTCCACAGCTTCTTCTTGCTCGGCGTTGGTGGAGGCCACGCGCAAGCTGCCGGGGTCGAGGTTCAGACGCACGCCCTTGAACTTGTCGCTGGTCAGGATGGCAGTGCGCTGCAGGCAAGACAACAGGGCTTGGCGGCCCAAGGTCAGGTTGTTGCTGTGGCCTTTGGGGATGACGCGGTTGTAGTCGGGAAACTTGCCCTCGACCAACTTGGTCACGAACTCCATGCCGTCAAAGCTGAACTTGGCCTGGTT
>NZ_CAMBNZ010000135.1 GCF_945869175.1 Limnohabitans sp. Rim8 | reverse complement strand
CAAACGGTCGAGCAGGCGTTCAGGTGCGTTCAAACCCAATACCCCTTGTGCATAGAAAAACGGCTGCACATGCGCTTTGAAAGCGACTCATGGCCTCGGCCCAAGCGGTAACCCAGGGCCTTGAGCGCTGTTCGGCATGCGACTTCAGGCAACAACCAGGGTGCATGCTTGAGCATGTAGAGCATTTCGGAACGTACAAATTGAAGTCCTTCACGCCCCGCACCGCCAAAGTCTTGCAGGAGCCATGGGTGCTTTGCATGGAAGACGCCCGTGTCAAAATAGCGCCTGAACTCGGCCAACATTGAATAATTGTGCGAATGGTAAACGACCGCTTGTGCTTGGTAGCGGATGGCGTGACCGGCTTTGAGCAGGCGAGCGGCCAAATGCATGTCTTCACCCAAGATGACCTGGGCTGGAAAGCCGCCCGCTTCGCGCATCGCTTTGACACGGTAGGCCGCAAAAGTATTGGACAAAAAACAGGTTTTGATGCCGAATTCGGGCACATCGACCCAGCGCCGGTGGTGGCTGGTGGTGGGGTAATTGAACAAACGGGCGTGAGCGGCCACCGGCGTGGCGTCGGGGTGCGGCATTTGGCGGCCGTAAGCGGCACCCACTTGGGGGTCGTCCAGCGCGGCCACGAGGTGCTTCAGAGCCATCGGGTCAGCCAGCACAGCGTCTTGGGTCAAGAAAACCACCACATCGGCGTCGGCCGCGAATTGGTCGACCGCCTGCTGGCGGGTGGTGCCGTGGTTGAACGTGGCACGGTCGATGCGGTGCACCACCAGGCCGGCCGCTTTGGCGGCTGCTGGAGCGCCGTCATCGGAGGCCGAATCAATCACCACCCCAAGCTGTGGTTGAAGGTTCTGGGCCTGAAGGGCTTGCAAAAAGTCATGCCAACGCGGCCCAGGATTGCAAACAGGCACCAACAACACCAACCGCCGAGCTGAAGGCTCTGGCAAGACAAGAGGGTGGTTGTGGGTGTTTTTTGACAATCGTGACTCCCGCATTGAGCGGATGCGCTGTATTTTGCCTGCTAAGGCTGACGGTCAGCGGAATCAAAAGGTGTTTTCGAACAAATATCAGCTTTGGACTGTTTGGACGCTGGCCGGGCTCAGGGCTGTTTATGATCAAACGCTTTAACCCAGACTGCGGGAATGCCCCATGAACCCAACAAACCCGCTGAACTGGGAAGAGAACGGCCAGCAACGTACAGCGTCTTGGCATGCCGAAAGCACACCACCTAAGCGTGTGGTGCTGGCCGACGATACGCTTGCGGCCGATACGGCTTACCGCTTGGCCTGCGAGGGCACCGCTTTGTTGTGGCGGGGTGACTTTCAAAACGCACGGCTGCTGTTGCAAGCACTGATGCGACGGCTGGACAAACCGGCCAAACGCAAAACACGGGGCAGAAACCAAGCCACCCCGGCGGTAGACCCTGCCACAGGATTCAACGCCCACCGCCAAGCGAAGGCGCAACGGGCAAGAGTCTTGAATTCCTTGTTGATCGAGCTGAAAGACGACTACAGCATTGCCTTGCGCCGTGCACCCGATGTGAAACAGGCCTGCAACGAAGCTTGGGGGCGCGGTGATGGCCACAACGGCGTGGTGCCGTTGCGCATTTTGCAAGGCTTGATTGGGGCCCACGAGTGGCGCAAAAACGGCGTCGAAGTGGCGGCCTTGGGCGGCAAAGAACCACGCATTCACCCCCATTACGGGGTCTTTTCGCCCGTGCGCGGTGAATATGTGGATTTGGTGGCGAAGGCGCCTTTGCCTGCAGCTTTGCAAACCACACCGTTGGCGTTTGACATTGGCACCGGCACGGGCGTGCTGTCGGCGGTGTTGGTACGGCGTGGCGTCAATCGGGTGGTGGCAACCGACATGTCGGACCGGGCCTTGTCTTGTGCCAAGGACAACCTGCAGCGGCTCGAATTGACCGGGCAGGTCGAACTGCTCAAGTCCGACGTTTTTCCACCTGGGCAAGCGGCATTGGTCGTGTGCAACCCCCCTTGGTTGCCTGCGCGCCCGACCTCTTTGCTGGAACAAGCGGTTTATGACGAAGGCAGCCAGATGCTCAAGGCCTTTCTGTCCGGACTGGCCAGCCACCTGTGCCCGGAGGGTGAGGGCTGGTTGATCTTGTCGGACTTGGCAGAACACTTGGGTTTGCGCACCCGGGCCGAGCTGCAAGGCTGGATCGACGAGGCAGGGCTGAAGGTCTTGGGTCGCGTGGACACCCTGCCCCGCCACACCAAAGCCCAAGACGCCACCGACCCACTGCATGCAGCCCGGTCGGCAGAAGTCACATCACTTTGGCGCTTGGGGGCAGCGGGCTGATCACGTCCTGGCCAGCACGGGTGCCAACGCCATGCCGGTGTGCGTGCCCAAAAGCACCAAGGCTTCAGGCGTCATGGCGGCCACAATGCGGCCACCGGCGTTGCCGCCTTCAGGCCCCAGGTCAATCACCCAGTCGGCTTCGGCAATGACATCCAGGTCGTGTTCGATCACGATCACGCTGTGGCCGGCATTCACCAAGCGGTGCAGCACGCTGATGAGCTTGTCCACGTCGGCCATGTGCAGGCCCACAGTGGGTTCGTCCAGCACATACAGGGTGTGCGGGGCTTTGTTGCCGCGCTTGCCCACTTCGTCGCGCACCTTGGTCAGCTCGGTCACCAACTTGATGCGCTGAGCCTCGCCGCCGCTGAGCGTCGGTGAAGGCTGGCCCAAAGTGAGGTAACCCAAGCCCACGTCTTTGAGCAGTTGCAACGGGTGCGCGATGCTGGGCATGCTGGCAAAAAAGTCCACGGCTTCGTCCACTTCCATCTGCAACACATCGCCAATGCTTTTGCCACGCCAGGTGACGGCCAAGGTCTCGGGGTTGAATCGGGCACCTCGGCAGGTTTCGCAAGGCACTTTCACATCCGGCAAAAAGCTCATCTCGATGGTGCGCATGCCTTGACCTTCACAGCTGGGGCATCGGCCTTCTCCCGTGTTGAAACTGAAGCGTCCGGCGGCGTAGCCACGCGCTTTGGCTTCGAGCGTCTCGGCAAACAGTTTGCGGACCGTGTCCCAAAACCCGATGTAGGTAGCGGGGCAGGAACGCGGGGTTTTGCCAATCGGGGTTTGGTCCACTTCGAGCACACGGTCTATGGTCTCAAACCCTTGCACATCGGCACAGGCACTCAAGGCCACACGCTGGCCGGCGTCTTGTGCGGTGCGCCCAGCAAAGGTGGAGCGCTGGCTGACCAGTGCCTGTACATTGGCCAGCAACACATCC
>NZ_CAMBNZ010000134.1 GCF_945869175.1 Limnohabitans sp. Rim8 | reverse complement strand
GCAAGCCGGCGAACGGGTGCTGCCCATCGGCGTATTCGGTGTCTGGTCCGACGAACTGGTGGTTCAAAGGCGCTCACTGGTCCCGGTGCCATCCCATGCCCCTGTGCTGCAACAAGCCATGCTGGCTGCCAACCCGGCACCGGCTTGGGTGCTCCTGCAGCACCAAGTCACCCTCCAGCCCGGTCAATGGGTCATTCAAAATGCCGCCAACTCTGCTGTGGGTCAATGCACTCGGCAGCTGGCGTCCCACTTGGGCATCCTGTTGATCAATGTGGTGCGCCGACCAGAGGCGGTGACTGCTGAAGAAGGCGGTCACTGGCTGGTGGATGACGGCCAAGACCCTGATGCACTCCAGGAAAGCGTACGCAAAATAACCCAGGGTGAACCCGTCGTGCTGGGCCTGGACGCGATTGGCGGCAAAGCCTCACAAGCATTGGCCTCCAGCTTGAGTCCACAAGGCCGCTTGGTTCTTTATGGCCTGCTGAGCGGTGATCCGTGCAGCATCTCTGCGCACGACCTGATTTTTCGGAACGTCCACGTTCAAGGCTTCTGGCTGGCGAACTGGTTCAGCAACTTCGACAACCGACAAAAGGCACGGACCGTTTACCCAGCCTTGATGGAATTGGCCGCGCAAAACGTGCTGAGCATGAGCGTGGAAAAAGTTTATGAATTGAGCGACGTCCTTGAGGCCATCGCGCACTCGGCACAAACCGGCAGACAAGGCAAAGTGCTCCTGACGGGGGCTCATTTTCAAACTCAAAATACCTAACCAGTTGGTTGATGTTCAGCGATAAAAATAGTGACATTAATTGAAAACATGAATAATTTCTGACATGCGTACATCTGAAGCGATCAGGCAAGCCATGGCAGACAAACCTCTGGGGCGGTCTTTTCAAGTGCTGACTTTTTGCCGGTGGGGGACTCGCGCAGCCGAGGACCAAGCGCTTTTTCGGATGATGAGCGCAGAGATCATCAAACGGGTGACCAGAGGGCTGTATGCCAAAGCCGGTCAGCGTATGGAAGCTCAAACCATTGCCCATGCATTGGCGCAAAAGACCGGGGAGCAAACAAGGCTTGCGCCAGCCGAAGGCACAGATGATCTGCTGGTGGTGCCCACTTCTGGACTGTCGCGCACGGTCAAAGCCGCTGGCCACACTGCTCAATTTTGCCGCATGAGTCAAAGGAAGGTTCAGCTCGCTGCCACCCCCAAGGGCAGGATCTTGCTTGTGTTGTGGACCCGGGGAATGCCAAACCTCACAAAGCTGGAGATCCAGGGTGCCACGGGTGACTGGGCATAGGGAGAATTGCAACTACTCTGCGCTGATCCCGGCGTGGCTGCGAACCGTCATTACGCAAGCCAACGCGCCGCGCAAGTCTGTCAAGATCGGTTTGTCGGGAGCTTATGACTGGTCCAACCCCAACATCAAGGACGATGTGTTGATCGGCAAGGTGCTTGAAAAGCACAAGTTCGAGGATGTGGCGTGAAGTCTCGTGATCTCTACGATTTGGTGGTCCTGACCAGCGAACATGGCTATACCTTCGACGACATTTTTACCTCCATCGATCGTTATCAACCCATCAGAAACAAAGACCCCGAACATTTCAAAAGCGTGGTCACGGGCGTGATCCCGCTGGACAAAAATGATGAAGGTTTTGCCAGCATCCAGCTGAATGTGAAGATGGCTGAAATTTACAAGCACTTCAAAAAACTGATTGACGACTACGAAATAAGGGCCGTCCAGCAGATGCGGCCAAGCCCTTGAACATTGACTGGACCGCTTCGTCACCGCTTCCCTGCGGCACACCCCTTGCATGAACAACAGCAGAACTGCAATGACACCAGCGTTCGCTGAGTCATAGGACAGTGCGCACTTTGGCAGCCATGCCCTGCAAAGTCGGAGCTTGGTAAATCAATTAGCTTTGCAGGCATTATTGAGAATAATGCGATGTTGAATTCTCATCAAGATGCAAAGATCCTACTGGGCAAGAGAGTCTAGTGAGGCAGGTGGTTCTTTTGGATCGCACTACGCCAATGAACTTTGCAAAGAAGGCCTCAATATGCCGCGCCAATGCAGTTTGTTGATGAAAATCGGCCCGTCATTCAGCGACTTCTTGTTCCGATACCAAAGTCCATCCTTGAAGTAATGCCGTGCATTTCATTCTTTGCAGTCGTAACAGCCATTGCGTGCTGGCATATGAAGCGTCCCATCGAACCAAGGTGTTAACTCGAGAATCAGACTCTCAATAGTGGATACAAATCATTATTACAAGCCCACCAGGCTATGGATAGCATCTGCAGTTCGGACCCTCGCCACACCGATGTCGGCTACAGGCTGCAAGCCGCCGTTGTCTGCAGCACATTCATGTGACCGCTTCCGCCCCCGTATCCCGTCATTGGCCAATGGCTTGCATCGGGAAGCACGAATGGCTTCTACGATGGAACTCGCCAAGCGCGTGCTGTGGCGGAACAGAGATCTTTGTGAACGCACAATTGACTACCGCGGATGCGCCATATACAATTGCTATATACTTTTCCTTGGGAGGTCACCATGTCCATCGGTACTGTTTTCGTCAACAACCGTACACAAGCCGTTCGTCTGCCTTTGGACGTGCGTCTACCCGAGGGAGTTCAAAAGGTAGAGATACGCGTCAAAGGTAACGAGCGCGTCATCGCACCCCTAGGCCAAAGCTGGGACAGCTTCTTTTTGGATGGCCCCAAAGTTAGCGACGACTTCCTGCTCGAGCGAGCTACCCAGCACCAGCCGGAGCGGGAGGCGCTCTGATGCGGCGTTACCTGCTGGACACCAACATCGTCATCTACGTGTTGAAGCGGCGGCCTGTCGAGGTGCTTTCTACTTTTAACGCCAACGCCAGCCGCATGGCAATTTCCTCTATCACCCTTGCCGAACTCTTGCACGGTGCGGAGAAAAGCAGCCACGTGAGCGAGAACTTGGCCACTGTCGAAGACTTTTGCGGTCGCCTGGAAGTTCTGCCCTATGGCCCCAAGGCCGCGCAGCATTACGGAGCCATTCGCGCCGCCTTGGAAAAACTCGGCCAGCCTATCGGTGTAAACGACATGCACATTGCAGCGCAAGCTCGCAGCGAAGGTTTGGTGCTGGTGACGAACAACATGGGGGAGTTCGCACGGGTGCCTGCGCTGGAAGTAGAGAACTGGGTTCAAACAGCGCAACCGCATTTTCGGGATTCAAATATCAATTGACACCAGTAATGAAAAAGCCCGGAACTCCGGGCTTTTGGTTATTTGCAAAGTTGAGAAAATTTGCATCACTTCTGAGAACCTACACGATCAAATATCAATGTTCCCCGCCCGCAGCGCGTTGCTCTCGATGAAGTGGCGGCGTGGCTCGACTTCGTCGCCCATGAGCATGGTGAACACGCGGTCGGCTTCGATGGCGTCGTCGATCTGCACGCGCAGCAGGCGGCGCACGGTGGGGTCCATGGTGGTTTCCCA
>NZ_CAMBNZ010000133.1 GCF_945869175.1 Limnohabitans sp. Rim8 | reverse complement strand
AGGTCAAAGCGGGTCTCACTCACCGTCAATTCACCGCTGACCCCACTGCGCTCAAAGTGCATGCGGTCCACCAGCTCACCGGGCACGGACGAGCACGCCATGCCCCAGTCTTGTTCGGCCTGCTCGCGCCAGCGCTGGGCCACCAAGCGCGCACCCTCCATGCCCAATGTGTGCGCTCGCTCGATTTTCAATTCGGGCATGTCGCCACCTCCACCAAACAGTCGTAAAACACAGGAGCACGGCCCAAATCGGTCAGGTGCTGGCTGGTCAACTCGTTCACATTGGTGCCGTTCAGGCCCAGTTTGCGCCACCAAATGCCCAAACCGTTGACCACACCCGGCCGGGCGCGTTGGTTCAACCGCGCCTTGCAGTGGTAAGTGCCCCGGTCGTTGAAAACACGCACCACCGCACCATCGGCAATCCCACGCGCCGCCGCATCCTCAGGGTGCATTTCCAGCACCGGTTCGGCCTCGATGTCGCGCAGGCTTTGCACGTTGACAAAGGTCGAATTCAAGAAGTTGCGCGCAGGCGGCGAGATCATGGCCAGCGGATAGCGTCCCCCCGGAGCGGCCAGCTCATAATTGGGCAAGTGGTCGGGCAGCCCATCCAGGCCTTGATCGGCCAGGCGCTGGCTGAAAAATTCGCAGCGGCCTGAAGGCGTGGAAAAGCCGCCTTGGGCAAAGGGCGCATCGGGCACCGCCAAGGTAGCAAATCCGTGGGTCAGCAGTTGCTCAAATTGAACCTCGTTGCCATAGGCAGTGCGGCAGAGGCTTTCGTCGCTCTCGGCAAAACACGGATCGTCAAAGCCCATCCGTAGCGCCAGAGCCCGAAAGATGTCGGTGTTGGTGCGCGACTGCCCCACAGGCGCAATCGCCGGGCGGTTCAGCAGCACATCGGTGTGGCCGTAGCTCATGTGAATGTCCCAATGCTCCAGTTGCGTGGTGGCGGGCAAGATGTAGTCGGCCATGTCGGCCGTGTCGGTTTTGAAGTGCTCCAACACCACGGTGAACAGGTCTTCACGCGCGAAGCCCTGCACCACTTTGCCCGATTCAGGGGCCACCGCCACCGGGTTGCTGTTGTAGACAATCAAGGCTTCGATCTGCGGACCAAAGGCGGGCGATGCCGGGCGAAGCAGGTCGTTGCCAATGGTGGTCATGTTGATGGTGCGGGGTCGCCGTTCGCCCAACAAGTCGGGCCGCTGCAGGGCAGAACGCTGAATAGGGAAATGCCCAGAACTGGTGAGCAGCAAGCCCCCAGCCCGATGTCGCCAAGCACCCGTCAGCGCGGGCAAACAGGCCACCGCCCGCACGGCATTGCCGCCGCCACGCACGCGCTGCATGCCGTAGTTCAAGCGAATGGCGGCGCGCTGGGTGGTGCCCCAGTCGCGGGCCAGCTGGCGGATTTGTTCAACCGGCACACCGCAGACTTCCGCCGCCCGCTCAGGCGTCCATTGCAAGGCGCGGGCCCTCAGGGCGTCCCAGCCCAAGGTGTAGCGGTCGATGTAGTCCTGGTCGAGCCAGCCATGGACGATCAGCTCGTGCATGACAGCCAGCGCCAGCGCGGCGTCGGTTCCGGGACGCAAGGCGATGTGTTCGTGGCATTTGTCGGCGGTTTCGGTTTTGCGCGGGTCAATGCACACCAACTTGGCACCCTGACGCTTGGCCTCTTGCGCCAGGCGCCAAAAATGCAGGTTGGAGCCGATCGAATTGCTGCCCCAAATGACAATGAGCTTGGATTCGGCAAAAAACTCGACCTTCGTGCCCACCTTGCCGCCGAGGGTCTGCACCAAAGCCTCACCACCGGCCGAAGAACAAATCGTGCGGTCCAGCAGCGATGCACCCAGTTGGTGAAAAAACCGGGCCGCGATCGACTCGCTTTGCACCAGGCCCATGGTGCCCGCATAGCTGTAAGGCAGCACGGCCTGCGGGTCACGTGCGGCGATGGCTTTCAGCCGCGCTGCGATGTCGTCCAGCGCCGCCTCCCAAGACACCGGCTCAAACTGGCCCGAGCCCTTGAGACCGACGCGTTTCAGGGGCTGCATCAAGCGCTCGGGGTGGTAAGTGCGCTCGGTGTAGCGCGAGACTTTGGTGCACAGCACACCATCGGTCTGCGCGTGCGCCGGGTTGCCCTGCACTTGGGTGGCGCGGCCGTTTTCAACGGTGGTCAGCAAGGCGCAGGTGTCGGGGCAGTCGTGCGGGCAAGCGCCGCGCACGGTCTGGGGGAGCAAAAGGGAGTCGGTCATGGGGCGGTGCAAAGGAGCGATCTGACTGTAGACGAAGGTTCACACGCATTGTGGCCCAAACCCGGAGCTTGACGGAAGGCTTGCTTGTCCCCCATGTGCACAGGGGTGTTGGCAACCCAGGTCAAGTATGGCTAGACTGTGACCATGAAAATCATCGACACCATCCTCACCGACGCGGCCAGCATCGCGGCCATTCGCAAAGACATCCACGCCCACCCCGAACTGTGCTTTCAAGAAGTGCGCACGGCCGATGTGGTGGCCCAGCAGCTGACCGACTGGGGCATTCCCATCCACCGTGGCATGGGCACCACGGGCGTGGTGGGCATCGTGCACGGTCGGGACGGCGGCGCTTGCGGGCGCGGCATTGGCCTGCGCGCCGACATCGATGCGCTGCCCATGCAGGAGTTCAACACCTTCGCCCACGCCAGCAAGCACCAAGGCAAGATGCATGCTTGCGGCCACGACGGCCACACGGCCATGCTGCTGGCAGCAGCCAAGCATTTTTCCAAGCACCGCGACTTTGACGGCACGGTGTATTTGATCTTCCAGCCCGCCGAAGAAGGCGGCGGCGGTGCCCGCGAAATGATCAAGGACGGCCTGTTCGACAAGTTCCCGATGCAGGCCGTGTTCGGCATGCACAACTGGCCCGGCGCGGCGGTCGGCACCTTTGCTGTGAGCGCAGGCCCGGTGATGGCATCGAGCAACGAGTTCAAGATCACCATTCGAGGCAAAGGCAGTCACGCTGCCCTGCCGCACAACGGCATCGACCCGGTACCGATCGCCTGCCAAATGGTGCAGGGGTTCCAGACCATCATCACCCGCAACAAAAAGCCGGTGGACGCGGGCGTGATCTCGGTCACCATGATTCATGCGGGCGAAGCCACCAATGTGGTGCCCGACTCGTGTGAGTTGCAAGGCACGGTGCGCACCTTCAGCATCGAGGTGCTCGACCTGATCGAAAAGCGCATGAAGCAGGTCGCCGAGTCGATCTGCACCGCCTTTGACGCACAGTGTGAATTCGCATTCCACCGCAACTACCCGCCCACCATCAACAGCCCGGCCGAAGCCGAGTTTGCGCGCCAAGTGATGGGCGGCATCGTGGGGGCTGAGCAAGTCATGCAGCAAGAACCCACCATGGGCGCCGAAGACTTCTCGTACATGCTGCAAGCCAAGCCCGGCGCTTATGTGTTCATCAGCAACGGCGACGGCGCACACCGCGAAATGGGCCACGGCGGAGGCCCGTGCACTTTGCACAACCCCAGCTACGATTTCAACGACGACCTGATCCCCTTGGGTGGCACCTATTGGGTGGAACTCGCCACACAGTGGCTGGCCCAACCCACACAAACCGCCTGAATGGACCTGCAATGACAGATCTGCAAATCGGCTTTTCCACAAGCTATGCCCAAGCCCGCCAGAAGTTTCTGAACGCTGCCCAGGCCGCAGGTCTGACGGTGGACGCCCACATCCATCCCTTGAAAGGCCGTCACGGCGAAGATCTGGCCATGGATGTGGTGCTGGACGGTTCACCCGATGCCAATAATCTGTTGATCATCAGCAGC
>NZ_CAMBNZ010000132.1 GCF_945869175.1 Limnohabitans sp. Rim8 | reverse complement strand
AATGGCTTGCGCCAGTACCGCCATATCGCCCCGCGACAGCGTCAGGTGCAGCTGGTCCACCACCCATTGGGTGGCGCTGTGTTCATCGTGCACCAGGCCTTGCTCGATGGCCGCTTCCAGTCCTTCGGAATAGGAGAAGCCGCCTATCGGCAAGGCAGGCGATGCCAGCCAGATCAGCTGCAGCAGCCCCGAAGGCGCGGTGTCAGTGCTCATGCTTGCAGCCGGGGCCGTGCACATGCGGCGCGGCAGGGGCAGTGTGGATCGGGATGGCAATGCGTTTGGCAGCTGACGGGGCTGCATGATTTTGATCGTGGCCGTGGTCGTGCGTCAGCCCATGTGCGTGCCCAGCATGCCCGGCGTGGTCACCGTACGCGCCGCTTTCGGGCTCGAAGGGCTCAGAGACCTGCACCACCGTCATGTGCATGGCACGCAGCATGTCGGCCAGCACATGGTCTGGCTCGATTTTCAGGTGGTCGGGTTGGAGTTCAATCGGCACATGGCGGTTGCCCAGGTGGTAGGCGGCGCGCGTCAGGTCAAAGGGCGAACCGTGTTCGGTGCAAGCGGTGATGCGCAGCACGGTTTGGGGCGCGGCTTCCACGCGAATGAGCGAGCCGTCTTCTGCCACCAGCACATCGCCGCCGCGCACCACGGTGCCCCGGGGCAAAAACACGCCGAGCGCACGGCCAGTGCTGTCGGTCGCGTCAAATCGGCTTTTTTGGCGGGTATCCCAGTCGAGCGTGAGGGCGCTGGCGCGTTGGACCAAGACCTTGGCCAGGCCTCGGCCTTGTGGCATGAGTTTGGAGCAAAGGATCATCAAAACAAAAAGTAGCGTTGGGTCATGGGCAGGCTGGTGGCGGGTTCGCACACCAGCAGCTGGCCGTCGGCACGCACCGCATAGGTTTGTGCATCGACTTCCATGCGGGGTGTGTAATCGTTGTGGACCATGTCCTTCTTGCCCACTTGGCGGATGTTTTTCACGGCACTCAGGGTTTTGGCCAGACCATAACGTGCACCGATGCCCGCTTGCAAACCCGCTTGCGAGACAAAGGTCAGCGAGCCACGCGACAGTGCGCCGCCAAAGCTGCCAAACATGGGGCGGTAGTGCACCGGTTGGGGCGTGGGGATGGAGGCATTCGGGTCACCCATGGCGGCCAAAGCAATGAAGCCGCCTTTCATGACGATGGCCGGCTTCACGCCAAAGAACGCAGGTTTCCAGATCACCAAATCGGCCCATTTGCCCACCTCGATGCTGCCCACTTCGTGGCTCATGCCGTGTGCGATGGCGGGGTTGATCGTGTACTTGGCGATGTAGCGCTTGACGCGGGCGTTGTCGTGGCGGTCGGTGTCGCCGGGCAGGCTGCCGCGCTGCTGTTTCATCTTGTGCGCGGTTTGCCAAGTGCGGATGATGACCTCACCCACCCGGCCCATGGCTTGGCTGTCGCTGCTCATCATGCTGATGGCCCCCAGGTCGTGCAGGATGTCTTCGGCCGCAATGGTCTCTTTGCGAATGCGGCTTTCGGCAAAAGCCAGGTCTTCGGCAATCGCCGGGTCCAAGTGGTGGCAGACCATCAACATGTCCACATGTTCGTCGAGCGTGTTGATGGTGTAAGGCCGTGTCGGGTTGGTGGACGAGGGCAAGACATTGGCTTCGCCCACGACCTTCAAGATGTCTGGGGCGTGTCCACCGCCCGCACCCTCGGTGTGGAAAGTGTGGATGGTGCGGCCCTTGAAAGCTGCCACAGTGTCTTCCACAAAGCCGGACTCGTTGAGCGTGTCGGTGTGGATCGCCACTTGCGTGTCGGTTTCTTCGGCCACGTTCAGGCAGTTGTCGATGGCCGCCGGTGTGGTGCCCCAGTCTTCGTGCAGCTTCAGGCCGATCGCGCCTGCGTTGATCTGCTCGTGCAGTGCTGCGGGCAAGGCGGCGTTGCCTTTGCCCAGAAAGCCCAGGTTCATCGGGAAGGCGTCGGCCGCCTGCATCATCCGTTCGATGTTGAAAGGCCCAGGCGTGCAGGTGGTGGCAAAGGTGCCGGTGGCGGGGCCCGTGCCACCACCGAGCATGGTGGTCACGCCGCTGGCCAGTGCCTCGTCAATCTGCTGGGGGGCAATGAAGTGGATGTGCGAGTCGATGCCGCCAGCGGTGACGATCAGGCCTTCGCAGCTGATGATCTCGGTGCCAGGGCCAATGACGATGTCCACGCCCGGCTGCGTGTCGGGGTTGCCCGCCTTGCCAATGGCGGCGATGCGGTTACCACGCAGGCCAATGTCGGCCTTGACGATGCCCCAGTGGTCGACGATGAGTGCGTTGGTCAACACGCAGTCCATCGCACCAGGTGCTTCAGGGCCCGTTCCGTGGGCGGCATTGGTGCGTTGCGATTGCGACATGCCGTCGCGGATCGTCTTGCCGCCGCCGAACTTGACCTCTTCGCCGTAGCCACCGGCTTGCAGGGTGAAGTCTTTTTCGACCTCGATCACCAAAGCCGTGTCGGCCAGGCGAACGCGGTCGCCCACAGTGGGGCCGAACATTTCGGCATAAGCGCGTTTGTCGATGTGGGCCATGTCAGTCGGCTTTCTGTGCGTTGTCGTTGGCGCGATCGAGGGGGCCTTGGGTCAGGCCCCGAAAGCCGTACACCACCCGGTCACCCGCGTAGTCCACCAGCTCCACAGTGCGTTGCTGGCCAGGCTCAAAGCGAACCGCCGTGCCCGATGCGATGTTCAGCCGCATGCCCTGCGCGGCGCTGCGGTCAAAGCTCAAACCGCCGTTGGTTTCGGCAAAGTGGTAGTGCGAACCGATCTGAATCGGACGGTCACTGGCGTTTTGCACCACCAGGATGCAAGTGCGGCGGCCCACGTTCAAGGCGTGCTGACCGGGGTCAATCAAAAGTTCTCCGGGGGTCATGCAGGGCTCACTTTTTGCCAAAGTACACAGCCACAGCCACCAAGGCGGCTGCGACCACAAAACCCAACACATCGGTGGCATGCCAGTGGGTGCCGCCCAAGCCGTGCCCGTCGTGCGCCAAAGCGTTGTGGGCCAGTTGTGAGAAGGTCAAAGAAAGTGTGAAGGCAATTTTTTTCATAACAGCTCCTAGGTCTCAAACGATGGGTTGGTGCACGGTCACCAATTTGGTGCCGTCTGGAAAAGTTGCTTCGACCTGGATGTCGGGGATCATCTCGGCGATGCCGTCCATCACGTCGGCACGCGTCAAAACGGTGCGGCCTTCGCTCATCAGTTGGGCCACGGTCTTCCCGTCCCGTGCGCCTTCCATGACCGCAGCGCTGATCAAAGCAATCGCTTCGGGGTAGTTCAGTTTCAGACCGCGCGCCTTGCGGCGTTCGGCCAAAAGGCCTGCTGTGAAGATCAACAGCTTGTCTTTTTCACGGGGAGTCAGTTCCATTTTGGTGCGCTCTGCTGGAGTTGGTGCATTGAATGGTGTCAATGTAGCAAAGACTGTGCCCCTATATAGGAGGCGTCGTGTCCTCTGGGGACATTGCACGCCATTTTGCGGTGCACAACAGCGTCTGCAAAGGTTGGCACGGTGATTGCGAGAGCTGAGGCAGCGTTGCACATCGCCGCGTGTTTGTTTGAACAACCTACTTTCCTGATTGGAGTGATCTCATGTTGAATCGTCGTGGCCATCTCAAAGCCCTCGCAACTGCTGCTGCCATTGTGGCTGGCAGCTTGACATTGGTAACACAGGTCCAAGCGCAAACGGGCAACACCATCAAGGTGGGCGTGCTGCACAGCTTGTCCGGCACCATGGCCATTTCCGAGACGGTGTTGAAAGACACCGTGCTCATGGCCATCGATGAAATCAACGCCAAAGGTGGCGTGCTCGGTAAGAAGCTCGAGCCCGTGATCGTGGACCCGGCCTCCAACTGGCCTTTGTTTGCTGAAAAAACCAAGCAGTTGCTTGGCCAAGACAAAGTCTCGGTGATCTTCGGTTGCTGGACTTCGGTGTCGCGCAAATCGGTGTTGCCGGTGGTGGAAGAAATGAACGGCTTGTTGTTCTACCCCGTGCAATACGAAGGTGAAGAACTGTCCAAGAACGTGTTCTACACAGGCGCTGCGCCCAACCAACAAGCCATCCCTGCGGTGGATTATTTGATGAGCAAAGAAGGCGGCGCAGCCAAGCGTTGGGTTTTGCTGGGCACCGATTACGTGTACCCCCGCACCACCAACAAAATCTTGCGCGCTTACCTGAAAAGCAAAGGCGTG
>NZ_CAMBNZ010000131.1 GCF_945869175.1 Limnohabitans sp. Rim8 | reverse complement strand
CCGCCTGGCCGCCGCCCTGGTGATCCCCGTGCGCTGCGCGGCCAGCGTGGCGTTCAGGCGCTGGCGTTCGGTGTCAAACGCTTCGAGCACGGCCAGACCTTTGGCCAGCCCCTCGATGAAATCTGCTTTGGCGATGGTCATATCAACCTTTTGAAAAACAAGCGAGCCACTGTGGTCGATATGGCGGGTGGATGCCGCCATTGATCGGCGTCAATTTGCGCGATCATCGCACAATCATTCTGCTCATCGTACAAACTCAGCAGCGATCCACCCCAAAAATCAGCCAGCCCTCTAAGCTTGCTGGCATTCAATGGCACGACTTCAGGAGACAAACCATGAGCACCACCCGCACCCAAGTGGCCATCGTCGGCGCCGGCCCTTCCGGTTTGCTGCTGGGCCAATTGCTCTTCAAAGCGGGCATCGACGCCGTGATCGTAGAGCGTCAAAGCCCCGACTATGTGCTCTCGCGCATCCGCGCTGGGGTCTTGGAGCAAGTGACCATGGACCTGCTGGACGAAGCCGGGGTGGGCCAGCGCATGCACAAAGAGGGTTTGGTGCACACGGGTTTTGACTTGTTGTTCAAAGGCGCTCGCCACCGCATCGACATGGACCAATTGACAGGTGGCAAGAAAGTCATGGTGTATGGCCAGACCGAAGTGACCCGTGACCTGATGGACATGCGCCAAGCAGAAGGTTTGCCCACGGTGTACGAGGCCGACAAGGTGCAGGTGCACGATTTCGACAGCGCCAAACCCCGTGTCACCTTCGAAAAAAATGGCCAACTGCACACCATCGAGTGCGACTTCATCGCCGGCTGCGACGGCTTTCATGGCGTGTGCCGCGCCAGTGCGCCCCCCAATGCGATCAAGGAATACGAAAAGGTCTACCCCTTCGGCTGGCTGGGTGTGTTGTCGGACACACCGCCTGTCCACCACGAATTGATTTACGCCAATAGCACCCGCGGCTTTGCCCTGTGCTCGCAGCGCAGTGCCACGCGCAGCCGCTATTACCTGCAAGTGCCGCTGACCGACAAGGTCGAGCAATGGTCTGACGACGCTTTCTGGGCCGAATTGCGCCATCGCCTCGACCCCGAAGCCCGCGAACAACTGGTGACTGGCCCCAGCATCGAAAAAAGCATCGCCCCCCTGCGCAGCTTTGTGACCGAACCGATGCGCTTTGGCCGCATGTTCTTGGCGGGCGATGCCGCCCACATTGTGCCGCCCACAGGCGCCAAGGGCCTGAACCTGGCCGCCACCGACGTGAAGTACCTGTCCACCGCCCTCATCGCGTATTACCAAGACAAGACCGAAGCGGGCATCGACAGCTATTCAGAGCGTTGCTTGCGCCGCATCTGGCGGGCCGAACGCTTTTCTTGGTGGTTCACCAGCTTGATGCACCACTTCCCGGAAAACGGCGACATTGGGCAGAAGTTCCAGGATGCCGAACTCGACTACCTGATCCACAGCGAAGCCGGTTCACGCACCATGGCCGAAAACTACGTGGGCTTGCCGCTGAATTTCGGCGAGTAGGCCATGGGTCTGTCCTCCTCGGGGTGCGCCGCTCCTACAATCACATCCACCATGAGCACTTCCCAACCCCTTCGCGGCGTTCGCGTCGTCAGCCTGGCCCTCAACCTGCCCGGCCCTGCGGCCCTGATGCGCCTGACCCAGATGGGCGCGCGCTGCACCAAAGTCAATCCGCCTGCGGGCGATCCCATGCAGCACTTCACGCCCGGCGGTTATGACCTGCTGCACCAAGGTGCCAAGCACCAAACGCTGGACCTCAAAACCGCTGCGGGCCAAGCTGCCTTACACAAGTTGCTGCCCCAAACCGACGTGTTGTTGACGTCCTTTCGCCCCTCGGCCCTGAGCAAGTTGGGCCTGGGCTGGAAGACGCTGCGCAAGCAATACCCCGCCCTCAGCCTGATTGAGGTGGTGGGTGCCCCCGGACCCCTGGCTGAAATTCCCGGGCACGATTTGACTTACCAAGCCGAGGCTGGCTTGGTCAATGGCATGGAATTGCCTGCGAGTTTGTTTGCCGACATGGGCGGCGCACTGATGGCCAGCGAAGCCACACTCAAAGCCGTGCTGACACTCAAAACCACGGGCAAAGGATCTCACCACGAAGTGGCCTTGTCAGACGCCGCCGCCTGGCTGGCTCTGCCCCGCCAGTTGCGCATGACCACGCCCGATGGCGCGGTGGGCGGTGCACACGCGGGCTACCGCATCTATGCCTGCAAAAACGGCCGCGTGGCGCTGGCTGCACTGGAGCCGCACTTTGCCGCCCGCATCTGCGAAGCCGCTGGCGTGAAGCTGATGGACCCCGCGAAAGATCTGTTCAAACCCGCCACACACCAAGCCATCGAAACATTTTTGGCCAGCAAGACCCGCGCCCAGCTCGACAAGCTGGCCACGGCCCAAGACATCCCACTGATGACTCTGCCGCGCTAAAAGACACCTTGCCCACCGCCGCCAGACTCAGCTGTTCGGCCGATTGAGCAAGGAGATTGGGCCAAGCCGAACGCCGAAAAAATGCATAAAGCGCTGGCTTGTTTTTGTGGATGACTGCTACCCTTTCGGCCATCACACCGAAAGCCACGCATGTCCTCGAAAAAACACACCGCTCGCTTTGAAGAAATCCAGCAGCTGGAGTTGCTGCGCCAACACCGCCGAGCGCATCGACAGCATTTGGAGATCGCGCCCGCAATCTTGGCTGAACAGATCGCTCTTGACCCGCCCACCCGTGGCCAGCGACTGGCCGATCGGGTGGCCGCCACCATCGGGTCGTGGCGTTTCATCATGTTCCAAAGCACGGCCATCGCTTGCTGGATCACGGGCAACGTGCTGGTGGGTCAAGGTGCTTGGGACCCTTACCCCTTCATCTTGCTGAACTTGCTGCTGTCGTTTCAAGCGGCCTACACAGCGCCCGCCATCATGATGAGCCAAAACCGGCAATCTGAGCTTGACCGCAAACACGCCCAAACCGACTACGAAATCAACGTCAAAGCCGAGCTGGAAATTGAGCTCTTGCATGAAAAAATCGACATCATGAAAGAGCAGGAACTGCTCGCTCTGAGCCAGGCGGTGCGCGATTTGACAGAACAAGTTCGCTTGATGTCAGCACAATTGCCCAGGCCGCAGTGAGCGTTTAGGCCAGCCCGTCAATCCTTGCTGCCCGCCGGGCCCCAGGGCGTGTAGTGGACGATGAGCACCGTGCTCAGGCCATAGATGGCCATGCCTGAGCCGACCAAGGCAAAGATCATCCACGCGGGGGACTGCCAGGACGCCAGCAACCAACCGCCGATGGCCACCACCAACAAGCGCAGCGTGCCTGCGATCACGGGGCCTACGGCCTTGCCCGCACCCAGCGACGAGAAATACAGCGACAAGCCCAAACCAAAAAACGCATAAAAAGGGCCCGCCCATAGAAAGTAGCTGGCCGCAGAGGCCAGCACCGCCGGGTCTTGGGTGTACAACAGGGTCCATGCAACGGGCACCCACGTCACGATAAGGCCCAAGACCCCCAAAGCTGCGGTAGCCACTGCAGCGGCTGTCCACGCGGCCCGCCGAGCCCGGGCGATATCCCCAGCACCGATGGCCATGCCCACCAAGGGCACCGAGGCCACGCCCACGGCAAACGCAATGGGCACCAGCAAAAACTCCAACCGCGTGCCAATGCCGTACCCGGCCAAAGCCTCGGTGCCAAAAGTGGCCACCAAACGCGTCAAGATCAAAATGGTCAACACCGTTTGAAAGGGAGAGATGCAGGCCACAGCGCCCACCCGCAAAATGTCCAGCAAGTGCCTGGGCTCCAGCGCCGTGCTGCGCACCAGCAGGGTGATCTTGGCTTTGCCAGATGTCAAATAAGCCCACAAAAACACCGCCCCGCCCAAATTGGCCAACACGCCCCCAGCGGCCACGCCCTGCATGCCCAGCTGCGGCAAAGGGCCCCACCCCAAGCCCAGCGCGCCGCCTGCCAAAACCTGCAGCACAGCCACCACAAACAGCGTGACCGACGGCACTTTCATGTTGCCGCTGCCCCGGATCACCGAAGACAGCGTGTTCACGACCCACACAAACACCGAGCCCAAAAAAGCCACTTCGCAATAAGCCACGGCCTGGGCCAGGGCCTCACCTTGACCGCCCAAGGCGGACATCATGGCCGCGCCCCACAGCGCCATCACCAGCATGAACACCAAGCCCAGCGACACCCCAATCCATAAGGCATGCACCGCCAACAGGTTGGCCCGATCGGGATCACCCGCGCCCAAAGCCCGGCTCACGGCAGACGACACACCGCCGCCCATGGCCCCGGCCGACATCATGGTTTGCAGCATCACAAAGGGAAACACCAGCGCCATGCCCGCCAAGGCAGAAGCGCCGAAGTACCCCACATAACTGGTCTCGGCAATGGCCGCCAGCGCCGCGGCCAGCATGGCCACCATATTGGGCAAAGCAAACCGCAGCAAGAGGGGCAAGATCGGTCCGGTCAACAAAGGGTTGACGGCGACGGGTGCATTCATGGGTTTCCGTTCTGCGGTGTTTCGGGTTTGCCGGACAAAGTTTAGTCCAAGGCTCAAACCTTTGCCCCAAGTCAATCTGGCGCCGAACTGAAGGCTATGGGTTCGATGCCGCACAGAATGGCAAGGGCGCCCTCCAGCCTCTGTGTCATGCCCTAGCGTCAGATTTCTCCGCTCTGGCGGGTCTCACCCCAGCTCGATCGGCGACAATCCCAACTCTGACCGAAACCACCATGAAAACCAAGACTTCTTCCATTTTTTCGATCCTCCTCACCGCCGCTGCTTGCGC
>NZ_CAMBNZ010000130.1 GCF_945869175.1 Limnohabitans sp. Rim8 | reverse complement strand
TACTTGGGGGAGGTGAAGGCCTGCGGGGCGCTCAAGCCCTGCAAAAGCTCTTGAGCCACAGCGGCGGCGTTGTGCTGGTACAGCTGGATGAATTGAGGCGTGGTCATGCGGCATGTTAAGGCAGCCGCTCAGCGGGCGGCGACCCGTGTAGGCAAGACCCTGGATTGGGCCCATGCCAAGTCGTGAGGATGCCCTTTCATACCCGTGCGGCCGGATGTCTTGAATTCAGGTTTTAATCTCGGGTGTTTGTTTTTATGGGAAGTCCGCCATGTCCAATGCTTTTTTATCCAAAATCCTGTCCTGTGCCTGCATGGGTCTGCTGGCCTTGTCGGCCAGTGTGACATCGACAGCCCAAGCCCAAACCACGCTGCGCGTGACCACCATCCCGGAAGAGGCGGCGACGGAGCAGGTGCGCAAATTCACGCCCCTGGCCACTTACCTGGAAAAACAGTTGGGCATGAAGGTGGTTTTCACGCCGGTGACCGATTACCCCGCTGCGGTGGAGTCCTTGGTGAATAAAAAAGTGGATGTGGTCTGGTTCGGTGGTTTCACCTTTGTGCAAGCCAGCATCCGCTCGGGCGGCAAGATCGTGCCTTTGGCCCAGCGCGAAGAAGACACCAAATTCCAGTCGGTGTTCATTGCCAAGACCGATTCGGGCATCAAGACCTTGGCCGACATGAAGGGCAAACAAGTCTCTTTCGGCTCACAAAGCAGCACCTCGGGCCACCTGATGCCGCGCAGCTTTTTGTTGCAGGCCAAGATAGATCCTGAAAAAGATTTCAAGCGCATCGCCTACAGCGGCGCGCACGACGCGACCATCGCCTCTGTGGTCAGTGGCAAGGTCGATGCTGCCGCACTGGACATCACGGTCTGGAAAAAGTTTGTGGCCGAAAACAAGGTCAACACACAAGACGTGAACGTGTTCTTCACCACTGCGCCGTACTTCAACTACAACTGGTCGGTGCACGCCGACATGCCCGCCGACTTGCGTGAAAAAATCAAGACGGCCTTGCTGGCTCTGAACCCCGCCAACCCTGAGCACGCCGAAATTTTGAAGCTCAACCGCGCCACCCGCTATGTGCCCACCACGCCTGAGAACTACAAGGGCTTGGAGTCGGCCGCACGCAGCGCGGGTTTGCTCTAAAGCCAAGGAGTTTGGGCGTTGAACATCGACCTGCAGGCCTTAGAAGCCCGGCATCCGGCAGCCTTGCCGGGAGCCCCTGCGGCCTTGCGTGGATTGAACTTGCAGCTGGCCGCTGGCGAGCAGGTGGCGATCATCGGGCCATCTGGCGCAGGCAAGACCACTTTGCTGCAGGTGCTGGCCTGCGCCCAGCCGCCCACGCAGGGCCAACTGCAATTGGCCGGGGTGAACCCTTGGACTTTGCCCGCACGGGCCTTGCGCCGTTTGCGTGGCCAGTTGTTTTTGGCCCCGCAGGTGCCGCCCTTGCCGCCACGCCAGCGCGTGGTGACCTCGGTGCTGGCCGGACGTTTGCCCGCCATGGGTTTGTGGGCCAGTTTGCGCTCGCTGTTTTACCCGGCCAATATCCCGGCCGCTTATGAAGCGCTGGTGCACTTCGACTTGGGCGATAAATTGTTCGAACGCGTCGACCGTTTGTCGGGCGGAGAGCGGCAACGCGTGGGTCTGGCCCGTGCCCTTTTGGCGCCGGCCAGTTTGTGGCTGATTGACGAGCCCCTCTCTGCCCTCGACCCGATGCGCGCCCGCATGGCCATGGCCGCTTTGGTGGGTCTGGCGCGTGAAAGGCAGACCACACTGGTGGCCACGCTGCACCAGGTGGACATGGCGCTGGCGCACTTTCCACGCATCATGGGTCTGCGCGACGGACAGTTGGTGTTTGACTTGCCAGCAGCCCAGGTCACTCCCGAGCGGTTGGCGCATTTGTACGACCAGTACGAACACGAGTTGCGCGGCGAGGCGCTGCCCGTGGCGCTGCAAGAGGGCACATCCGAAGCGCCCGCGCCCGTGGTGATGCACTGCCGCTGACGCGGTCAGTTCCTTGAAGTCACTTGCCCCAAAGATGTCGCTCGCTGTCTTCCCTTCGTCTGCAGACCATCCATCCGGTTTGCCGCCTGTTCGCCCGCAAATGAAAGCACCTGCGCGCGACCCGGCTTTTGCTGCGCGTGTTTTTTGGATCAGCTTGGCGTTGGTGCTGTTGTGGCCATTGGGTGTGGCCACTGAATTTCGTTTGTGGGTGCTCTGGGAGCCCGAGAACCGCAAAGTCACCGCCAACTTTCTGAGCAGCTTTTGGCCACTGGTGTACAACGCCGAATTTTTGCAGATGGTGGTGCGCGAAACCTGGCGCACCGTGGCCATGGCGACTGCAGGGGTCACGCTGGCGCTGGTGCTGGCTATTCCTTTGAGTTTGTTGGCGACGCGGGTCTTGTCACTCTCGGCCTTGTCGGGCCGCATGGACCGCTGGCCAGCTGTGCTGCGCTGGTGTGTGCGGGCCACTTTGATTGTGTTGCGCAGCATTCCTGAATTGATCTGGGCACTGGTGTTTGTGCGCGTGGTCGGCCTGGGGCCTACGGCGGGTGTGCTGGCCATCGCCCTGACCTATGGCGGCATGCTGGGCAAGGTGTATGCCGAAATTTTGGAAAGTGGCGAGAGCCATGCCACCCAGACCCTGATGCGCAATGGCAGCGGCCGGCTGCAGGCCTTTGTGTACGCGCTGCTGCCCAGCCATGCGGCCGAGCTGGCGTCTTACACGGTGTACCGATGGGAATGCGCCATTCGATCTTCGGTGGTGCTGGGCTTTGTGGGCGCGGGCGGTCTGGGCCAGCAACTGGACAACTCGATGAAGATGTTCAACGGTGGTGAAGTGGCCACCTTGCTCTTGGTGTTCATTGCCTTGGTGGCACTGGCCGACCGCGTGAGCGCCTGGTTGCGAAAGGCCTTGGCATGACCATGCCGATTCCCGACGCCCCCCCCGTGGTACGGACCTTTGCGCAGGAAGCGGCCAACCCGCCCTGGAGACTGCCGCCCCCCTTGTTCAACGCCCGATGCCGTGCCTGCTGGTTCACAGCCGGCTTGCTGGTGTTGGTGGTGGCCAGCTTTGTGTCGCTGGAGCTCGATTGGGTGGCCTTTGCATCGATGGAGGCGGCGCGCAGCATGGGCCGCTTTCTGGCCGAATTTTTCCCGCCTGATCTGTCCCCCTTGTTTGTGAATAAGGTGGCTTGGGCCGCTTGGGAAACCCTGGCCATGTCGGCGCTGGGCACGGCCATTGCGGCGGTGCTGGGCTTGGCGCTTGCTGTTCCCGCCAGCCGCATGTCTGCCCAAGACCCAGCTTGGCTGCGCAGCCCCACGCGTTGGTTGCTCAATGCCCTGCGCGCCATTCCTGAACTGGTGTGGGCCGCTTTGCTTTTGATATCGGCGGGTCTGGGGCCCATGGCAGGCACACTGGCGCTGGCCCTGCACACCAGTGGCGTGCTGGGTCGCTTGTTTGCCGAGGCCATGGAGAACATCCCCACCGGCCCCGGCGACGTCTTGCGCACCCAAGGCGTGGGGCCGCTGCGCGTTTTCTTTTATGCCACCTTGCCGCAGGTCTTACCGCAGTTGATGAGCTATATGCTGTACCGCTGGGAAAACAACATCCGCGCCGCCGCCGTGCTGGGCGTGGTGGGTGCGGGTGGCTTGGGCCAGTTGCTGTCTTTCCACATGGGCCTGTTCCACATGAACAAGACCGCCACCATTTTGGCGGCCATGCTGCTGATGGTGGCCTGCGTGGATGCGCTGAGCTTTGCGGCGCGGCGTTGGCTCACCCGCTGATGCATTGAAGTCAGCGTTCAGTGGCGTTCAATGCTGTGCATTGCGGGCGTAGCTTTGCGCTGCCCAAAGCGCGGCTGTACCGACCAAGCTGGCCAACAGCAGCCACCACAACGCCAGGGTGTAGCCTAGTTCGGGAGACCACAGCAAACCCAGCGTCAAAGGCGCAGCGGCCCGTGCCAAGGCGATGGGCATGCCCAGCAAGCCATTGAGCTGCCCGACATGGGCGCGGCTGACGTATTGCGCCATGGCGGTGCCCTTCACGATGGTGTTCATGCCATTGCCCAGGCCATACAGCAGCACAAACACCAAGGAGGCGAGTGGGCTGAGCCCACCGATCAGCAAGGCCAGAACGCCCGCTGGGATCAATGTGGGAATCCAGCGGTTGGCGGCGTGCACGTCCCAGTAACGCTCAAACACAAAGAGCACCAGACGCCCCAGCACCTGGATCACCCCGATGGCCGCCGGAATGGCGATCACCCAGGTGGGTGACAAGCCCGACTCCTGCAGCAAGGCGATCATGTGCGCGGGCAAGGCCGAGGTGACCGACATGGTGAGCACCATGAACAGCGCCAAGAGCCAAAACGGCGCGTTGCGCAGGTGTTCGCGCACCGAGGCCGGTTGCACCGCGCCGTGCGAAGTGGTCTCCAGAACCTTGAGCGGCGCGCCTTGCAGCAACCAGGCGTGCAGCGGCGCACAAATCAAGAATTGCATCGCCGCCAGAGCCCACAGGGCTTGGCGCCAACCCCACAGATCCATCCACCAAGCAAACAACGGAATGAACACCGTGCTGGCCAGTCCGCCCAAAAACGTGAGCGTGATGATGGCGCGGCGAAAGTCCTGCGGAAAGCGGCGTGTGACCAACGCAAACACCGGTGTGTAAAGCGTGGCCGCCATGCCCAAGCCCAGCCAGATCCAGGCGGCATAAAACCCCGCAACCGTGGTCACGAAACTGTGACCGACCAGGCCCACACCCACCCACAAGGAGCCCAGCGTCATGACCCAGCGCTCCCGCCCCGCATCGATCCAGCGCCCCACTCTATAGGCCATCAAACCCTCGGCCAGCAGTGACAAGCTGAAGGCCAGAGACGAATCAGCGCGCGTCATGCCCAGCTCGGCTTCGAGCGGCGTCATCAACAGCGAGAA
>NZ_CAMBNZ010000129.1 GCF_945869175.1 Limnohabitans sp. Rim8 | reverse complement strand
ACCACCGAATTCCAGGGACTGAAGGTGATCGTGGCCGAAGGCGAATGCCAGCTCGAGCGCCAGCGCCGCATCAAGCCCTGGCTGGCCTCCTTGCTGTCAAAGGGTGAGCGGGTGGAACGCGTGAAATACGGCGTAGACGAGGACGTGTGCAACGGCGACCACGCCTGCATCCGCCTGTCGGGCTGCCCCACCCTCACGCTCAAGGACAACCCCGATCCACTCAAAGTAGACCCGGTGGCCACCGTGATCGACGGCTGTGTGGGCTGCGGCTTGTGCGGCGAAAACGCACACGCGGCCACACTGTGCCCCTCCTTTTACCGGGCCGAAGTGGTGCAAAACCCCAAGCTGCATGAGCGCCTGTGGGCCCGCTGGCAAAGCCTGGCCACACGTTGGCTGCAACCCGTTTGAACACCTTGATGGCTTGAGAGAAAAACCATGACCCAACCGATTTCCATTTTGCTGTGCGCCCTGGGGGGCGAAGGCGGCGGCGTGCTGGCCGACTGGCTGGTCGACGTGGCCCGCCACGCGGGTTACCCGGCACAAGCCACCTCCATCCCCGGCGTGGCACAGCGCACCGGCGCCACCACCTATTACCTGGAAATTTACCCCCTGCCCCACAACCAGCTGCAAGGCCGCTTGCCGGTGCTGGGCCTGAACCCGTTGCCCGGCAGGCTGGACGCCTTGGTGTCTTCGGAGTTGCTGGAAACCGCTCGCCAAATTGGCAACGGCCTGGCTTCAAACGACCGGACACTGGTCATCAGCGCCTCGTCGCGCGCGCTGACCACCGCCGAGAAAATGACCATGGGCGACGGCCGCCGGCCCGAAGGCCCGCTGCTCGATGTGGTGGCCGCGCACAGCCTGCGCCACCACGTCATGGACATGGCGCGCCTGTGCCAGGAAAGCGGCACCATGGTCAGCGCCGTCATGCTGGGGGCGATGGCGGGCAGTGGCTTGCTGCCCTTTGACCGAGCCCACTACGAGGCCGTATTGGCGGGCCCCAGCGCCTCCGCCAAAGCCAGCCTGCGCGGTTTTGCGCTGGCTTTTGATCTGGTCACACGCCAACGCGAGCAGGCCCAGTACGTCGAGCACGTCATGAAACCGCCAGCACCTGCGCCCACGGCATCGGCGGTTTTGCCAGCCGATGTGGCCGCTCGGTTTCCGGCCTCACTGCATGCCTTGATGGGTCTGGCACACCAACGCTTGGTGGAATACCAAGGCCCTGCCTATGCACGCCTGTATGTGCAGCGCCTCGAACGCTTGCAGGATGCGGAGTCCAACGCCAGCGACAACCACCGCCCCGTGACCTTGGAGACCACCCGCTGGCTGGCCCTGTGGATGGCGTTTGACGACATCATCCGCGTGGCCGACCTGAAAAGCCGCGCCAGCCGCTGGGACCGTGTGACGCAAGAAGTCAAAGCCAAAGAAGGCGATGTGCTCAAGGTCTACGACCACTTCAAACCTGGCGTGCCCGAGCTGGCGGCCCTGTTACCGCAAAGCCTGGCCAACCGCCTGCTGCGTTGGGACCGCAACCGTGTGGCCCATGGCCAAGCCCCTTGGTCCATGCCACTCAAGGTGGCGCGGCATGCGCTTTGGGGCATGGCCAGCTTGCGCCTGCTGGCCAGCCTGCGGGTGCTGCGCCCTTTCGGCAGCCGCTACGCCACCGAACAAGCCCTGATCGAAGAGTGGCTGGGCGGCATCGAGGCCGCCACGCGCCTCTCCACTGAGCTGGGGCTGGAACTGGCGCGTTGCGGGCAACTCATCAAAGGCTATGGCAGCACCAACGAACGCGGCAAAGACAACCTGCTGCACATCCTGCGCCATGTGTGCGGCCCCGCTTCAGCCGTGGCTGTGGCAGAGCAAGCGCAAGCCGTGGCCCGCATCCGCCAAGCGGCTTTGCAAGACGAGGCGGGGCAAGCGCTCGACCAAGCCTTGTTGCAACACGGCGCTCCAGCGCGCCCGGTCAAGGAACAACCTGTGCTCTGGATGAAAAATCCGAGACTGCAAAAAACCTGAAAGTGCTCCACCATATTCAGAAAAACCCCCCAGAATAAGCCCCAGGAGACCCCCATGAGAAAAAACCGCCTTTTCACCCGCCGCACGTTGGCCACGGCCCTGCTGGCCATCGCCGCCGGGCCCGCCTTGTGCTTGAGTGCCGCAGCGCAAAGCTGGCCCACCAAGCCCGTCAAGATCGTGGTCAACTTTCCGCCGGGTGGCGCGGCCGACCAAATTGCCCGCGCCATTGGCGTGCCCTTGGGCGAGGCGCTGGGCCAACCCGTGGTGGTGGAAAACCGGGGTGGTGCGAATGGCAACTTGGGCGGTGAGTTGGTGGCCAAATCACCGGCCGATGGCTACACCTTGCTCATGAGTTCAGGCGGCATGGTGTCGGTCAACCCCCACATTTATGCCCGCATGGCTTTTGACCCGACCAAAGACCTGGTGCCCGTGGCTTCGGCCGCAAGGGTGCTGGTGTTTTTGGTCGCCAAACCCAACCTCCCAGCCAACAACATCCAGGAATTTTTGGCCTATGTCAAAGCCAACCCTGGGCGCTTGTCTTATGGCTCTGCTGGCAACGGCAGCTCGCTTCACTTGGCCGGAGAAATGATGAAAAGCCAAGCCGGTCTTTTTGCCGTGCATGTGCCCTACCGGGGTGCAGCGCCAGCGCTGCAAGACGTTCTGGCGGGTCAATTGGACTTTTACTTCGATCCAGGCATTGGTTTGGGCCAAGTGCGGGCCGGCAAGCTCAAGCTCTTGGCCGTGGGCAGCATGAAACGCTCCCCCCTGTTCCCCAATGTGCCCACACTGGACGAAGCGGGCCTGAAAGGTTTTGACGCCGATTCGGTGTTTGGTTTTTATGCGCCTGCGGGCACGCCAGCCGACGTGGTCAACCGCGTCAACCGCGAAGTCAACAAAATTCTGGGTTCGCAGGCCCTGAAAGACCGCATCCAAAACCTCGGTGGTGAGGCCCTGCCATTGACCCCTGCCGAATTTGGCGTACGCGCCGCAGACGATTCCAAACGCTTTGGCGCCATCATCCGCGAGCGCAAGATCAGCGGGGATTGAAGCGCTTCACACCCCGGCCAACTCGCGCAGCGCTTGCGGGTTGGGCAGGCCCAAAACCCGACCGACGCCACTGATCAACTGGCGTTCACGCAAGTGGCGCAGCACCCGAGAAAAAGTCTCCGGGGCAATGCCCAGTTGCGCGGCAATGTTGCGTTTGCGCTCGCGCAGCGTCACGGCCAAACCGCCGACCAAGCCATCGGGTTCGGCATGGCGCAGCAACCATTCGGCGCAACGCGCATCCGCGTCTTTGGCCAAACGGCTCACGGCCATTTCGGTTTGTTGGCGCTGTGATCGGGCCATGTCCATCAACAAATTTTGCGAGGCATCGGGCAAGGCATTCACTTCGGCCACGAAATCGTCCACCGCCACATATAGCAATTGCACCGCCGTATCGGCCACAGCATCCACGGCCTGGGGCAGACCCAACAAGCCCGCAGCCGCCTCCAGCCAAAAAGGCCCTTCCACGGTGCCCAGTTGATGCGCCATTTGGCCATCGATCATTACACCCAAGACCACCCGACCTTGCATCACATGAACAATGCGTTGCACGGCTTCGCCGCGGCGCAACAAAACAACACCCGCGTCCAAGCTCATGGCGGGTTCGGGGGAGACAGACAAAACGTTATCCAGCATCATGCTGCCAATGTGCCAGTGCACCGCGCCATGGGATTTGACGCACATCAACACCCGGCTTTGCCGCGCATGCCAAGGGGCCCTTCTCGGGCCCCTCCGATCGACTCAGGCCACCCAAATGGCCCGGAAATCGTTCACATTGGTGTGCGTGGGCCCCGTGATGACCAGATCCCCCAAAGGCTCAAAAAAACCATAGGCGTCGTTGCGCTGCAGGTGATCTTCCAGCTTGTGGCCCAGCGCAGCTGCCCGCGCCAAGGTGTCAGGGGCCACTTGGGCACCCGCATTGTCTTCCATGCCGTCGATGCCATCGGTGTCGGCGGCCAATGCCCAGACCCCGGGCTGGCCTTGCAGACCCTGCGCGAGGCCCATGCAAAACTCCCCCGCCCGACCGCCACGCCCACGCGGCGTGCCTGAAGGCTGGGGTTTGAAGGTCACGGTGGTTTCTCCGCCGCTCAAAATCACACAAGGCTTGTGGAACGGCCCCTGTCCACGCGCCGCCGCACGCGCCAAGGCGGCATGCACCTTGCCCACTTCACGCGACTCGCCCTCGATCTCGTCGCTCAGAATGTAAGCGTTCAGGCCTTGCGCACGCGCCGCCTCGGCGGCCGCTTCCAGCGACTGTTGGGGTGTGGCGATCATGTGCAAAACATGACCGTCAAAAACAGGCGAGCCAGGTTTGGGTGTTTCCCAAGTGCCAGCCTCAAGGTTTTGCAAAACCTCCGGTGGCACCGCAATCGCGTAGCGCTGCAAGATCGCCAAAGCGTCTGCACAGGTGCTGGCATCGGCCACAGTGGGCCCGCTGGCGATGATGGACGGGTCATCGCCCGGCACATCGCTGATGGTGAGGGTGACCACCCGAGCCGGTGCGCACGCCGCTGCCAAACGCCCGCCCTTGATGCGCGAGAGGTGCTTGCGCAGACAATTCATTTCAGCAATATTCGCCCCGCTGGCCAACAGTTGGCGGTTGATGTCTTGCTTGAGCTGCAAGCCGATGCCGTCGGCTGGCAAAGTCAGCAGTGACGAGCCACCGCCCGAAATCAGGCACAGCACCAAGTCATCGGCGGTGAGCCCTTGAGTCAATTCTAAAATCCGCTCTGCGGCTTGGAGCCCGGCGGCATCGGGCACCGGGTGCGAAGCTTCAACCACCTCGATGCGCTCTGGCAGACCCGCCGGTCGCGGTGGCGTGTGGCCATAACGCGTGACCACCAGGCCCGACAAGGGGGCATCTTTCGGCCACAAAGCCTCGACCGCCTGCGCCATCGCCCCCCCGGCTTTGCCCGCACCC
>NZ_CAMBNZ010000128.1 GCF_945869175.1 Limnohabitans sp. Rim8 | reverse complement strand
CAACTTGCTCAAGAATCCGCAAAGCATCCAAGTCACGCCCAGCAACACCACCGTGCAGCGCATCACACAAGTGATCCACCCTGTGGGCCGCAGCAAGAAAAAAGACGTGCTGCTGCACATCATCCAGAAGCACGACTGGAGCCAGGTTTTGGTGTTCACCCGCACCAAGTTTGGCGCCAACAATGTGGCCGACTTCTTGACCAAAAATGGCGTCAAAGCCATGGCACTGCATGGCAACAAGAGCCAGACCGCCCGCACCCAAGCGCTGGCCGGTTTCAAGAGCGGCGAGATCCGCGCCTTGGTAGCCACCGACATTGCGGCACGCGGCATCGACATCGAAGACTTGCCACACGTCGTGAACTTTGAAATCCCGAACGTGTCGGAAGACTACGTTCACCGCATCGGCCGCACAGGCCGCGCGGGCGCCAGCGGCGAGGCCGTGAGCTTGGTCTGCTTGGACGAAGAAGGCTTCATGATGGACATCGAGCGCTTCACCAAGCAAGAGATTCCAGTGCAGTTGCTCGAAGGTTTTGGCCCCGAGCCAGGCGAAGTGGCCGAGCCCAGCGCCATGGGTCGCCAAACTTTGTGGGGCGGCGCAGGCAAGCCCCCAAGCCGCGATGTGATGGCCGCAGCCGCCAAAGCCGCACGCCAGGACATGATGCAACGCATCCGCGACAACAAAGTCGCCGTCGGTGGTGGTGGCGGAGGTGGTCAACGCCAACCCCGCGCAGAAGGTCAGGGCCAGCCCCGTCCTTCGCGCAACGCACCACCCCCATCCCGCCGCAATGGACCACAAGGCGCACCGCGTTTTGAAGGCCAGGGCGATGGACGCCGTGATGGTGGCCGTGATGGTGGCCGTGACGGCAACCGCGAAGGCGGTCGTGGACAAGGCCAGCGCGGCGATCCGCGCTTTGACAACCGGGCCGACGGCCAAGGCCGTCCAGCACCGCGCGGCCCACGTCCTGAAGGCCGTGGCCCTGCCCGTGGCGGCCAGGGTGGTCAAGGTGGCGGTCAAGACCGTCGCCGTGATGATGGCGACGAATTGCCACGCCACATTGATCCGCTCAAAACCACGCAGTTTGCACGTCTGGACTTGCCCAACCGCAAGCCCGTGCGCACCAGTGGCCAGCCTGACCCGACCCGCACCAGCATCGACAGCTTGGCCAGCAGCGGCCGCCGTCATGGCGGTGGTGGCTTCGGCGGTGGCAACCGTGGCGGTAACGGCGGCGGTGGCGGCGGTGGCCGTGGCGGCTTCGGTCGCTGATCAGCGCCCTGCCCCATGAACAGAGCCCGCTTCAAGCGGGCTCTTTTTTTGCCCCAAGGCGTGACAAAAATCAGTCGCGCACGAACAAGGTCACCAAGGGGTCAGGGCCGACTTGGCGGCTCCAGTGGCCGTGCACCGTGGCATCGAATGTGGCCCCTTCGGGCAAGGTGTCGGCCGAGTAAAAGAACTCGCCGGGACCAAAGGTGCGCGAGCTGCCGTCTTGCAAAAAGATCTCCATTTGCCCGCCCAGCACAAACAACCACTGCGGGTGACCCGAGCAATGGAACGTGCTTCGAAACCCCACCGGGCTCTGGCGCAGTTGACAACCGGTCGCGGCCATCAGGGCCGACAGCTGGCTTTGGGGGGTGCCTTCGCTCAACTCTACGACCTCGTCCCGAAATCGGGCACGGCCATCGGTGTCAGTGAAGAGTATGGCTTTATTCAGCTGCGTCATGGGCATGGGTCTCGTGAACATGGAGAAAGCCCGATTGTCACCCAGCGATCGCCCAAGCCCTGAACGCGATGCCGCTTCTGGCATAGTGGCGCGCAGTTCCAGCCAACCCACAACACATTCAGACACCATGACCCCATTGCCCCTGAAAATCGTTTTCCACGGTCAAAACGCCGCCAACTTCCGCCAGGACTTTGAGCAACTCGTTGCCCCCGATCACCAGATCATCGACCTCAGCGATGCGCTGGATCAGCCGGGCGAGCGCGCACATTATGAAAGCGCCGATGTGGTCATCGGCATCAAGCTCCAAGAAGGCATGCCGGTGCCGCACAAAGCCCGGCTGTTCCACGCACCCGCAGCGGGCACCGATGCGGTCAACACCACCATGCTGCCTGCTCAGTGCACCTTGGCCAACTGTTTTGGTCACGAAAACGCCATCGCCGAATACGTGATCGCGGCCCTGCTCATGCGCCATGTCCCTCTGGCCCGCGCCGACCAAGACCTGCGTCAGCAGCGCTGGACGTACTGGGCCGGACAAAAGGCCGCTTTGCGCACCGAGATGGGTTCGCAAACCTTGGGTCTGCTGGGGTTTGGGCACATTGCCCAAACCGTGGCCTTGCGCGCCAAAGCCTTTGGCATGCGGGTGCATGTGGCCAACCGCAGCCCCATTCAACATGCCAGCGTGGACCAAAGCTGGACGCTCGACGGCTTGCACGATTTCATGGGCTCGGTCGATGCCGTGGTGGTCAGTCTGCCGCTGACCCAGAACACCCAGGGGCTGGTGGATGCTCGGGCCATCGCCGCCATGCGCTCCAGCGCCCTGCTGATCAACGTGGGCCGGGGTGCGGTGATCGATGAAAAGGCTTTGTTTGAAGCGCTGAAATCCCGCCAAATTGCTGGCGCGGTGATCGACACCTGGTACCAATACCCCACCCCCACACAGACCGAATGCGCGCCCTCGACATTCGATTTCGCGTCACTGGACAATGTCGTGATGACGCCCCACATGTCCGGCTGGACCTCGGGCACCGTGCGCCGCCGTCAAGAAACCTTGGCAGAAAATTTGGGCCGCCTGAGTCGAGGCGAGCCCTTGATCAATGTCTTGCAAGGTCCGCGTTGAACACGTCTTCGCAAGCCGTGCACGCCCCAACAGATCAAGTGCTTTGCCGCTGCACGATTTCAAAACCCAAGTCCACCTGAGCCGGGTCAGGTGACTCGCCCCGCATGAGCGTCAAAAGCATCTGCGCTGCAGCCTTGCCGATCCGTGCTCGGGGGGTGCGCACGGTGGTCAAACTGGGCAGCATCTGGTCGCTGCCGGTCAAGTCATTGAAACCGGCAATGGCCACCTGAGAAGGCACGGCAATGCCCAGACGCAAAGCGGCCATCAAAGCCCCTTGCGCCAAATCGTCGTTGCAAAAAAAGACGGCGTCCACCGCAGGACGCTGATGCATGATTTGCTCGAACATCAGGCCCCCCAAGGCCAAGGATGAGGGGGCCGGGTTGAGAAACTCCAAAGTGGGCTCATACAGACCTGCTTCTTGCAAGGCGCTTCGCCAGCCATACAGGCGTTGCATCACGCGCGGGTCGAGCTGGGCGGCAGCAAATGCAATGCGCTGGCGGCCGCTCGAGAGCAAATGGCGCGTCATGGCCGCACCCGCCTCGGTTTGCCGAAATCCCACACAGTAAGGCGCTCCATCGCTGGCTGCGAGGGGCAAATCCATCAGGTGCACACAAGGCACCTGAGTGCTGTCCATGAGCTTTCGGGTGACCGGGTTGTGGTCCAGCCCCGTCACCAGCAAACCTGCAGGGCGGTGCAGCAGTTGTTCGCGCAACAGTTGCTCTTCTTCACTGGCGTCATAGTGGGTGACCCCCATCAGGGTCTGAAAACCGGCAGCGCGCAGTGTTTTTTGGGCCGAATCCAGCAAGTCCACAAACAAGGTGTTGGACAGCAAGGGGATCAAGATGGCCACATGGTTGCTGCGTTGCGAGGCCAAGGCGCGGGCGGCGGGGTCGGGCACATACCCGAGCCTACTGGAGACCGTCTGGACGCGCTCGATCAAGGCCGGGTCGACTGCACGCTCCCCGCGCAGGGCACGCGATACCGTGCTGGGGCTGACGCCAGCGGCTTGGGCCACATCGCTCAAGGTGACCCGACCTGTGGCGCGGTGGCTTTTCAGGGTCTTTGGCGTAGTCGAAACAGTGTTGGGCAAGGGTTAATCCGGAGAAAGACTCGAGGACACGCCCGATAGGATAGCGCTATCCCGAAGTTTTCAACAGGCATACTGAAAGTTCGTGGAAAACCCTGATTGGCTTTGATGAATGGGAATTTCCATTTGTCATTTTTTTGATTATTTTGGACAGCGCTGTCCGAACCCCCGCTTTCACTGGAGTGATGAAGTGTCCAAACCCGATGTGCTGGCCGTGGCCAAACTCCACCCCTTCTATCTCCAAGCACTGTCGTCTCTCTACACGGTACACGACCGCACCCACATCACCGACCCCGCTGCATTCACCGACTTGGCTCCCCGCATCATGGGCGTGGCTGGCACGGGTGAGGCCAGCGTGCCGCGCAGCCTCTTGTCGCAACTGCCCAACGCCAAAGTGGTGTCGGTGTTTGGCGTGGGCTATGACGGTGTGGACGTGGCGGCTGCCATCGAACACGGCATCCCGGTCACGCACACCCCAGATGTGCTGACCGACGATGTGGCCGATCTGGCCATGGGTCTGGTGCTGTCGGTGGGCCGCACCATCCCGCAAGCAGACCAATTTGTGCGCGCAGGCCAATGGCCGTCTGGTCCCATGGCTTTGGGCCGCAAGGTCTCGGGTGCGCGCATGGGCATTGTGGGCTTAGGCCGCATTGGCAAGGCCATCGCCCAACGCGCCAGCGGCTTTGGCATGTCGATCGCTTACACCGCACGCAGCGAAAAAGCCAACTCGGGCTTCCAGTTCTACCCCTCGGCTGCTGAGCTGGCCGCCAACCTCGATTTTCTGGTGGTCATCACGCCCGGGGGCGCAGGCACCAAACACCTCATCAACGCCGATGTGCTCAAGGCACTGGGGCCTCGCGGTTACCTGATCAATGTGGCGCGTGGCAGTGTGGTCGATGAGGAGGCGCTGATTGCCGCCCTGCAAAACGGCACGATCGCTGGTGCTGGCCTCGATGTGTTTGCCCACGAACCCAATGTGCCCCAAGCGCTCTGGACCCTGAGCAACGTGGTGCTGACCCCCCACATGGCCAGCGCGACCACTGAAACTCGCCAAGCGATGGCCGATTTGGCTTTTGCCAACATGCAGGCGGGCATTTCAGGCCAGCCACTGCGCACGCCCGTGCCCGAGTGCGCAGCCCTGGTGCAGTGACACGCGTCGAGACGACATGAGCACAACGCCTTTGCGCCTCATCGTCATGGGTGTTTCTGGCTGTGGTAAATCCACCATGGCTGCGGCCCTGGGCGAGCGGCTGGGCAT
>NZ_CAMBNZ010000127.1 GCF_945869175.1 Limnohabitans sp. Rim8 | reverse complement strand
TTGCGGCGTCGGCAAGGTGGTGTCGGCCACCAGCGCAGGCATGGGATTGGCCGCGTCCGGGCCAAATACCGCCACAGAGCTGGCAAACACCAGGCGCGGGGCTTTGCCCAATCGCTCGGTGGACACGCGGATGCTGTCCAGCAGCAAACGCGAACTGTCGACGTTGGAACGCAGACCCAGGTCGAAGTCGAGCTCGCACTCCCCGGAGACGGCCGATGCCAAATGGAAAACGCCGTCAAAGCCACTTGTGAACAAGTCACCTTGTTCCAGCATGGGGCCGGCATGGCCCTTGACCCTCGGGTCGGCCAGCAAGTCGGCGGGGGCTGGAAAGAGGTCGGCAATGACCACTTCATGGACGGTCTGGCCGCTGAGTTGGCCTTTTTTCAAAATCTCGCGGGCCAGCCGAGCGCCCAAAAATCCGGCACCGCCGGTGATCAAAATCCGCATGTTTATTCCTTGGTTCAGTGGTTGTCTTTGGGCACGGCCGCGCCGCGCTGGCCGACCAGAAAGTCCATGTCCGCGCCTTCGTCGGCTTGCAACACATGGTCAATGTAGAGCTTCCAGTAGCCCGAGTTCATGGCCGGTGCGGGCTTTTCCCACAAGGCCAGGCGGCGTGCAAGCTCCTCGTCGCTGATGAGCAGTTGCAGTTTGCGTTCGGGCACATTCAGTTCAATCATGTCGCCGTTCTGCACCACCGCCAACGGGCCTCCGGCTGCCGCTTCGGGTGTGGTGTGCAGCACCACGGTGCCGTAAGCCGTGCCGCTCATGCGGGCGTCGCTGATCCGCACCATGTCGGTGATGCCTTTGCGCAGCACCTTGGGTGGCAGCGGCATGTTGCCCACTTCGGCCATGCCGGGGTAGCCCTTGGGCCCGCAGTTTTTGAGCACCAAAATGCAGTTTTCATCGACGTCCAGACTCTCGTCGTCGATGCGTCGGTGGAAGTCGTGGCTGTCTTCAAACACCACGGCGCGCCCGGTGTGCACCATCAGGGCCGGGGTGGCCGCGCTGGGTTTGATGACCGCACCACGCGGGGCCAAGTTGCCGCGCAAGATGGCGATGCCCGCTTTTTCTTTGAAGGGTGCGTCGAATTTTTTGATCACGCGTGGGTCGTAATTCACGGCGCTCGCGATGTTTTCGCTCACGGTCTTGCCGCTGACGGTCACGATGTCTTTGTGCAGCAAGTGCTCGATCTCCTTCATCACGACAGGCAGACCCCCGGCGTAGCAGAAGTCTTCCATCAGGTGCTCGCCCGAGGGCTGCAGGTTCAAGAGGCAGGGCAGTTCGCTGCCCAGGCGTTCAAAGTCGTCCACGGTCAGTTTCAGACCCAGGCGGCCAGCGATCGCGATCAGGTGGATCACCGCGTTGGTCGAGCCGCCAATGGCGGCCAGCGTGCGGATGGCGTTTTCAAAGGCTTCGCGTGTGAGCACTTGGCTGATGGTCTGGTCGGTGTGCACCATCTCGACAATGCGCCGTCCAGCTTCGCGGGCCAGCACATTGCGACGGCCGTCCACAGCCGGGTAGGCGGCGTTGCCCGGCAGGCCAATGCCCAAGGCTTCCACCATGCTGGCCATGGTGCTGGCGGTGCCCATGGTCATGCAATGACCGTGGCTTCTGTGCATGCAGCTCTCGGCTTCAAAAAAGTCGGTCAGCTTGAGCGTGCCTGCTCGGACTTGTTCGCTCATGCTCCACACACCGGTCCCTGAGCCCAGTTCCTGGCCGCGCCATTTGCCGTTCAACATCGGGCCACCCGAGACGCCAATGGTGGGCAAGCCCACGCTGGAAGCGCCCATCAACAAGCTGGGAGTGGTCTTGTCGCAGCCCATGAGGAGCACCACGCCGTCGATCGGGTTGCCACGGATGCTTTCCTCCACATCCATGCTGGCCAGGTTGCGGTACAGCATGGCGGTGGGGCGCAGCAGCGTTTCGCCCAAAGACATCACGGGAAACTCAAGCGGGAAACCACCTGCTTCGTACACCCCGATCTTGACCTGTTCGGCCAGGGTGCGGAAGTGCGAATTACAGGGCGTGAGTTCGCTGAAGGTGTTGCAAATGCCAATGACGGGGCGACCGTCAAACTGGTCGTGTGGCACGCCCTTGCCCTTGACCCAGCTGCGGTAAGCAAAGCCGTCGCGGTCTTGGCGGCCAAACCATTGCTGGCTGCGGAGTTCTTCGGGTTTTTTGCGAGGATTGGAGGCCATGGGGTTTGTCTGAATGGGGGGTTGAAAAATAACTTCAATCGTATGATGAATGAAGTGGTTTTGCCACCATGAAAACCCTGAGTCCGGCCTGAATCGCTTCGCGATAGGGACGATCTTCAGGGTTTTCCGCAGGTTTCAAATTCTTTATTCATCATATGATTGGGAATCAATAATTTGCTGATCATGGTCAAAAACGCACACGGTCACACCCTCGATTTGCTGGGACACGCCATCTTGTCAGGCCGCTATGCGGTGGGCGCCAGTTTGCCGCCAGAGCCGCTGTTGTGCGAAGCGTTCGGCGTGAGCAGAACTGTCGTGCGCGAAGTCATCAAGTCCTTGGTGGCCAAAGGTTTGCTGTTCACGGGTCCCAAAGTGGGGACGCGTGTTTTGCCCGATGCAGACTGGAACTGGTTTGACCCCGATGTGGTGGCCTGGCAAGCGCAATGCGGTCTGACCCCGGAATTTTTGAAAGACCTGCAAGAGCTTCGCCGTGTGGTCGAGCCTGCTGCTGTGCGCTTGGCGGCCGAGCGGGCTACACCCGAAGACATTGTCCAGATCGAAGCTGCTTATGCGGGGATGAAAAAAGCGGTGGAAGAGGGTGGAGATTACGTCACATACGACATGCGTTTTCACCAAGGTTTGTTGCAGGCCTCCCACAACCGAATGCTGGTGCAAATGAGCAAAGCCCTCAATTCTTTGCTGCGCACCAGTTTTGAAATTTCAACGCGCATCAAGGATGGCCCTAAAAATTCTCTACCACTGCACCGTGCCGTGCTCAACGCCGTGATCGCTCGCGAACCGGTCATAGCCGAACGCGCCATCATGGTCTTGATCGAGGGGGCCAAAGACGACATCGATCTTGTCTTGTCATCCCGCAAAAAACTGCCAGTCGTTTCGGGTATGGCCACACCGATCAAGACCCAAGTCAAGCCCAAAACACTTTCCAAAACCATGGTCAAAATGAACATTCCAAAATCAGGGGCTGCGCTTGCACAAAATCATTGATCTTTTCTTCAAGCTGCTGGAGTTTCTGGTGGTGGTCTGTCTTGTGGCCATGGTGGTCATGGTGTTTGGCAATGTGGTGCTGCGCTACGGTTTCAATTCGGGCATTTCCATCTCGGACGAGATGTCGCGCTACTGCTTCATCTGGTTGACCTACCTTGGGGCGATGGTGGCCATGCGCGAAAAAGGCCACTTGGGTGTGGATACGCTGGTGCGCCGTTTGTCCTTGGGCGGTAAAAAATGGTGTTTTTTCTTGAGCGAAGTGATGATGCTCGGTTGCAATGTGCTGTTTTTTTGGGGCACTTGGAAAATGCATGACCTGCAGGTGACCAACATCTCGGTCGTCGTCGGCATTTCCATGATCTGGATTTATGGCATCGGCTATGTCACCGCCAGTGTCATGGCCGTCATGAACCTCAACCAATTGCGTTTACTGCTGACCGGTCGCCTCAAAGAAGAGGACTTGGTGATGGTGGTGGAGTCTGAGGACACCGTCGTGCTGGAAGAACTTCAGCACAAAGGCGTGACCTCCGAGGCCATGGTGCCGGAAGTGCGAGGCCGCGCATGACCATCGCTGTTTTTGTGTTCAGCTTGTTGGGCGCCATGGCATTGGGCATGCCCATCGCTTATGCCTTGCTGGTGTGTGGTTTGAGTCTGATGGCCTACATGGCCAGCAACGGCATGATCAATGCCTTTGACAGCCAAATTTTGGCGCAGCGTTTTGTCGATGGCGCTGACAACTTCCCTTTGCTTGCTGTACCGTTTTTCCTCTTGGCGGGCGAGTTCATGAATGCTGGCGGCCTGAGTCGCCGCATCGTGAACCTGGCCATGGCCTGGGTTGGTCATTTCAGGGGGGGGCTGGGTTATGTGGCTGTGATGGCGGCCGTCATCATGGCCTCGCTGTCTGGTTCGGCCGTTGCCGACACGGCGGCGCTCGCGGCTTTGCTGATCCCGATGATGAAGCGGGCGGGCTACAACGTGGGCCGATCGGCGGGTTTGATCGCTTCTGGCGGCATCATCGCGCCCGTGATTCCGCCGTCCATCGGGTTCATTATTTTTGGGGTGGCGGCCAATGTGTCCATCACCAAATTGTTCTTGGCCGGCATTGTGCCGGGCCTCTTGATGGGTGTCGCGATTGGTTTGACTTGGTGGTGGGTGGCCAGGCGTGAAAACGTCCAGCCGGGCCCTCGAATGAAGCTGACCGAGAAATTGCATGCCACCCGTGAGGGCATTTTGGCTCTGGGCTTGCCCATTTTCATCATTGGCGGCATGAAGTTTGGCGTGTTCACCCCGACCGAAGCGGCAGTAGTGGCGGCTGTTTACAGTTTTGTGGTGGGTGCGTTTGTGTACCGAGAACTGCAGTGGTCCAAGCTCTATGGTTTGATTTTGACGGCAGGCAAGACCACGGCGGTCATCATGTTTTTGGTGGCGGCGGCCATGGTCAGCGCCTGGCTCATCACCGTGGCCAACATCCCGGCCGAAGTCGCCCGCATGATGGAGCCGCTGATGGGCAACAAGACCTTGCTGATGGTCGTGCTGATGCTCTTGGTGGTGGTGGTGGGTACGGCACTGGATTTCACACCCACGGTGCTGATCTTGACGCCAGTGCTGATGCCCTTGGTCATCAAGGCGGGCATTGACCCGGTCTACTTTGGCGTGCTGTTCATCATGAACAACGCGATTGGTTTGATCACGCCGCCCGTGGGCACCGTGCTCAACGTGGTGTGTGGTGTGGCCAAGATCAACATGGACACCGCTTTCAAGGGGGTCTTGCCCTTCTTGTTGGCGCAGCTCTGTGTGCTGGCCTTGTTGATTGCTTTTCCGTCCATCGTCATCGAGCCGATGAAATGGATGCTGAGATGATTTCTTAACCCTGTGTGTTTTTTCTTAAAGGAGACAGTCATGTTGAAACGCAGAAATTTGGTGACCCTGATCGCGGGCACTTTCTTGGTGGCATCGAGCGCCATGGCGCAGTTTGCCGATCGCAACATCAAGTTCACCAATGGTGTGAATGAAGACCACCCGGTGGGCG
>NZ_CAMBNZ010000126.1 GCF_945869175.1 Limnohabitans sp. Rim8 | reverse complement strand
GTGCAAGAGCTGCATGTCGAGCGCACGCTGGAACGTGGGTTGGTGGGCAATGTCTACCTGGGCAAGGTGGCCCGGGTGTTGCCCGGCATGCAATCGGCTTTCATCGACATCGGCCTGGACAAAGCGGCGTTTTTGCATGTGGCCGACGTGTGGCAAAAGCATGCCGAGGGTGAGGCCGCCGCCGCCCGCACTGGCCAGCCGCTGGTGCCGATTGAAAAGCAGGTGTTCGAGGGCCGCGCCCTCATGGTGCAAGTCATCAAGGACCCCATGGGCACCAAGGGGGCCCGGCTGTCCACGCAAATCAGCATCGCGGGCCGTCATCTGGTCTTTTTGCCGCAAGACGACCACATTGGTGTATCGCAAAAAATCCCATCCGAACAGCGTGACGCGCTGCGCCAAAGGGTCCAGGCCTTGGTCGGCCCTGCTGGGGGGGGCTTCATTTTGCGCACCAATGCCGAAGACTCCAGCGACGAAGAGTTGCAAGACGACATCGCCTACCTGCGCAAGACCTGGGCCCGCATCAAAGAGGCTTCGATGCGCCTGCCGCCCGCGTCCTTGTTGCACCAAGATTTGACCTTGCTGCAAAGGGTTTTGCGCGATTTGGTGGGCGAGGCCACGCAAAGCATCCGCATCGATTCGCAAGAGCACTTTGCCCAGCTGAAGGCCTTTGGTCAGGAGTTCATGCCCAAAGCGGCCGAGCGATTGCAGCACTACAAGGGTGAGCGCCCGATTTTTGACCTGTATGCCATCGACGAGGAAATTGTCAAGGCACTGGGCCGTCGGGTGGACCTGAAATCGGGTGGTTACCTGATCATCGACCAGACCGAGGCGCTGACCACGGTGGACGTGAACACCGGCGGTTACGTGGGGGCGCGCAATTTTGAGGACACGATTTTCAAGACCAATTTGGAGGCGGCCCAGGCCATCGCCCGACAACTGCGGCTGCGCAATTTGGGCGGCATCGTGATCGCCGATTTCATCGACATGTCCCGCACCGAGCACCAAGAGGCGGTGCTGGCCGAGTTTCGCAAACAGTTGTCACGGGATCGTGTCAAGACCATGGCAGGCGGGTTTTCATCGCTCGGTTTGCTGGAGATGACGCGCAAACGCACGCGGGAGTCTTTGGCCCACATGCTGTGCGAACCTTGCCCCAGTTGCCAAGGCAAAGGCATTGTCAAAACACCGCGTTCGGTGGTCTACGACATCCTGCGCGAGATTTTGCGCGAAGCGCGTCAGTTCAACCCCCGTGAGTTCCGCATCGTGGCGGCCACTGCGGTCATTGATTTGCTGCTGGACGAGGAAAGCCAGCATTTGGCGGGTTTGTCGGACTTCATCGCCAAGCCGATTTCATTGCAGGTCGAGACCGGCATGGGACCCGAGCAATACGACATCGTGTTGCTCTGATTCAGATCAGGGTGGCGGCGGGGTCAGCGCAGGTTCTGTGCTGGCCCATTCGCCACGGTGGTGCAGTCGGGCATAAGCCCCGCCTTGCGCGAGCAATTGGGCCGGTGCACCTTGCTCAACGATACAACCCCCTTCCATCACCACCACCCGGTCTGCATGTTCGATGGTGGACAGGCGGTGGGCCACGATCAAGGTGGTCCGTCCTTGCATGAGTTGCTCCAAGGCGTCTTGCACCAGCCGCTCTGACTCGTTGTCCAGTGCGGAGGTGGCCTCGTCCAAAATCAAGATCGGAGCGTCCTTGTACAAAGCGCGGGCAATCGCCAAGCGCTGGCGTTGACCTCCCGACAATTGGTTAGCGTTGTGGCCCAACAGGGTGTTCATGCCCTGGGGCAATTGGGACACATGGGCCCACAGATTGGCCGCTTCCAAGCTGGCCTGAATGCGCTGCAGGTCTGCGTCGTGCCCCAGGCAGACGTTGGCTGCGACGGTGTCGTTGAGCATCACCACGTCTTGGCTGACCATGGCGATTTGCCGGCGCAAACTGTCCAAATGCCAATCTTGAAGGGGCACGCCATCCACACAAACCTGGCCAGATTGGGCCTCCACAAAGCGGGGGAGAAGCTGGATCAAGGTGGTCTTTCCCGCGCCCGATGTGCCGACCAAAGCCACCGTTTCACCGGGACTGACTTTCAGGGACACGCCCGACAAGGCCGGCTGACTGTCGGGATTGAACTGCAAATGCACATCGCGCCATTCGACAGATCCTTGGGCGCGGGAACTGGTGTAGCTGCCTTGGGTTTCTTCTGGGGTCCCGTGCAAGAGGGCCAGGCCGCGCTCGAGCGCCGCCAAGCCGCGGGTGATGGGGCTGGAAATTTCGGCCAAGCGCTTGATGGGTGCAACCAGCATCAGCATGGCAGTGATGAAGGCCACAAATCCACCCACGGTGGCCCCCGATGCACCGTTTTGGCTTTGGTAAAGGGCGATCACCAGCACCATGGACAGGGACAAAGCCGCCATGATCTGGGTCAGTGGCGTCATGGCGGCTGAGGCCACGGTGGTTTTCAGGGCCAAGCGCCTGAGGACCTTGGCCAGTTGGCCAAAACGGTCCATTTGTTGAGCCTGGCCGCCTTGCAAACGAACAATTCGGTGGGCCAGCACGTTTTCTTCAACCACATAGGCTAGGTCATCGGTCGCGCTTTGACTTTCTTTGGTCAGTTTGTAAAGCCGCCGTGAAAGCGCTTTCATGATCCAGCTCAAACCGGGGGCCACGGTGAAGACCACCAAAGTGAGTTTCCAGTTGAGCCACATCAAGTAGCTGAGCAAAGCGATCAGCGTGAAGCCATCGCGTGCCAGTGCGATGACCGCTGAGACCAATTGAGAGGCTCCGTTTTGCACCTCATACACGATCGTGTTGGACAAGGCGCTGGCCGATTGTTTGGAAAACAAAGACAAATCGGCTTTCATGAGCCGGGCGAACAGCTCAGAGCGGAGTTTTTCCATGCCGTCGTTGGTCAGCCGGGACAAGGCGTACTGAGAGATGAAGTTGGCCAGTCCCCGGACCGTGAACAAGCCCACCACGGCCACTGGAATGGCCCACAGGGGCAGTTTGTTTTCGGCAAAACCTTGGTCCAGCAAAGGCTGAAACAAAGCGGGAATCATGGGTTCGGTCAATGCCCCCATCAAGGTGGCCAAAATCGCCACACCCCAAATGCCTTTTTGGCGACCAAAGTAGGGCGCCAACTTGCGCAATCGGCGTACCAAGCTGTCGGGTGATGGGGAAGGCGAGGGGGGCTGGCTCATGCGGCCAATTGTAAGGAGGACCGCTGCTGTGGCTGCCAAAAGTGCGTTTCTACGGTGTACGATCAAGGATCTCGCCCTATCGACTAACATTTGCGCCCATGAAGCTTGTTTTTTTACGCATCGGTCTGCTGTTCAGCTTGAAACAACTGCTGCTTTGGAGTTTTCTGGCCTTGCCCGCCTGGGCGCAGTTTCGCGTTGAGGTGACGGGCGTGGGCATGACCCAGTTGCCTGTGGTGATTGTGCCTTTCAAGGGTGAGGCGACTGCCCCTCAGAAACTGGCCAGCATTGTTCAAGCCGACTTGGAGCGAAGCGGGCAGTTCAAGGGCCTGTCTGCAGGTTCTGTCCTCATGGATGAATCGAGCCGGCCTGATTGGTCATCATGGCGTCAACAGTCCGCCGATGCCTTGCTGGCGGGTTCGGTTACCCGTTTGGCCGATGGCCGTTACGATGTGCGTGCCCGTTTATGGGATGTGGTCAAAGGTCAAGACAAGGGCGATTTCAAGGACACCGTCAGCGCTTCTGAACTGCGCTTGTCGGCACACCGCATGGCGGACTGGGTTTACCTGCAACTGACGGGCACCCCGGGCGCGTTCACTTCTCGCATCAGTTACGTGACCAAGTCGGCTGGCCGCTATGCCCTGTGGATTGCCGACTCCGACGGCGAGAATGCCCAATCGGCACTGTCAAGCCCAGAGCCCATCATTTCGCCCTCTTGGTCGCCCAGCGGCAGCCAGTTGGCCTATGTGTCCTTTGAACAGCGCAAACCTGTGGTTTATGTGCACGATCTGGCCACCGGCCAGCGCCGCGCGGTGGCCAATTTCAAGGGCTCCAACAGTGCGCCAGCGTGGAGTGCTGACGGCAAATACTTGGTGGCCACGCTCAGCCGAGAGGGGGGCTCACAGTTGTTTCGCATTGATCTTCAAGGCGGTGAGCCACGCCGATTGACCCAATCGGGCAGCATCAACACCGAACCGGCTTTCTCGCCCGATGGCAGTGCATTGTTTTTTGTCAGCGACCGAGGGGGCAGCCCTCAGATTTACCGAATGCCTGCCCAGGGTGGCCCCGCAGAGCGGATCACATTTTCGGGCACTTACAACATTTCACCTGCTGTCAGCCCCGATGGTCGGTGGCTGGCTTATGTGTCGCGGGTAGGGGCTGGTTTTCGTCTGCACTTGATGGAGTTGGCCTCAGGGCAGGTCACAGCGCTGACCGACACCACCGCTGATGAGCGTCCCAGTTTTGCGCCCAACAGCCGTCTGTTGGTTTATGCATCCATTTTTCAAGGCCGAGAATCTTTGATGACCACCACGCTAGACGGTCGTGTCAAAGCACGCTTGGCCGGTCAGGGCGGAGACATTCGGGAACCCCACTGGGGCCCAGTCCGCCCATGATGTTTGAATTTCCATTTTTAAATTGACGAGGTAAATCATGACAAAGAAATTTTTGGCCAGTGTGTTGATGGCAGGTCTTTTGGCCGGTTGCGCATCGGGTGTGAAGTTGGACGATGTGCCTGTGGAAGACAAATCGGCTACATCCTCGGGCGGTGTCTCCGTCTCCACGCAAGGCATTGGCACCCCTCAAAGCGGCGCTCAAACCGGTGTGGCCAGCGTGGTGGTGGACAAGTCGGTTCCGGGTATCGGTCCAACAGGCATAGCGCATGTGGTCTTCTTTGACTACGACAGCTTTGTGGTTCGTGCGGAAGCTCGCCCCATGATCGAAAGCCATGCCCGTTTCTTGCAAGCCAACAAACAGCGCAAAGTCAACTTGGAAGGTCACACCGACGAGCGGGGCGGCCGTGAGTACAACCTGGCTTTGGGCCAAAAGCGTGCAGAAGCCGTGCGTCAGGCCTTGAGCTTGCTGGGGGTGCCGGAGAGCCAGGTGGAAGCGGTGAGCTATGGCAAAGAAAAGCCAGCAGCGCAGGGCTCTGCTGAAGCCGACTTGGCCAAAAACCGCCGCGTTGAAATCCGGTATTGAACGCCATGAGTCCCCGCACCCTGTCTGCATTGGTCTGTTCGAGATGGGTTGTCGCTTGGGGCCTGTCCGTTTGGATGGGCATTGCCCAAGCGGGACTGTTTGAAGACGATGAGGCCCGCAAAGCCATTTTGGATTTGCGCCAGCGTGTTGAGCAATCGAATGCCACCATCAAACTCTTGACCCAAGAAAACGCTCAACTTCGCCGAGCGCTCTTTGATTTCCAAGGCCAGATTGACAGTCTGAAATCCGAGTTGTCGCAAAGTCGCGGTGCCCAAGAGCAATTGACGCGCACCCAAGCGGAATTGGCCCGCAGCCAAGCGGAGTTGGCCCGCAGCCAAGCGGAATTGGCCAGAGCCTTGTCCGAGTTTCAAATACGCCAAAAAGACTTGGTGCTGGGGGTGGAAGATCGTTTGCGCCGCTTTGACCCTGTGAAGGTCAACTTGGA
>NZ_CAMBNZ010000125.1 GCF_945869175.1 Limnohabitans sp. Rim8 | reverse complement strand
TCTTATCGGATTGGTGGTGGGTTTCGGCCGACTTTCACGCTACGGCCTGGTTCGGTCGGCCTGCGGCTTTTACGTGTGGTTGATCCGGGGCATTCCTGTTCTGGTACTTTTGGTGATGCTGTTTTCCGGTATGGCTGCAGCAGGGCTATTTCGGTTCACAGATCTAGAGTTTGCAGGGATCAAGTTGACAGCTTCCTTCCAAGCTGCGGTCATTGGGCTGGCCATTCATGAAGGCGCCTATATGGCCGAGATTGTGCGTAACGGCATCCAATCCGTGGCACGCGGCCAAATTGAGGCCGCACGGTCACTAGGGATGAGTCCTTGGCTTGTGACTTGGAGAATCGTGATCCCCCAAGCCACCCGAGTAGTCATGCCACCATTTGGCAACGATTTCAACCATATGTTGAAGACCACTTCGCTTGCCAGCGTGATCGGTGTACCGGAGATCTTCCAGCTTACGGAAGCAATGTCGGCTACAACATTTAAAACCTTTGAATTGCTTACGGTGGTGGCCCTTAACTATCTTGTACTCACCGCGATCTGGAACACGATCCAGGGTGTTATTGAAACTCGCTTACGTGCGCACGAAATAGACCGGCCAGTCCGAAGTTGGTGGCAGAGCTTCGTCGTGTACTTAACGCCAAGCACGAATAGCTCCGAGCGTCGATCATGAAAACAGAGAATTTCCTGCCGCTTGTAAGGGCGCTCGATGTACGCAAGCGCTTCGGTGATACGGAGGTGCTGTGCGGCGTTAATTTAGATGTACATCGTGGGGAAGTTCTTTGCATCATCGGCCCTTCTGGATCCGGCAAGAGTACCTTCCTGAGGTGCATCAATCAACTCGAGATCTATCAAGAGGGGAAAATTTTTATCAATGATGATTTGATAGGTTACAAAGAAGCGGGAGGCCGGTTGCTCCCAATTGGTAGCCGACAGGTCGTACTGCAACGCCGCCGAATCGGTATGGTGTTCCAGCAGTTCAACCTTTTTTGGCATATGACTGTCTTGGAAAACATCATTGAAGCCCCTATCCGCGTGCTAGGTCAATCGGTAGCGCAGGCCAGCGAGAACGCCATGCGACTGCTCGAGCGGGTCGGTCTTGCGGCCAAGGCTGAGGCCTACCCGATGAAGTTGTCTGGTGGCCAACAGCAACGTGCTGCAATCGCGCGAGCATTGGCAATGAATCCTGAGCTGATGCTGTTTGACGAACCCACCAGCGCACTTGATCCGGAAACTACAGGAGAAGTGCTTTCGGTGATTTCTGAGTTGGCCTCCACTGGCATGACCATGATTATCGTGACACACGAAATGGGTTTCGCACGGCAGGTCGCAAATCGTGTAGTGCTCATGGAAGAAGGTCAGATCCGGCATGAGGCCCCACCCGATCAATTTTTTGGCAATCAAGCGCCAGCGCGTCTGAAAGCGTTTCTCTCCACCATTCACTAAAGTAAAAATATGACCACACTTGGCGCCAGTGCCTCACCACATGCACTGGCCACACAATCGGGTCAACGTGTGCTCCACGAAGGAGGCACTGCAGTTGACGCGGCTATTGCGACCTGCGCAGTACTGACTGTCGTCTACCCGCACATGAACTCAATTGGCGGCGACATCCAGGCGTTGTTAGCACTTCCAGACGGCCGGACTAAGGCGCTCGGCGGCAGCGGGGCAGCTGCAGCGGCCTTGAGCGCGCAGAACTTGCGCGGTAATCATGCGTCCATGCCGATCCACGGTGTTCATCCGATCACCGTACCAGGCGTGATAGCCGCATGGGGGGAACTGCACGCTCAAGGCGGACGCCTCCCATGGGCACGACTTTTGGAGGATGCTATTGCGTTAGCGCAAGGCGGGGTGCCAGTCGCTGCGGCTCTCGGGAGAGACCTCGACGCATTGCAGGAGCGGTTACGCTTAGATGCAGGGTTATTTGGCGTTTTTTTTCGACCAGACGGGCACGTATTGCGCGAGGGCGAAATCCTCAAGCAACCAGCCCTTGCTGTTAGCCTAGCTCTAATCGCCAAAGACGGCCCTGATGCGTTTTACAAGGGCGAAGTAGGTGCCAATTTTGTCAACGGGGTGCGGGCTCAAGGTAGCCTGCTGACCCGCGCCGACTTGGCTAGCCATCATTCACTTTGGCTTGAGCCGCTGTCCACAAGTTTCGGACCCTATGAAATACTGACAACGCCACCCGTATCCCAAGGCTTTGTGCTTATGCAGTTGCTAGCAGCGATGCGCCAAATGAACCTCGAGTCGGCCGATCCTAACGACAAAGCTGCGACAACGCTGGCGCGCCTTTGCGCCATCACAGCAGACCTTCGAGACCAATACCTTGGAGATCCAGAACATGCTCGGGTCGACATCGACTACTTACTATCCGACAGCGTGATCGGAGACTTGGTTCGCACAGCCAGCGATCTATCACTGCCAATACCGGCAACACCGCCTCTACCTCGGCCCAGTGGCGACACCGTGGCAATAGTGGCACAGGACGCGCTGGGTCATTCAGTGACAGTCATCCAAAGTATCTTTCACGCATTCGGGGCCGGTATGTTGGAGTCGTCAACGGGCATCGTGTGCCAGAACCGCGGTGCCGCCTTCACACTGCATGAAGGTCCTGCGGTGTTAACTGGTGGGAGCAGACCTCCGAGTTCGTTGACAGCAACTTTACTGCGCCGCAATGGAGAGATTGAGGCTGCCTTGGGCTGCATGGGGGGAAAGAGTCAACCGCAAATTCTCGCTCAGGTACTCATGCGCCTGCTGGTGGGAACTGCACCCGCCGATGCGCTAGCTGCTCCCCGCTGGGTTGTGGGTACGTTCGGGCAAGGCAATGAAAATGTAGTGCTGGCTGAATCTGCACTGGGCGATGCTGGCCGTCAAGCGCTTTCTCAAGTAGGGCTACCGCTGGTGTTTGGCGCCGAGCGCGACGATCGGGCAGGTCATGTTCAATTCGTACGCCGATACCCGGGTGGGAAGTTTGAAAGCGCCACTGATCCTCGAGGAGACGGTCATCAGAAGTTAAGCTGATCATGGGGGCACAATCGATCACATGGTGAATTCTAAAGCAGCGCCCTCATTGGCCACAACCCAGGAACCTCAGCGAACTAAGCAGACGACCTTGCCAGCTGCGGTTCGTCAACAGCGAATCTTCGAACTCGTGCGACAGGACGGGTACGTGCGAGTCTCCGAGTTGGCGAGGCATTTTGGTATTTCGCAGATGAGCGCTCGACGGGACCTGGACTCGCTCAGCAGGCAAGGGCTGATCCAGCGATCTCAAGGGGCAGCAGTAGCATTATCAGCAGAGGTAGCGTCCAGCGGAAACAGTGGCCTGAGCGATGCGGACATGCGGGAGTTGCAGTACGAGACGCGGCGGCGAAGGCAGATCGCTTCAAAGCAATCGATTGCACGCTCTGCTGCGGTGCTTTTATCATCTGATGACAATATTGCACTGGATGTCGGCAGTTCGGTGCTGACTCTTGCCCGTGAACTGAGCAAGCACGCCGGCATGCACGTATTCACGAACCATCTGCGCGTCGCGAGCCTGCTGGCCGGATCACGCTGTGTTGTGCTGATGCCAGGGGGAATCGTCCGGGCCCAAGAACTCTCCATATGTGGTGAGCAGGCAGTGAAAGATACCGCCCAGCGCTGGTTCAGCAAGGCATTTATTGGTTTGGCAGGTCTGACCGAGGACGGCGGGTTCGATTCCTCACCTGAGGACACACTGGTCAAACACGCCTACATCAAGCATGCGGACCAAGTGATTCTTCTTTGCGATTCCAGCAAGTTTGGCAAGCGATCGCTTGTGCGGGCCTGCGCACTGGATGAGATTGATGTGCTCATCACAGACGCACCTCCTCCACGAGCACTTGCAGCAGCCTTAGCCGCCGCTTCGGTCAAGGTGATAGTGGCCAACTGATTTGAAAGCCTGGACGTCTCAGTGGACTTGAACTTCAGACTCAGTTTAGATGACTCACGCGGCGCCTGCGGAGCAGTACCGAGAGAGCCTTAGACTGACGATGCCTCTCGACTCAATACAAGCGTCAGAGCGCGTTGCTCTTGGGCTTGATCCGGATAGCATCTAGCGCCGCCATTCCTGAACGACCGCTTAAGTGAGTTGGCATTTACCGCTTTGGGTCAGCAGTACGCGTTCGCACCAACTAAAGCGGACCTTCATCCCTTTGCTGAGATCCTGAGCTTTGCCACTGTCAACGCGTCTCCTTAAACCGGTCAGCGGCGATGCAAAATGTAGTGTGTTTGACCGACTGCTTCAGGGTTGAAGCCGATAAGTGCCTGCGGGAAACGACCGGCCGCTATCGCTGCATAGCCGTCGTCAACTCTGATCAATTTATTCCCAAGGTCGTGGACGCCTTTTGCTCTGAAGTTCCCCCACGTTCATCTCACCCTGAAGTGGAGCGGCGTAGAAGCGGTCAATCATCTCGGGACTAGTTCTTGCGTTGCGAGCCAGAGTCAATGTGTCCACCGTTCGACCGAACATCAATCGGAACATGATGCTGCTGTGCCGCAGGCTGTACAAGGTACGGGTTTCACCAGCAGTGCTCAGCTTCAAGCCTGTCACTTCCAGAACGATTTCAAACTGCCGAGCTAAAAGTTTCATGGCGTTGTCGCGCGATCCTGCTTCGGGCATGAACACATAGTCTTCAGGGTGGATGTCTCGGCCCAGTTCCAGCACCTGTCGACGCCTGATGCGTTCATACACTTTCACTGCCCATGGCATGGTGGTGATGGGAAACGTGTGCCCCTTGCTGGGTGGCAAGCTAAGCCGCAGGTAGGTCCATTCCCTTCGAATGATCTCCACATGCTTGTGCTGCATGTTGCGGATGTCGGTAGGGCGGATGTAGCTGTTGACCATGAACACTATCAAGTCCGCTAAGTCCTTGGTCATTTCGATACGCTTGATCAAACGGTCTGCAGGTCCTAGCTTGCCACCTGGCTCGCAAAAGTAGGAACCCTTGGTCTCCTCTGAATGTGCGCGCCACTCGACTCGTTTGCTAGCCAGCTTTTTGGCTACCTTGGTAATTTCTTTGTACTCGCCAACATTGAACCAGCCGCGTGGCTTATCCTCAATGCCCACCTTGGGAAATTCAGGGATGTGCTGAATGAAGCTGTGCCTAGCGGCATGTTGCAAAACCTTGCGGGTGAGCCCCATGTAGGCACCCAGCGTGCTGACACTCAGCTTGGGCACTTGGTTGGACAGCTTCTGCAAAAACTCGTCCAGCATCTTGTAGTTGATGCTGAGCACATCCGTTTGGCCGAAAAAGGGCAGGATGTGTTTGTCGTAGCGCAGCTGCATGTTGTCGTAACTGATCTTGGATAGCTGACTTCGGTTCAACTTGGCCAATTAACTGTCCATCAGCATCTTGGTGGCTTTGGCAAAAGTCACAACTTCTGCGGCGTTGACCTCAATGGGTAAGCCTTCAAAATTGCCACCCCTTATGCGGATGGTGATGTCGTCATAAAACCGCTTGGCTGCTTCCAGTGCGTCACGCTTGATTTCGGTCTTGGTGGTGCGCTTGAAGATGTGACTCTCGGCGTAATACCTGACCCACCAGTAGCTGGAAGCCGGAATCTTGAAGATCACCAGCTTGCGTGGGTAGCCGGGAATTCGCGTGATGGTTTCCTTGATGGGCACAGACCTGTGCCGTTCAT
>NZ_CAMBNZ010000124.1 GCF_945869175.1 Limnohabitans sp. Rim8 | reverse complement strand
GGTCGGCGCACCACATTGATCAACAGGATGCCCAAGTGGGACGCCAGCTGCCGAGTGCATTGACCCACAGCAGAGTTGGCGGCATTTTGAATGACCCATTGACCGGGCTGGAGGGTGACTTGGTGCTGCAGGAGTACCCAAGCAGTTGCCGGGTTGGCGGCGAGCATGGCTTGCTGCAGCACGTTGGCATGGGATGGCACCGGGACCAGTGAGCGTCTTTGAACCACCAGTTCATCGGACCAAACGCCAAATACGCCGATGGGCAGCACCCGTTCGCCGGGTTGCAAGTCCGCGACTTCACTGCCCGTTTCGAGCACCACAGCAACTCCCTCATGGCCCGGCACGTAGGGCAGTTCGGGTTGATGGCCATACTGCCCATTCATTTGCAGCAGGTCTGCCGGGAGAATATTCATGGCCAGCATGCCGATGCGTACTTCCGTTGACGCAAGGGGCGCGCGATGATTCTCGCGAATGCGAATGCGCTCTGCCAGCGGTCTGCCCGGCGATGTGCTCATGACCTCAGCGGCACGGGGCATAAGTGTTTCAGGTGATGGTTGGCGCATGGCTTGAGCGTTTTCTATCGGGTTTTAGAGTCGATACTGCAGGGGCAAGTGGCTGCCGAAGGCGGCTTCAGAGCCTGGATGGTCAGCAGATGGGTGGGTTGAAAGCCCACGGGCATCAGGGCTTGAGGTGCGCTGGTGGCTCTGCAATCGTGCGCTTTCCACTGACCACATCTTCCATCAGCGGCTGTGCCGTGGGGTCGACCATGCAGTCGCAAAAAAGGGTACGTTCTGCAGCCAGCCCGTCTGAATGACTCCAGCGGGGGGCGTTCCTGACCAGTTTTTTGATGTTGGCACAGGCTCTGAAGGGGACGGCCTCTATTTGGCCTGCAAGTCGCATGGCTTCGGCCATCACATCATCGGTGCAAGCGGAGACCAATCCGGCCGAAAGCAGCTCTTGGGGGCTGAAAACCTTGGCTGTCAGCAGATTGAAAAGTGCGGGGCCAGTCCCGATTAGCGAGGCCATGGCTTGTGTGCCGCCTGCGCCAGGCAGCAGGCCCAAATTCAGTTCGGGCAGTCCCAGTTGGTAATCGCCATTTTGTGCCAGTCGAATGTCACACCCCAGTGCCAGTTCAAAGCCACCACCCATGGCGGTCCCGTTGAGGGCTGCAATGAAAATCAGTGGGCTGTTTTCAATGCGCTCGATGCAGCGGTGAATCACGCTTTTCGGGACAGGACGCTCCATTGAAAACGATTTGCCCCGTTCAAGCATGGCCTGGGATCGTTTTTGAAGGATCGCCACGTCGTAATGTCGAACGAACATGCCTGGCTCCGCGCCTGTGATGACCACAACGCGCCCATCTTTGCAGGCCTCCAGCGTGTCCAGCGCCTGTATCAGTTCGGACTCCATCGCCTCGTCCATGAAACCCTGAGGTGGGTTGAAAAGACGAACGACGGCAGTGGTGCCTTGTCGGGTCAAGGACAGGCGTGAGCCTGCCCAGTCTGCTTGAGAGGTTTGCATGCAGGGGCTCCAGTCAAAATCAACAGGGATTCAAAAGTCTTGGCAATGATGCTGATTAAGCCAAAAAATGTTTGTGGCAACTGCCAACCAACCACTTGTTTGGTCAATTTCATTCTGCTAAGCTTATCAGCATGAATGAGTTAATCAATACCGCAGTGGTGACCGGTGGCGCATCGGGTCTTGGCCAAGCGTTGGTGAGCAAGTTGACCGCCAACGGCGTGAATGTGACTGTTTTGGATCGGCATGACGGCCCCCCCCAAGCATCCGTTCGGTATGTGATTTGTGATGTCACCTCTGAAGCTGAAGTGAAGCAAGCCTTGAATGAGTCGGCCCAACAATTTGGGGCTGCTCGGCTGATCGTGAACTGCGCGGGTGTCGGCAAAAACGCCCGATTGCTTGGCCGCAAGGGTGTCCACACTCTGGAGCTCTTTCGCGAAGTCATGGAGGTGAATGTGCTGGGCACATTCAATGTGCTGCGCCTAGCGGCAGAACAGTTGATCGACCTGCCTTTGACTGAAAACGGTCAAAGGGGGGTGATCATCAACATTTCATCGATCGCTGCATTTGATGGGCAGATCGGACAGGCGGCGTATTCAGCTTCGAAGGCGGCGGTCGCAGGCATGACCTTGCCGCTGGCCAGAGAGTTGGGAAAGCATGCGATACGCGTGGTCACCATTTGCCCCGGCGTTTTCATGACGCCCATGGTGGAGGCCCATGTCTCGCAGGACGTGCTTGATGGCTTGTTGCAAAACGCAGCGTGGCCCAAGCGCCCTGGCAAGCCAGAAGAGTTTGCAGAGTTTGTCATGGCTGTTGCTGCCAACCCAATGGTCAATGGCGAAACCATTCGACTCGATGGCGGACTCAGGATGCCCCCGCTATGAATCCAGCATCGGCAGGCTTTACCGAATTGGCCGTGGTGAATTGGTCCATTCAGGGCGCCAACGTTTTGGTCGCCGAACTCTCAAGGCTTGATGGAACTGAGCTTCCCAAATGGGAAGCTGGAGCGCACATTGACATCAAGGCGATCGATCGCAAGGGCCATGGGGTGGTCAGGCAGTATTCCTTGTGCAGCCGCCATGGCGAGAGTAATTGGCGCATTGCGGTGTTGGGCGATCCCCATGGCAGTGGTGCATCGCTGAATCTTCAAAACGACATCAAGGCCGGACAAACACTGAAAGCGCGTGGCCCCCGAAATTTTTTTGCTTTGCAATCGGATGACCACCCGGTTGTATTGGTTGCCGGGGGGATAGGCATCACCCCCATCTTGGCCATGGCCGAAACCCTCAGTTCACAAAAAAGAAAATTTCGTCTTCACTACCATGCCCGAAGCCATGAGCGTGCAGCTTTCGTTGATGAGCTCAAGTCCTCAAGCTACGCCGGTAATGTGACTTTTTCATTTGATGATGAAAACTCTTCAGGCATCGCAGAAATTTTCTCTGATGCAGATGCTCATGCATGGCTTTACACCTGTGGACCAGCAGGCTTCATGAATGCGGTGATGGGTGCGGCTAAAGCGGCAGGTGTGCAAGACACAAAAATAAGAAAAGAACTTTTTGGCGGATCGACGGAGTCAATTTCAGGAGGATCTGTACCTATGGATCAAGCGTTCACCATCAAGATTCAATCAACGGGTGCCATGGTGGAGGTGCCCGTTGGCTTGACGGCAGTTCAGGCACTTTCTGCGGCGGGCATTGAGGTGCTGGTTTCGTGTGAACAGGGCCATTGCGGGTCTTGTTTGACGTCGGTTCTCGAGGGCACTCCAGATCACCGTGATCAATTCATGTTGCCGGAAGAGCACGAAAAAAATGACGCTTTCACACCCTGCTGCTCTCGTTCGTTAACGCCTTGTCTAGTGCTTGATTTATGAATGAACCCCTTGTCTACGATCCATCCAACGATGCGATCAGAACCAATCCTTTCCCCTTTTACGAGGCCTTGCAGGAGAGGGATCCGGTGCACTGGAGTCCTGCGATCAAGAGCTGGATCATCACGCGTTACGACGATGTCCGGCAGGTGGCCACGTCGTCTAATATGTCGTCGGATCGCTTGCGGCCTTTTTACGAGGCCTTGAAAGACGAGCGGCGCGACATTCTTTCTGGGGTGATGCGCTACCTGAATGAGTGGTTGGTGTTCAAGGCGCCGCCTGAACACACCCGGCTGCGAAAGATGATGAATGTGGTGTTCTCGCTCCAGCTGATTCAGTCGCGCGAAGTGGCCATCCGAAAGACAGTGGAGCAATTGCTGGAAGCCGTGGACCCATCGCGAGAGGTGGACTTCGTGGAGAAAGTCGCTGTGCTGCTGCCAGCCTATGTCATTTTGGACATGATGGGTTTGCCGCGTGAGGACTTTGCTGAGATCAAGCAGTGGTCTGATGACTTGCGTTTGTTTATTGGCACATCGCGTACCGAAGAAGACAAGTACAGAAAAGCCAGAGATGGTGCCGATCGCATGTCTTCTTATTTCCGCGACGTGATTGCACAAAGGCGCACTTCTCCTGGCGACGATGTCATCACGGACATGGTGAACGCTACAGATGCGAGTGGTTCTTTGAGCGAGGATGAGTTGGTGGCCATGAGCATGCTCGTCTTGTTTGGGGGGCATGAAACGACAACCAGCTTGCTGGGCAGTGCCGTTGTGGCACTGATTGAGCACCCGGAGCAAAAGCAAAAACTTCACGATGAACCCGCGCTGATCGATGCTGCCGTTGAAGAGTTCTTGCGCTACGACGGGCCCAGCAACAGCATTGCGCGAGTGGCTGCGGTCGATCATGAGTTGCATGGCAAAAAATTGATGGCGGGTGATCGTGTGTTTGCAATGATCAATGCAGCCAACAGAGACCCGCGTCGATTCGATCGGCCGCATGAGTTGATTCTGGACCGCACCCCAAATCGGCATTTGACCTTTGGTCAAGGTCTTCACTTTTGTCTTGGCGCTCCTTTGGCGAGGCTCGAGGCCAAGGTGTGCATCGGATCACTGGTGGCCCAATACCCTGCCATGCGCTTTGGGCAAGGCGAAGTGAAGTGGTTGGATGCCTTGGTCATGCGTGGCCCCACGCAGTTGCCCTTGGTTCTCAGTTAAACAAGTTCGAACTCTGGAGGTTCCTCATGAGCGATGTTTATGTGATGGGTGTTTCGTGCACGCCTTTTGGCAAGCAGGCCGACAAAACATTTAAAGACCTCACCCGAGACGCGTTAATGGGTCTGCTCTCTGATACGGGGGTTGATGTCGCCCAGCAAATTGAGCAAGCCTGGTTTGGCAATTGCGGCATGGGCACCTTTGGGCAACGCAATATCCGGGGTCAGGTGTGCTTTACGCCCCTGGTGCGCGAAGGCATTTTTCCGGAAAGGGTGCCGCTCATCAACGTTGAAGGCGGCTGTGCGACGGCCTCCATGGCGTTTCATGGTGCGTACAAAGACATCCTCTCTGGCGAGTGTGACTTGTCACTGGCCATGGGTGTTGAAAAAACATTTTTCCCGGGAGATCCTGAGCGCACCATGGAAATTTTTCAAGGTGGGATTGACCAGCTTGATCCGCACGAGTGGCAGGCGTATTACCTGAAGGCGGGCGAGCAATCGGGCAAACCTTTTGTGACCAACAGCGGGGGCGGGACCTTATTCATGGACACCTATGCCATGCAGGCCGCGTACCACATGAAAACTTTCGGCACGACGCGTGAGCAGATTGCCTATGCGTCTTCCAAAAACCACGCCATGGGGGCCTTGAATCCCAATGCGCAGTACCGGTTCACCATCACACCGGAGGAGGTGCTCAATGATCGGGAGATCAGTTGGCCTCTAACCCGTGCCATGTGCTCACCCGTGGGTGATGGGGCGGCTGCGGCTTTGCTTTGCTCGGGGCGTTTTTTGCGTGAATTACCCAAGCGTGTTCAGGAGCGGGCCATTGCGGTCAGTGCCAGCGTGTTAACGGGTGGCAAGTACCGTGACCTGGCCGAGCCAGGCCTGTCGCACGTGGCGGCCAAAAAGGCTTATGCGAAGGCGGGCTTGAGGCCGTCAGACATTGACATTGCCGAGGTGCATGATGCGACATCGTTTTGTGAGATCTACCAGGCGGAAATGCTGGGATTTTGTGAGGTCGGTCAGGGCGGCGCTTTTGTGGCCAGTGGTGCCACTTCTTTGGGGGGTGACC
>NZ_CAMBNZ010000123.1 GCF_945869175.1 Limnohabitans sp. Rim8 | reverse complement strand
GGCAATCCATCAAAATTGCTATTTTAGTAAAAACTTCAATTTTTTCAGGGCTTCTTTGCGCTGTCTCAGCCTATTTTTTGCGGAGAGAAATGCGCAGCTGGATCAGCTGGCTGCTGCCAGTCCGTTGGAGAAGTGTGCCGACATGCGTTCGGCTGCTAATTCGGCTTGTCTCGCGATCAAGGCCTGAACAATGGCTTGGTGCTCGGCCAGCGATTGTTCAATTCGTCCCACTTTGAACAAAGAGCTGTGGCGGTTGAGCTTCATCACTTTGCGCAGGTCGGCCACCATCTGGTCGCGCCAACGGTTGTCGGCGATCTGCAGCAGCAGCATGTGGAAGGCTTCGTTGATTTCAAAAAAACGGTCTCGCTGGTCTACGGCCTTTTCCAGATCCTGGTGCAAAGCGCTGATTTGGCGCATTTGTTCGGCACTGGCGGTTTGGGCCACCACGCGGGCCGCATCGGATTCGAGCAAAGCCAACAGGTGGTACACATCCCGCAGGTCTTTTTCGCTCACCTCGGTGACATAAGCGCCGCGCCGCACTTTCATGGTCACCAGACCTTCGGCAGCCAGCACCTTCAAAGCCTCTCTCATGGGAGTGCGGCTGATGCCCAGTGCCTCGGCAATGCGCAACTCATCGATCCAGCTGCCGGGTTCCAGCTCGCGCGCAAAGATTCGCTGTCGCAAAAGCTCGGCAACTTCTTCGTACAGGGCGCGGGGTGCAAGGGACAGGGCAGACATGGGGCGGATCAGGGGGCAGTGGACGGGTGTTGGGTCGCGGCCAAACGGTATTTCAGGCGCTTGAGATGGACCATTGTAAGGCGGTTAGAATATTCTGCATCAATAATTATGAATCACAAAACTTGTAAGCCGGTCGGTAGTCTGCAGCTGCCAAAATCTGGTCAAGTCATTTTTGTCCCGAAAGCACAGCGCCATGTCGTCCAAATCATTTGAATTCAACGCATCCAACCTGGAGGCCTGGCAAAAAGCAGCCACCAAATCGGCCCCAGGTGGCGATGTCAATGCCCTGAACTGGAAAACGCCGGACGGCATCGTTGTCAAGCCTTTGTACACGGCAGCCGACACGGCCAACTTGCCTTACGCCAATACCTTGCCGGGCTTTGAGCCCTTTTTGCGCGGTCCCCAAGCCACCATGTACGCGGTGCGACCCTGGACGATCCGCCAATACGCCGGTTTTTCCACCGCTGAAGAATCCAATGCCTTTTACCGCAAGGCCCTGGCCGCAGGCGGGCAGGGCGTGTCGGTCGCGTTTGACCTGGCCACGCACCGCGGTTACGACTCCGATCACCCGCGCGTGACGGGCGACGTGGGCAAGGCCGGTGTGGCCATTGACTCGGTCGAGGACATGAAGATCTTGTTTGACCAGATCCCGCTCGACAAGGTCAGTGTGTCGATGACCATGAACGGCGCGGTGCTGCCGGTGCTGGCGGGTTATGTGGTGGCCGCCGAAGAGCAGGGCGTGAGCCAAGACAAACTGTCTGGAACGATTCAGAACGACATTCTGAAAGAGTTCATGGTGCGAAACACCTACATTTACCCGCCGGAGCCGTCGATGAAGATCATCGGCGACATCATCGAGTACACGGCCAAGCACATGCCCAAGTTCAACTCGATCTCGATCTCGGGTTACCACATGCAAGAAGCCGGGGCCAATCAGGCGCTGGAAATGGCCTTTACCCTGGCCGACGGCAAGGAATACGTCAAAACCGCGATTGCCAAAGGCATGGACGTGGACGCGTTCGCGGGTCGCCTGTCATTCTTCTGGGCTGTGGGCATGAACTTTTACCTGGAAATCGCCAAGATGCGTGCGGCCCGCTTGCTGTGGTGCCGCATCATGAAGGGCTTTGACGCCAAGAACCCCAAGAGCCTGATGCTGCGCACGCACAGCCAAACCTCTGGTTGGTCGCTCACCGAGCAAGACCCCTACAACAATGTGGTGCGCACCACCATCGAGGCCATGGCCGCGGTCTTTGGTGGCACCCAGTCGCTGCACACCAACAGCTTTGACGAAGCCATCGCTTTGCCCACCGAATTCAGCGCGCGCATCGCCCGCAACACGCAGCTCATCATTCAGGAAGAAACGCACATTACCAACGTGATCGACCCTTGGGCCGGCTCTTTCATGATGGAGTCGCTCACTCAAGAAATGGCCGACAAATCCTGGGCCATCATCGAAGAAGTCGAAGCCATGGGCGGCATGACCAAGGCGGTGGGCAGCGGCTGGGCCAAACTCAAGATCGAAGCGGCGGCTGCTGAAAAGCAGGCGCGCATCGATTCGGGCAAAGACGTCATCGTGGGCGTGAACAAATACAAGTTGGCCAAAGAAGACCCGATCGAAACCTTGTCGATCGACAACGTGCGCGTGCGCGACGGCCAGATCGAACGCCTCCAAGCCATCCGCGCCAGCCGGGACAGCGCCAAGGTGCAGGCCGCGTTGGACGCTTTGAGCGCTTCGGCCGAATCGGGCCAGGGCAACCTGCTCGACCTGTCCATCCAAGCCGTGCGCTTGCGTGCCACCGTGGGCGAGGTGTCCGACGCGCTGGAAAAAACGTTTGGTCGCCACCGCGCCGACACTCAAAAGGTCACGGGCGTTTACGCTGCGGCTTATGACGACGGCGAGAACGTGGGCGACACCATGGAATACTGGAACCAACTCAAGGCTGACATCGTCGCCTTTGCCGATGCGCAAGGCCGTCGCCCCCGTGTGATGATCTCCAAACTGGGCCAAGACGGCCACGACCGGGGTGCCAAAGTGGTAGCCACCGCGTTTGCCGATTTGGGGTACGACGTGGACATGGGCCCCTTGTTCCAGACGCCTGAAGAGTGCGCGCGTCAAGCCATTGAAAACGATGTGCATGCCGTGGGTGTGTCTACCTTGGCCGCAGGCCACAAGACGTTGGTGCCCGCCATCATTGCCGAGCTCAAGAAACAAGGCGCTGACGACATCATCGTGTTCGTGGGTGGCGTGATCCCGCGACAGGACTACGACATTCTGTACGAAGCGGGTGTCAAAGGCATCTACGGCCCTGGCACCCCGATTCCGGTCAGTGCCAAAGACGTGCTGGAGCAGATCAAAAAGGCCTTGGGGTGACGCCTGCACAGTTGCTTGAGGGCCTTTTGCATGGCGATTCGCCAGTGCAACGCCGCGCCATGGCCAAAGCCATCACCTTGCTGGAGTCCACCCGCACGGACCATCGCGCCTTGGCCGACGAATTGCTCACGGCCATGTTGCCGCACACGGGCCAGTCATTCCGTCTGGGCATCAGTGGTGTGCCGGGCGTGGGCAAAAGCACCTTCATCGAAGCGCTGGGCTTGTACCTGATCGGTCAAGGTCACCGGGTGGCGGTGTTGACCATCGACCCATCGTCCACGGTTTCTGGCGGCTCCATTTTGGGTGACAAAACCCGCATGGAAAGGCTCAGCGTTCATGAGCGCGCCTATATCCGACCCAGCCCCAGCAGCGGCACTTTGGGCGGCGTGGCCGAAAAAACCCGCGAGTCCATGCTGGTTTGCGAAGCGGCAGGCTACGACGTGGTGATTGTGGAGACGGTGGGCGTGGGCCAGTCCGAGACGGCAGTGGCCAACATGACCGACATGTTTGTGCTCATGCAGTTGCCCAATGCGGGCGACGATCTGCAGGCCATCAAAAAAGGCGTGATGGAGATCGCCGATTTGGTCGTCATCAACAAGGCCGACATCGACGCCATCGCAGCCACCCGCGCCGAGTTGCAAATCACCAGCGCCTTGCAGCTGTTGGGCATGCACGGCGGTTCGGGCCATGCGCATGCCGATACCAGCCAGTGGCACCCCAAGGTGGTGCAGCTCAGCGCCTTGTTGGGCCAAGGCGTGGACACTTTCTGGGCGGCAGTCACTGAATTCAGGGGCCTGCAAACGGCCAACGGTCGTCTGGTCTTGCGCCGCCAGCAACAAGCCCTGTCGTGGATGTGGGAGCGCATCGACGCGGGCTTGAAACAAAGTTTCAAAGCGCAGTCAAATGTTCAATTGCTGCTGCCCCAACTCAGTCAACAAGTTGCGGCCGGCCAGCTGGCCGCCTCCACGGCTGCCCGTCAACTCCTTGGCGCGTACCAGTCGCTGGGTTGAATTCGCCATCTTCCTGAAGAAAAGAGAGAGCCACCATGCAAGACATCAACGAACAACTGGAACAAAAGCGCGCCGCGGCCCGCTTGGGCGGAGGGCAAAAGCGCATCGACGCGCAGCATGCCAAAGGCAAACTCACGGCCCGTGAGCGCATCGAAGTGCTGCTCGACGAAGGCACCTTTGAAGAGTGGGACATGTTCGTCGAGCACCGTTGCACCGACTTCGGCATGGAGACCAACAAAATTCCGGGCGACGGTGTGGTCACGGGCTACGGCATGATCAACGGCCGTTTGGTGTTTGTGTTCAGCCAAGACTTCACCGTGTACGGCGGGGCTTTGTCTGAAACGCATGCCGAGAAGATTTGCAAAATCATGGACCAAGCCATGAAGGTAGGTGCCCCTGTGATTGGCCTGAATGACTCGGGCGGCGCGCGCATTCAAGAAGGCGTGGCTTCGCTCGGTGGCTATGCCGACGTATTCCAGCGCAATGTCATGGCCAGCGGTGTGGTGCCCCAGATCAGCATGATCATGGGCCCGTCAGCAGGGGGTGCAGTGTATTCGCCCGCTTTGACCGATTTCATCTTCATGGTCAAAGACACCTCCTACATGTTCGTCACCGGTCCTGAAGTGGTCAAGACCGTGACCCACGAAGAAGTGACGGCCGAAGAGTTGGGCGGCGCATTGACGCACACCACCAAGAGTGGCGTGGCCGACATGGCGTTTGAAAACGACGTCGAAGCGTTGCTGATGCTGCGTCGTCTCTACAACTACTTGCCGCTGAACAACCGTGAGAAAGCACCCGTGCGTGCCAGCGGTGACCCGGCTGGTCGCATGGACATGAGTTTGGACACTTTGGTGCCCGAGAACCCCAACAAAGCCTACGACATGAAAGAGCTCATCGTCAAAACCGTGGACGATGGCGACTTCTTTGAGTTGCAACCCGATTACGCCAAAAACATCCTGATCGGCTTTGCCCGCCTGGAGGGTCAGACCGTGGGTATCGTGGCGAACCAACCTTTGGTGCTGGCCGGTTGCTTGGACATCAAAAGTTCCATCAAGGCGGCCCGCTTTGTGCGGTTTTGCGATGCCTTCAACATTCCCGTCATCACCTTTGTCGATGTGCCTGGTTTCATGCCCGGTACCTCGCAAGAATATGGCGGCATCATCAAGCACGGCGCAAAGTTGCTGTACGCCTTCGCTGAGTGCACCGTGCCCAAAATCACTGTCATCACCCGCAAAGCCTACGGTGGCGCGTACGATGTGATGTCTTCCAAACACCTGCGCGGCGACGTGAACTTCGCCTGGCCCAACGCCGAAATCGCGGTGATGGGTGCCAAGGGTGCGGTCGAAATCATTTTCCGCGAAGACAAGGGCGACCCCGAAAAACTGGCCGCCAAAGAAGCCGAATACAAAGCCCGCTTCGCCAACCCCTTTGTGGCGGGCGCTCGCGGCTTTATCGATGACGTCATTCAACCGCACGAAACCCGCAAGCGCATCTGCCGCTCGCTGGTCATGTTGAAAGACAAGAAGATCGACAACCCATGGCGCAAGCACGGGAACATTCCACTGTGATTGCCAAGGAGAAGAACAAGATGTTTACCAAAATCCTGATTGCCAACCGCGG
>NZ_CAMBNZ010000122.1 GCF_945869175.1 Limnohabitans sp. Rim8 | reverse complement strand
CAGCGCAGGCAAACCACCGGCAATACCGGCCAGTGCTGCGGGTGCGAGCAGGGCTTCGTGGTGGTGGACCTTGATGGCTTTTTTCATCAAATCATCCAAAGCGTCGGCGTCCAGGTTGCCCTGCGAAATCACCATCAAACGCAAGGGATCACAGATCATCTGCACAATGGAATGGTCTTTGGCCAATTTGGGGAACTCACCAAAAATCGCGCTCGAATCTGGGTTTTCAACGTGTGATTCCAAGGCCACCACGCCTTCTTTTTTCATCACGGTTTGCAACTTGCCCACCAAAAGCATCAAGGCCAAGTAGTCGGCTTGGTGCAAGCTCGGCCCCTTGATGCATTTGCCAATGCCACCCATGGCCGCTTTAAAGACCGGAAAACTGTTCGCAATCAGTGAGGCTCCGATGGCGGAGCCGCCAATGATGATGAACTCAAAAGGCGCGGCCTTGATGATGGGCGCCATTTTGCCGCCCGCGAGGACGTAGCCCCCAAACACGGCGCCGAAAACCACCGCCAAACCGATAAAGAAAAACATGCTGGCCCTTTTGTTTTAGACAATGCACCAAACACCGATGCACCAACCCAATGCCCATTGAAAAAACAAGTCCATCAAATTGCCCAGCAAGAGCACGGGCAAACCCAAATACAACGCTATCCAGGCCCAGCCTGACGGTGTCAAACGGGCTTTAGGGATGTCGTGCCCAAGGATGCTTGAATCGCGACTTGTTGACATGGTTGAATTTCCATTTACACCGTTTTAAATCGGTCGCAAATAGGGTATCTTGAGATGAATTTGTAAATTTTGCCTATTATGACGATATGGATCTGAAATGGGAGGATTTGCCGCAGGCCGAATGGGAAGAATTTCATTCGGCCCAGCACGGCGCATTGCAGCAAGCTTGGGCTTACGGTGAGGCTTTGACCGCTCTGGGTATCCGGGTCCACCGCGCCATGGTCTGGGAAGAGGGGCAGCTCTTGGCTGTTGCCCAGTTCATGTGCAAACGCGTGTTGGGTTATTTGTCGGTGGCGTCTTGCACACGCGGCCCTGTGTGGCACCCGCAGGTGCCCCCGCACCAACGTGCGCTGATTTACAAGCGCTTGCGGCAAAGCTTGCCTGTGCCTTGGTTGAAAGTGGTGCTGTTTTCTCCAGACCGAAGTGCAGACCAACTCGACCCCGCCGAAACCCAAGGCTTGTCCCGTGTGATGACCGGCTATGCCACCGTGCTGCTCGATTTGAAGCAAAGCCTGCCGAGTTTGAAAGCCGGTTTGGATGGCAAATGGCGCAATCGATTGACCAAGGCCTTGTCGACCGAAAAAATCCGTTTTCAGGTGCAGCCGAGCTTGAAGCGCTGCGAATGGCTGCTGGGGAAAGAATTGGACCAGCGTGAAGCCAAAAAGTTCCATGGTTTGCCCACCGATTTCGTGCAGGCCTACATCGCTGCGGCGGGGGATCATCGCCAGGCTTTTGTGGTGGCGTATGCAGAACTGGGCAAAAACTCGATCGCAGGCATGCTTTTTTTGATCCACGGCCGAGTCGCCAGTTACCATATGGGATGGGCCGATGAACAAGGTCGGCAACTGAGCGCCCACAATGCTTTGCTGTGGGAGGCTTTGGCTTACCTTCAGGCCATGGGCATCGAGGTGCTCGACTTGGGGGGCGTGAACACCCATGATTTGCCTGGCATCTCGCGGTTCAAATTGGGGACGGGTGGCCGTGCAACGACGCTGGCCGGAACTTTTTTTTGAGAAAAGACATGAACTTGCCTTTGTTTTCCATGCGCGCCTGGCGGGTGCTTGGCCTCAGTGGCATGGCTTTGTGGACGGTATGGGTGCCGAACGTGGCGCACGCTTGGACTCGTATTGGCGAGTCCGAGGAAGTGACCCTGTACGTCAACCGCAACACCATTGAAAAAGAAGACACCATTCGCCGTGTTTGGGAAATGCAGGATTTGAAATCGCCGGATGCGCAAGGCGTCCGGTCCAGGCGCTACATCAACGAGTACGACTGCAATTACAAAATGCACCGATTGGGGCAAATGACCAGTTATGCAGGCCCCAAAATGACCGGACAAAAATTGTTCACCGTGGACGAAATGGGCTATTGGCGAAAAATCCCACCCAACGGCGTTTTTGTCCTGACCTACATCGCGGTTTGCATACAGTAAGCCAGCCCCTCAAGCCTTGTCAGGGCTTGCTGGCGGGCGTTCCAGGTGTTGTTGGCGTTGTGGTTGCCGCAGCAGGCGTTCCAGTCTGTGGATTGGCCTCCCCAGGCTTGGCCCCCCCATACCGGGGAAACTGAACAGCCCGCTCGCGTGAGCTGTTCGTATTGTTCTTTTGCACCGTTTCGAGGTAGCGTTCTTTTTGCAGCGTCACCAAAGCCTCGACGTCACGTTTGAGGCCGTCCACATTGCCCACAGCCGATTTCAAGGACTTGACCTCGTTGCCCAGTGACTGCACCGCATTGGCCTGGGTTTGCAATTTGGCGTTGATGCCTTGCACCTGGCGGATCACCGAGTCGCTGCTGGCGGCGACTTGCTTGGCGGTTTCACTGGGCACCTTTTGCACCAAGCTCTCCGACTGTTTGAGGGAGGCGTCAATGCGGCCTTCAATTTGGCCTTGAGACTTTGTCAGTGCCACCTGTTGCGAGGCCAGTTCTTTCACGCTTTGGTTGACCCCTTCCAGAGACTCCATGCCCGTGTTGAGTTCCACCACGCGTTTGCCCACGGCCATCAGCATGGCGTCGAGTTGGTTGATGCGGCTGACCAAGCGCACGCCCATGATGAGAAAGAAAATCAGGCTGATGACCATGACGCCACCCATGACGGCCAACAACAGCCGTGCTTTTTTGTGTCCAGCGTCGGTGACTTCCTTGAATTCCTCGGTGGCCAGTCGCAACTGGCTGCTCACGCTGGTAGCCGCTTCGGCTGATTTGGTGGCCAACTCGGCTGAATCCAGCACCACCTGTGCCAAGGATTGGTATTGTTGGTAAGCCCGTTGGTCCACGGTGATGCCCACATGCATGGGTTTTTCTGGCGCAGGGCTGCTTGCAGCAGCAGGTTCGGGTGCCGGTGGTGCCGCTTCGCCTGCAGGTTCGATGGCCGCTGATTCTCGGCCCTCGATTTCAGCGGCGTCGATGGGTTCTTCAGCGGGTTTGAAAGTGTTTTCGCTCATTTTTTCTTTCCTCGGACTTGGACGGGGGGGCGCAATCGTTGGAATTGCTCTTCCAAAAATGCATTGCGTGTTCTCAACTGGGCGATGCGGATCCGGATGGGGCTGCCTTGTTCCCAGAGTTCGGCGTCGTTCACGACAGGGGGCGTCACGGCCGGCGGTTCAGCGGTTTGAATGGCCATGATCGGGGTCAAATTTTCGGGCATGGGCAGGGCGGGGCTTTCCAACCGTTTTTTCCGGGTTTTGGCTGGCGTTTTGACCGCTGCTTTGTTCGGCTTTGACCTCACTCTTTTGGCGGGCACTGGCGCAGGACTTGAATCTGTCAGGGCTTTTGAGTCTGCAGGTTTGTCGGCAGGTGCTTGGGCCTGGGTGGCAGATTGGCGCGCACTGGACTTGCGCGGCGCTGGCACTTTCGCGCCAATTTTCTTGACGGCCGAAACGGACTTTTTGGGGGGGGCTTGCCGTTCAGGCACCCCGGTGTCGGGTGTGCTTTCGGGCGGTGCTGGGGGTGAGGCGCTGTTTTTTTTCATGGCTTGGCTTTCAGGGCTCAGGTCGGGCTTTTGAGTTGCTCTTGCAGACCGCGAGTGGGGCGAACCCAGCTGCGGGGAATGCCAGGCCGCTTGGAGGCCTCGTAGCCTTCACCCAAGTTGCCATAGGGGCCCGAGACAATCACAAAGTGCGCCAGTTTCTCGCCAGGGCGATAGGCCGCAATGATCTGGGCATCCTTCAAGGGCGGATGGCGTCGCTGGATGTCCAAGACCTTGGCATAGCTGCTGGCGGTGCCGTGCTGCAGCAAAAAGCTGTTGGCGTCGAGCTTCCTCAACCAAGCTTGGCCTTGCAGTGTGCCCTCCGGGGTCTCAATGAGAGGTTCTGCAGGCGTCGTGGCCATGGCCGCCTGCGCAGGTGCCTGAGTGCTTGGCACTTGCGCAGCAGCGCCGGGCGTGTTGGGGTTTTCTGACGCAGCAGGTGCAGAAGGTGTGGCGGAAGCGGCTGTATGGGCTGGCGATGGGCTGGCCAGCTGGGGGCTAGTCAGAGGCACGGCTGCGACGGGTTTGGCCGATTGGAGTCCAAAGGCTTCCGGTTGAATCCAGAGCATCATGAAGGTGGACATGACCAAGGCGAAGGCGACGCCGAGTGCCAGCTTGTGATTGTGGCGAAGCCAGGCCGAAGCGCTCTTGACTCCCCCGCCCGATAGGCGCCAGGACTTGAGGGCCGAGGCACCATGTTGTTGAAACGTGTTCAGTTGTTGCTGCAGTTTGGAGTCGCTCACTGGGCTTGAAGGGCGCGCGTTTTCTGCAGGCGTTTGAACCGACAGCTCGGGGGCGTCGAAGGGAGAGTCCTCCACGGGGCGCTGCTGCCTCTGAATGCGCTGAATCAAGGACTGAACCGCGTTGAAGTTGCCGTCCTGGCGTGCCTGATCGAGCGCGTTTTGCGCTTGCTCCTCGGACGGTGCTTCGATGTCCCAGCGCAAAATTTTCCGTCCAAAGGCCGACAAAGGTGAGTTCTGGGCGCTGGGCTTGCCCGACATCAACAAAATGGCCCGGATATTGGCCCCCGGAAAATTTTGAATCAATCGTGCCAGCAACTGGATTTCGCTCTCGGGCAAGGTCTGGGCGTCATGGACGATCCAGATTTGGGCTTGGTGGACCGTGGCGTTGGCTTTGACGGCTTGGTTGAGGGACTGGCTGGCCAGCACTTCGTTGAAGCGGCCCAGCAAAGAGTCGGTGTTGGCCGGGAAATAGACCTCGATTTTGTGCTCTGGGGCTTGCTGGCGCACGCGCACCAGCAGCAAATTCATGTAGTGGTCGAGCAGGGCCTCAAAGGGGCAATACAGCGCCAGACTCAGACCTTCGTGGGCCACGGCGTTGGCGCAACCATCGATGCGCATGCGGTCGGCTGCACGGAAGACGCAGGGGTTCAAAGCAGCGGATTCGGGGTGGATCTGGATGTTCATGCGGTGGCTCCAGCTTTCTCAAGCCGACTGCCGTCGGGGTTGAACTGCATGCTGGGTGGGACTTTGACGCGGGGTTTGTCTTGTGGTGGATTCATGGGCGATGCCGCCTCCAGGCTGAAGACATAGGCAATGACCTGGGCCACCGCGTGGTAGAGGTCTTCAGGCACTTGTTGCTCGACTTCGGTGGTGAAGTAAATGGCGCGGGCCAAGGGCGCGGCTTCAAACAGGTAAACGCCGTGGGCCTTGGCTTCTTCGCGAATGAGTTGGGCCATGTGGTCTGAGCCTTTGGCCACCATGATGGGCGCACCGTCGCCGGTGGGGTCGTATTCCAGCGCTACGGCAAAGTGTTCGGGGTTGGTGATCACCACGTCGGCATCTTTGATTCGGGCCATCATGCGCGAGTTCGCCATCTCTCGTTGACGCCTGCGGATCTGGGCCTTGACCTCGGGACTGCCCTCCATTTGCTTGTATTCGTCCTTGACCTCTTGTTTGGTCATGCGCATCTTTTTGTTGAAAGCGTATTTTTGGTAGGGCACGTCGATCAGCGCAATGACGGCCAGACTCAAGGCGACCCACAAAGTGGATTTCATGATCATGACCGCCGCGGCCGTCAAAGCCGGCTCTAGACCCATTCGGCCCATTTGAATCAGAGACTCCATGTTGGTCATCA
>NZ_CAMBNZ010000121.1 GCF_945869175.1 Limnohabitans sp. Rim8 | reverse complement strand
AGGTTGTTGCCTTGGTACTGGTAGCGCAGGAAACCCACGTCATAGGCCACATCGCCCACAGCGCCTTTGTAGCCCGCATAAAGGTCCAACTCCAAACCGCCTTTGATGCCGCCCACACCCACGGTGGTGCCCGTGTCCTTGATCCACTGAATGCCCGAGGCCCAAGCACCGACATAAAAACCGCTCTTGTCGGCGTAGTCTGCACCGCCTTGCAAGGTGGGCTGCAGACGGGTCTGGGAAATACCGCGGTACCGGTAGTCGGTGACCACGCCCACGTTGTAAGACAAGGTGCTTTCAGGCGCTGCGGGCGCCGTCTGGGCTTGGGCCGCAGAAGCCATGGCGCCGATGGCGGCTGCGATCAGGGTAGGAACGAGGATTTTTTTCATGAGCAACTCCGAATAAAGAAAGGATGACACACAACCCAAGCACTATGCGTGCCAAGTCGTCGTGCACCATCCCCCGTGTAAATACCGGTGATTTTCCCTGTGCGCCATGTTTCAATGGCGCTCAATACAGCCAAATGAATTCAAAAGTGTGCGTCTGATCTCTTTGAAACGCACCAAAACAGGGCAAGGGAGGAGGGATGGGTCTCAGTTTGGTGCGCAGCCGCGCCTTGATCGGATTGCAGGCGCCGGCCGTCACCGTGGAGGTGCACATGGCCAACGGCTTGCCCAGCTTTACTTTGGTGGGACTGGCCGATGTGGAGGTCAAAGAAGCACGCGAACGTGTTCGCTCGGCCATCTTGAACAGTGGCCTCGACTTTCCGCACAACCAACGCATCACCGTCAACCTGGCCCCGGCCGATTTGCCCAAAGACTCAGGCCGCCTGGACCTGCCGATTGCCCTGGGCATTCTCGCGGCCAGCGGCCAAATCGATGCGGCCCGACTGGAAGGCCACGAGTTTGCGGGTGAGTTGTCTTTGACCGGGACCTTGCGACCGGTGCGCGGCGCCCTGGCCATGAGCTTGGTGCTGCGCCAGCAGCAAGTGCGCACCCGCTTGGTCTTGCCACCGGAGAGCGCAGAAGAGGCAGCATTGGTGCCCGACACAGAGGTGTTCAGAGCGCGCCATCTGTTGGATGTGGTTCAACAGTTTTTGCCCCCGTCCCAAGAGCCCCCACCAGAACCCACCGATGGCTGGACTTGCATGGCCCCTATGACCCCCACCAACGGACCCCAATACCCGGATCTGGCCGACGTCAAAGGCCAGGCGGGTGTCAAGCGGGTGCTGGAAATCGCAGCCGCAGGGGGCCATTCTCTGCTCATGGTCGGACCGCCCGGGTCGGGCAAGTCCATGCTGGCACAACGTTTTGCGGGCTTGCTCCCCCCCATGACCATTGAAGAGGCACTGGCCTCAGCGGCCATCGCCAGCTTGGCCGGGCGCTTTGACTTGAGCCGATGGGCACAACGGCCTACGGGCCAACCCCACCACTCGGCCAGTGCGGTCGCTTTGGTGGGGGGCGGCTCTCCCCCACGACCGGGTGAAATTTCATTGGCGCACCACGGAGTGCTGTTCCTGGACGAACTGCCCGAGTTTCCAAGGGCGGCTTTGGAGGCGCTGCGCGAACCGTTGGAGTCCGGCACCATCACCATCGCCCGCGCTGCTCGGCGGGCAGAGTTTCCAGCGCGTTTTCAATTGATCGCCGCCATGAACCCCTGCCCTTGCGGCTACTTGGGCAGCAGCACACGGGCCTGCCGTTGCTCACCTGACCAAGTCAGCCGCTACCAAGGCAAACTGAGCGGCCCTTTGCTGGACCGCATCGATTTGCACATCGAAGTGCCCAGCCTGCCGCCCCACGACCTGCTGAACGCGCCGCTCGGTGAAACCACAGACGCCATCGCCGCCCGCAGTGGGCTGGCACGCCAGCGCGCCGTGGCCCGACAAGGCTGTACCAACGCCCATCTGCAAGGCCAGGCCATCGATGCGCAGGCACAACTGGAAGAATCGGCCACCCGCTTGCTGCAAAAAGCCGCAGCCCAACTCGGTTGGAGCGGCCGCAGCATCCACCGCAGCCTGAAAGTGGCCCGCACGATTGCCGACTTGGCGGGCAGCGAGACCGTCCAGGCCGCTCATGTGGCCGAGGCGGTGCAGTACCGGCGGATCCTCAAGGAGCAGTGAAGCGGCCTGTTCCACGGGCCAGCCTGGCCCAGACCACGACCTCACACCAAAGACAAACCACCGTCCATCATCAAGGTGTGCCCGGTGACCAGGCCCGAGGCCGATGACGCCAGAAACATCACCGCGTGCACGATGTCTTCTTCGGTGCCCGTGCGTTGGAGCGGAATACTTTGCGTCTTGTTGCGCACGTAATCCGCGTTGGCAAACAAGTCTTTCGTCATGCCAGACGGAATGGCCGTGGGGGCCAAGGCGTTCACGCGCACCAACGGTGCCCACTCGACTGCCAGCACCTTGGTCATGTGCGAGACGGCTGCTTTCTGAATGCCGTAAGGCGTGCCCTTGCCTGAGACCACCACCCCATTGACGCTGCCGATGTTCACAATCGCCCCACCGCGCGTGCGCATGGGCTCGCCAAACACCTGGCAGCTGCGGTAAACGCCATTCAAGTTCACATCGGTCAAGGTCATCCAGGTGTCTTCGTCACAACCGGCAAAGTCCGAGCGGATCTGCAGACCGTGTGCATTGACCAGCACATCCAGGCCTTCGGTCTTTGCCACTTCCGCCTGCACCGCCTGAAGCGTTGCCCGGTCTCGCACATCCGCCACGCGCTGCGAAATTTGCGAATGCGGCTCGTGACCTTCAATGGGCGACTGGTCCACGCTCCAGACCTGCGCACCCAAAGACGCAAAGCCCCGGCAAATGGCGGTACCCAAGGTGCCGCGCCCACCCGTCACCAGGACCCGGGCATCCACCAGATCCCGGTAGGGGAAGGCGTAATCGCCTTTGGGCGCAAAGTTACCCAAAGCGGCCATGGCTCAATCCACCGTGGCGCCAGAGATCTTCACCCCCTCGGCCCACATCTCGATTTGGCGGATCACAAACTGGCGAAACTCGTCAGGCTTGTTGCCCACCACGGTACTGCCCAAGTCATTCATTTTTTGCACCACATCAGGCTGCTTGAGCGCTTCGGCCAAGTCCTGCGCCAGCTTGTCCACCACCGGCTTGGGTGTGCCCTTGGGTGCAAAAAATCCGGCCCAAGGCGCGGCATTGAAATTGGCAAAACCTTGCTCAGCCACCGTTTTGTAATCAGGCGCTCCAGGTGCCCGCTGGGGTGTGGTGATGGCAATCATCTTGAGCTTGCCCGCCTTCAGATGTTGCTGGACCGCAGGCAAACCGGTCACGCCCACCATCAAGGTGCCTCCCAACAAGTCGGTGATCATGGGTGTGCTGCCCTTGTAAGGAATATGCGTCAGCTGCACCTGGGCTCTGGCTTTCAGGATTTCCATGCCCAAATGCGAGGCGGTGCCATTGCCGTCTGAGCCAAATGAAAATTTACCGGGCTCTTTTTTCAGCAAGGCAATCAACTCGGGCAGGTTGTTGGCGGGCACCTGAGGGTTCACCACAATCGCGTTCGGGTAGATCGTGGCCTGTGTCAAAGGCTCGAAATCGTTCAAGGGGTGGTAAGGCATCTTCTTGTACAAAGAGATGTTGATCGAATGCGATCCGGTCACGCCGAGCACGATGTTGTAGCCGTCCGGTGCCGCTTTGGCCACCAGGTCCGAGCCCACGTTGCCGCCTGCGCCCGCCTTGTTGTCAATGACCACCGGCTGACCCCACTTGGCACTGAGTTTTTCGGCCACCACGCGGGCGGTGATGTCGGTCGCGCCACCCGGTGGAAAAGGCACCACGATGCGCACTGGCTTATTGGGGAAATCGCTGGTCTGCGCCGCCAAAGGTGCGGCCAAGCAGGCCGTGGCCAGCACAGCGGTCATGGCAAGGGTTTTCTTCAACATGGGGTTTTCTCCTGAGGTGAATTCCAAAACGGGAAAGGTTGGGCATCGGCTGGGGCCATCAACAATTGTTGGGCCCAATTTGAGGCCGAGGCAGCGGACAAACTGCCTTCGCAATAGCCCAGAAACTTTTCAAGCAAGGCCTCTTCGGTGAAAGGCATTTGCGCATCACCGGGGACGGCCGTCACTTCGTGTTCGTGCCGGTTGCCGTCTTGGCAGGCGATCAAGAGACGTGCGCCGCGCAAACCCTGTTGCGTCCAAGGTGCGTCCACTTGCACCTGCACCTTGGCCTCGAGTTCACGCAGCGCAGGGTCCTGAAACTGCGGTTCGCGGTAAACCCAGGGGTCCAGTCGGCCCCATCGCAGCATGGCGGCAAGACCAAAGCTCAATGAAAACTGGGCCTGCAAAGGCGTTTGCGGTGCCCGATTGCCACAGTAAATGGTGGCCTCTTCATAGATCTGAAGCACCACACTGTCCACCGTGTCCAGATCGATCGCGGCCCTCAACGCATCGGCCGCCAAGGCCCCGTAATGCACATGGCGCACCGCCGCATAGGGCTTGAAATAGGCCTGCAGCAATTGAAAGTCCGCCGCATCGTCAAAAGCCAGCGGCGGTTTTCCCAAACCCACACGCGCATATTCCGCCACCGATCCGGCGGGCGCGGTGATGCCGCTGGCCACCGCCAGCGCAGCACTTTGCCCCAGTTGCGCCGAATGGCCCAGATAGGTGTTGCGAGCGGTGTCGCCCGAACGCACCGGCCAATACAAACTCATGGGCAATTGGCAAGCGGCCAGGTTCACGGCCTGCACGATTTGGGCGGGCGTCAAGCCCAGCGCGTGGGCCACCGCAGCCGCCGCGCCCAATGCAGGCCAGTTGCCATCCACATGCATGCCCGGGTTGATGCGCAGGCTGGCCCCCATGCGGGCACCGATTTCGTAACCCACCACAAATGATTTGAGAAACTGCCCGTAGGTCAGCCGAGACGCCATGGGCAACAAGGCCGCCAAAGCCGCCACACCCGGTCGACCATGCGCGCCTGCATGACCCTCGCAGGCTTCGTCCCAGCAAGCGGCCATGGCAAGCACCATCGCGGCATGGCACGCAGTCAAGCCGGGGCCGTCAGGCATCAGGCGAAAGCTGCCCGGGTCCGCCGCCGCAGCGCGTTGCGCCAATTCCGCCACGGGCACGGCGCGCCATCCCGCCACGATGCAGCCCAAGGTGTCCAGCACCAGCTGGCGCGCATGGGTGTTCAACGCGGGGTGTTCTTCCAGATCGACCGCGTTCAAACGCTGCAAAACCGACAACAATTGAGCATCCATATCTTGTCCACTTTTCAACCACTTTAAAGCGAATCCGACCCCGAACGCCGCGCCGATGCGACAGCTTTTCTGACCCGATGCACGCAAGATGAAGGTCTGGCCTGTGGCCGAGTCACCATAATGAACCCATGCGGTATTCACCTCGCCACCCGATGAGAACTTTAGATTTGGGGTCCTTCAGTTTCTGGCTGTCGCTGCCCCAGTTGATCACTTGGGGCAGTGTTTTCTACACCTTCTCGCTGTTGATGACCCCCCTCGAAGCCGAGCTGGGCATGACGCGGGCCGAATCGTCTTTGGCCTTCAGCATGGCGCTGCTGGCCGAAGGTTTGATGGCCTATGGGGTGGGGCGCTGGATCGATGCGGGGAGTGAGCGCTGGGTCATGACGCTGGGCTCCTTGTGGATTGGTGTGGGCTTGGTGGGCCACAGTTTCGTCAGCACGGTCGCTGGTTTTTATGTCGCTTGGATCTGGCTGGGCTTGGGCATGGCGGCCACGCTTTATACACCGGCGTTTGCTCTGGTCACGCGGCGCTTTTCGCAAGACTTCAGGCGCGCCATCATCACCTTGACTTTTTTGGGCGGGCTGGCCAGTACGGTGTTCATTCCGCTGTTCGCCTGGTGGATGGATCTGTGGGGCTGGCGTCAGGCCCTGTGGGCACTGGCAGCGCTGCAGTTTTTGATTTGTGCGCCCTTGCACGCCTGGTTGCTGCAAGGGGCGCCGCGCACAGTGATCGATCCATCGGCTTTGAATGACAAGCCGTCACTGACCTCGGTACGCGAACACTTGCGCCACGCACCATTTTGGCTCTTGGCACTGTTCATGGTGCTGACCATGTCGGTCACCTCGGCCTTGCCCGCCCACATGATCGCCTTGCTGCAAGAGTCGGGCTTGTCACCGGCTTGGGTGATCGCCATTCCGGCGGCCATCGGGGTGATCCAGGTGCTGGGGCGTCTGGTGCTGTTTGTGTTCGAGCGT
>NZ_CAMBNZ010000120.1 GCF_945869175.1 Limnohabitans sp. Rim8 | reverse complement strand
TGGCTTTGCCATCGGGGTGGATGATGTGCAGCGGGCGGCGCTCCCAGTCGAGCAGGATCGGGCCGTCGATGGTGCGCCAGCCGTTTTCGTCTGGCTGCACGGCCGCTTGTGTTTGCAAAGGCTGGCCTGCCACCACCGCCAGATAGCGTTTGTGGACCTGACGGGTTTCAAAGAGCTTGCTCAAGCGGCGTTGGGCTTCGATGCCCCTGGCCATGAGCAACAGGCCGGAGGTGTCTTGGTCCAGGCGGTGCACGACCAGGGCTTCGGGGTAGCGGTCTTGCATCCGTTTGGACAGGCAGTCCTGCTTGTCCGGGCCACGACCGGGCACCGACAACAAGCCGCTGGGTTTTTCCAGCACCAGCAGGTGCTCGTCTTCGTGGATCGGGGTCATGCAGGACGAACCCAGCGAGCAGGGCGCTGGGCTGAAAAGATCACTTGTCTTTGACTTTGCCGCGGGGTGCCACAAAGGTGGAGGGGGCCATGGGGCGGTCGGACGTGAACGTCTTGGGGGGCGTGGTGTCTTTCTTTGGCTTTTTGGCCATTTTGTTGCTGCGTTGTTCGCCTTTGGCCATGGTGGTTCCTTGGATAGACATCCCGGCTTGGGAAGCCCTTGATGTTAAAGCACAAAGCCGCAAAATCTGCGGCTTTGTGGGGGTCTCCAACCGGCCCGCCTCAAGCTGGCACAAGCATCACTTGACTTCGGTCACAAACTGCGCGGTGGGGCGGCGCACTTTTTTCAGATTGGCCAGCCAGTCGCCTTCGGCTGCGCGGTAGCCCAGCGGCACGAGGACCACGCTGCGCAGACCGCGAGCGCTCAAGCCCAAAATTTCGTCGATGGCTTTGGGGTCAAAACCTTCCATGGGCGTGGCGTCGACTTCTTCGAAAGCCGCAGCGATCAAGGATGCGCCCAAGCCGATGTAGGCCTGGCGCGCCGCGTGCTCGTAGTTCACCTCTGGGGTGCGTGCAGGGTAGTTTTTGAGCAACATCTGGCGGTAGTTTTCCCAGCCTTCGTTGGTGCCGCCGCGTTGCGCGTTGGTCATGTCAAACATCATGTTGATGCGCTCGGCCGTGTAGTTGTCCCAAGCCGCAAAAACCATCAGGTGCGAGCCGTCCGTGATTTGGGCCTGGCCCCAGGCCTTGGGCTTGATCTGCTCGCGCACGGCCGGGTTGGTCACCACGATGATCTCGAACGGTTGCAGACCGCTGGAAGTGGGGGCCAAACGAGCGGCTTCGACGATGCGGTCCACTTTGTCTTGGGGCACGGCTTTCGCCGGGTCCATTTTTTTGCAGGCGTAGCGCCATTCGAGTTTGTTCAGCAAGTCAGACATGGGGTTTCCCTGAGGTTGAAAGAGCCGTGATTGTGTCCGAAGACCCAGACCGGTGTTTTCACCCGTGAAGGTGCACAGGGCAGCTTGTCGCTCACGGGGTGAGGGTCTGCCAAGTGGCGGTGGGCAGGCCATCCAAGTTGTAAGGCCCCACGGCGGTTCGGATCAGGCGCAGCGTGGGCAGGCCCACGGCGGCGGTCATGCGGCGCACTTGGCGGTTGCGGCCCTCTCGAATCACCAACTCCAGCCACGAGGTGGGGATGCTCTGCCGTGCGCGGATCGGTGGGTTGCGTGGCCACAGGTCAACGGGCGCTTGCACTTCACAGGCGCGAGCGGGCAGGGTGGGGCCATCGTTCAGCGTCACACCCCGGGCTAAGGCGGTCAGTGCTTTGTCGTCCACCACGCCCTCCACCTGCACCAGATAGGTCTTTTCCATCTTGAAGCGCGGGTCGGCAATGCGCGCCTGCTGCTGGCCATCGTCGGTGAGCAACAGCAAGCCCTCGCTGTCGGCATCCAGACGTCCCGCCACGTAAACGCCCGGCATGTCAATGTGGTCTTTCAGCCCACGCCAACGCCCTTCGGGGGTGAACTGGCTGAGCACGCCATAGGGTTTATTGAAGCGGATCAGCATGAAGCAGCAGGTCTTGTCATCGAGGCGAGAGCGTATCAGGTCCACCGCATGAAGGCTGTGGGTTAGCATCGTCCGCATGAGCACCCAATACGAATGCCTGAAAAGCGCCGACCTGTATGCCGAGGCCTTTGGCGTCGCCCCCCCCGAAAAACTGCCCGGCAAAGAAGTCTGGCCGCGCCAGCAGGGCTTGTTCATCCGCAAAGCCGCATCAGCCGAGGTCGAGTCGCCAGAAGCCCAGATTCCCAGCCACGAGGCCGAGTCAGCTGCGTCCGCAACGCCTGCCGAGCCTTGGGTCATGCAGCTCGTCCAAGGCCAATTTGGCTTGGTGCCGACTTGGGTCAAATCGGCATCGGATGCCAAACTGCGTTCGACCAAACTGGCGGTGACCCGCTACGAAACCATGAGCACCGCCACGCCGACGCGTGAGACCTGGCTGAATGCGCAGCGCTGCATCATCCCCATGCAAGCGTTTTTGGAAGACGACTGGCGCAGCGGCAAGGCGGTGCCCACACGCATTGCCCGGGTGGATGGCAAGCCTATGGGGGTGGCAGGTTTGTGGGAGCGCTGGACGCAGGGCGACCAAGAGATCGTCAGTTACACGCTGCTCACGGTGAACGCCAACAGCCACGCGCTGATGAACCGCTATGGCCAAAACGGCAACGAAAAACGCATGCCCGCCATCTTGAACGAGGGGGCCTACGGCGCATGGCTCACCGCCCCCCTGGAGAAAGCCCGCGAGTTCATGCGCGCTTACCCGACGCAGTTGTTGCTGGCCAACCCGGTGCAGAAAAAATAAGTCAATGGCCTTGAGGGCGACCCATTCTCAAAGGGATTGCCGATACCGCTGCACCATCTCGGCCTGTGATTCGATCTCGATGGTTTCGCCCTGGAACGCCTGAATCTGATCGCGCAGCATTTCGCCCATGGTGGGCAAGCTGCTGCGTTCGGGGTGCAAAGAGGCGTCCCACAGTTGCGAGCGCATCAGGGCTTTGGCGCAGTGCAGGTAAACCGAGTCCACCGTCACGCGGATCACCAACTTGGGCGTGCGCCGCGCGTCCTCGCACAGCGCCAAGTCTGCCGGGTCGGTGCTCAAAACCGCTTGCCCGTTGATGCGCAAAGTCTCGTCAAAGCCCGGCACCATGAAGAGCAAACCCAAACGCCCGGTGCTCACGATGTTCTCCAGCGTGTCCAAGCGGTTGTTGCCAGGCGAGTCGGGCATCAAGAGCGTCTGGGTGTCCAGCACCTTGACGAAGCCCGGCGCACCCCCGCGCGGTGAAGCGTCCATGTGCCCATGCGCACCGCTGCTGGCCAGCACCACAAACGGCGACAGTTCAATAAACCGGGTGGCATGCGGGTCCAGCGACGGGATTTCTTTTTTCAGCGAGCGCTCACTGGCGGGGCCGTAAAGGGTACGCAGGGCTTCGAGGGTGGTGATGTGCATGGATAACTTCAGTGAGATCAATTCATACGGCTTTGCCAGTACGCAGGCCGACGGTGTAAGTGAGCGACGGCAACGATCAGAATGCTTTGCTCATCTTGGCTGTAAATCACGCCATATGGAAATCTGCGCAGTCGGCAGCGGCGGGTGTCTCTTGAAAGAGGATGTCAGCCAGTTGGATGGCGCTCAATGAGTTGGATAGTGCGAAGAAATTCAACTAAAAACGAATCACCTAAGCCCGGCGCTTGTTGTGCGTACCAATGGATCGCCTCGTCCAGCTCGGATTGAGCAGCGGGCAAGAGGCGAACGATCATGCCGTTTTGACTAGGTATTTGGCAATGACTTCATTCAAAGGGATGGCATTCACCTCACCCTGGCGATAGGCCAAAAGACGTGATTCGGCCTCTTGTGCCCATTGCACATCCATGGAGTCGTCCCGCGCATCCAAAGTGTCCAGGATTTGATCAACCAAAGCCATACGCTCCTCGGGAGGCAGTTGTGATGCTTGATCGCAGAGTTGTTTGGCGGTTGGCATGCGGGACTCCATTGGGTAAGTTAATTGAGCAACAGACATATTGAAGTCATTAGCTCAAAGTTTGTCAATTGATGAAGTGACTAAGACTTTTCTTTTGACTTCATCCAAGGTTCTTCCGGATGCCGTTTTCCATTCGATCCATCCATTGGCTGATCTGCCCATGACCGCCATGGTCGCAGTGATGGGGCTGGAAAACAAATACCTGAGCCTTTGCAATAAAACTGTTCTACCTCACCTTTGGCAGAGGGCGCATTGCTCAATGGTTCGAAGATTAACTGGCCTAACTATAGATGCTTGCCCACACTGCCGGACTGACCAATACAGGTGCGTGGCAAGCCAGCCTCGGACAACTCACCCATTGGCTGCGCGGCACCTCGATCACGCGAACAATGCGCGTTGTTATCTCAGCCACGCGCATGCCTCGTGGATCGCCCAAAGGAAGAAAAAATTGAATGGTCTGCGGGCGGTTCATCGAATTACTTACCCCAGCTGTCCTTCAACCCCGTCACCCGGTTGAACACCGGCTTCGCTCCCGGAACGTGATCCAGGCGATCGGCCACAAAGTACCCAAAGCGCTCAAACTGGAACTTCTGGTCCGGCTGCGCGGCGGCGAGGGACGGCTCCACATAGGCCGTGACCACTTTCAGGCTGTTCGGGTTGAGCGACTGCAAGAAGTCTTTGCCGCCCGCGTCGGGGTGGGCGTCGGCAAACAGGCGGTCGTACAGGCGCACTTCGGCTGGCACGCCGTCGGCCACGGCCACCCAGGTGATGGCGGCTTTGGCTTTGACGCTGTCGGCGCCGGGGGTGCCGCTCTTGGTGCCGGGGATGACTTTGGCGTGCACCTCGGTCACTTGGCCCGCCGCGTCGCGTGCGCAGCCGGTGCATTCGATCACGTAGCCGCCTTTGAGGCGCACCACGTTGCCGGGGAACAATCTTTTGTAGCCCTTGGGCGGAACTTCTTCAAAGTCTTCGCGCTCGATCCACACTTTTTTGCCGATCTTGAAGACGCGGTCAGCGGGGGTCATGGCGCCTTCAGTGCCATCGTTACCATCCTTGCCTTCGGCGATCGCGCTGTGGGGCAGAGCGGGTTGGGTGCAGTCTTCGGTGTAAGCATCTGAGCCAAATGCCTCGGCCCAATTCGTCAGCACCAGCTTGACGGGGTCGAGCACGGCCATGCCGCGGTGGGCTTTGTTTTCCAGGTCTTCGCGCAGGCAGCCTTCGAGCGTGCTGTAGTCGATCCAGCTGTCGCTTTTGGTCACGCCGATGCGGTCGGCAAACAGGCGCAGGCTTGTCGGGGTGTAGCCCCGGCGGCGCAGGCCCACGATGGTGGGCATGCGCGGGTCGTCCCAGCCGCTGACTTTGCCTTCATTGACCAACTGCGCCAGCTTGCGCTTACTGGTGATCACATAGGTCAGGTTCAGGCGGGAAAATTCATATTGTTTGGGGCTGGGCGCGGCCAGCAGGCCGCTTTCGCACAGGCGCTCCATCAGCCAGTCGTAAAACGGGCGCTGGTCTTCAAACTCCAGCGTGCAGATGCTGTGGGTGATCTGCTCCAGCGCGTCTTCGATCGGGTGGGCAAAGGTGTACATCGGGTAGATGCACCATTTGTCGCCCGTGTGGTGGTGGGTGGCGCGGCGGATGCGGTAGATGGCCGGATCGCGCAGGTTGATGTTGGGCGAGGCCATGTCGATCTTGGCGCGCAGCACGGCCGCGCCGTCGGCCAATTGCCCATCGCGCATCTCGCGAAAGCGCGTCAGGTTTTCTGCCACGGTGCGGCTGCGGAAGGGGCTGTCAACGCCGGGTTTGCCAAAGTCGCCCCGGTTGACGCGCATTTCGTCAGGCGTTTGCTCGTCCACATAGGCGTGACCGGCTTGAATCAGCGCCTCGGCAGCGCGGTACATGAAGTCGAAGTAGTCGCTGGCTTGGTAGGGCGCGGCGCTGCCTGCGGCTTGGCCGACTGGATGGTCCATTTGGGCCCAGTCAAAACCGAGCCATTTCACGGCGTCGATGATGCTGTTGACGTATTCGGTGTCTTCTTTTTCGGGGTTGGTGTCGTCAAAGCGCAGGTGGCACACGCCGCCGTACTCTTGGGCGAGGCCAAAGTTGATGCAGATGCTTTTGGCGTGGCCCACATGCAAATAGCCGTTGGGCTCGGGCGGAAAGCGGGTGCGGATCTTGGCGGGGTCGCTCTCGCCAGCGGCGTGGTGCGCGGCGTCGCCGGGGCTGCCTGCCCAGCGGCGGCTGGCATACGTGCCCTGCTCGATGTCTTTGTCGATGATTTGGCGCAAGAAGTTGCT
>NZ_CAMBNZ010000119.1 GCF_945869175.1 Limnohabitans sp. Rim8 | reverse complement strand
GTCAGGCGAGACCAGATGGGCCGAAGAGACGATGGGGTTGGCGTTCGCGATGGCAGTTGAATTTTTGCGCGGCATTGGAGGTGTTCAGACAAGTGGGGACTCAAAGTTTATGTCCGTTGATGACAATTTACCAACAATTTGTTGACATTAAGGGAAAACACCGATCACACCCAAGCCTCAACCTGCTTACAGTGAACCCCAGCCAGATGCACCCGATGCGCGCGCCAAGCGGGCACCTTTCTTGCACGGCCTGTTTGACCGTTCATTCCACATTCACAGGAGTTCTCATGCAACGTCGCGCCCTTCACCTCAGCCTGCTGGCTGGCCTGCTCGCTCTCTCCGGCTTCGTGTCGGCCCAAACCAAATGGGACCTGCCCGCAGCTTACCCGGCCACCAACTTCCACACGGTCAACATGACCCAATTCGCAGCCGATGTGGACAAAGCCACAGCAGGCAAGCTCAAGATCACGGTCCACGCCAACGCGTCCCTCTTCAAAGCCCCTGAAATCAAACGCGCGGTTCAAGGCGGCCAAGCCCAAGCCGGTGAGATCTTGCTGGCCAACTTCAGCAACGAGTGGCCCATTTATGCAGCCGATGGCCTGCCCTTTTTGGCTGACAGCTACGACGAGAGCATGAAACTTTACAAGGCGCAAAAACCCCTGATGGAGAAAAAGCTGGCCGAACAAGGCATGGTACTGCTCTACTCGGTGGCGTGGCCACCGCAGGGAATTTACAGCAAAAAGCCACTCAACAGTGCGGCCGACCTCAAGGGCATCAAGTGGCGTTCGTACAGCCCGTCTACGGCCCGCATAGCCGAATTGGTGGGCGCACAGCCTGTCACGGTCCAAGCGGCTGAATTCACACAGGCCCTGGCGACTGGCGTGGTGGAGTCGACCATGACCTCGGGCGCGACCGGCGTGGACAGCAAGTTGTTCGAGCACCTGAAGTTCTACTACGATGTGCAAGCCTGGTTGCCCAAAAACGCGGTGATTGCCAACAAGAAGGCGTTTGATGCCCTGGACAAAGCCAGCCAGGACGCTGTGATGAAAGCCGCAGCCGACGCCGAAACCCGCGGCTGGACCGAATCGCGCAAGGTCAACACCACCACTTTGGAAACCCTCAAAGCCAACGGCATGACGGTCGCCCCCCCATCGGCCCAGCTCAAGGCGGACATGAAGAAGGTGGGCGACACCATGCTCAAGGAATGGATGGACAAATCCGGTGCCGAAGGCAAGGCCTTGGTGGACGCCTACAACAAGAAATAACACCGGATGAACGCCAGTCCTCCACCACGCGCTTCATCGGTGCGTCGCTTTCTGGATGGCATGTACCTGCTCGGGGGGCAATTGGCCGCCCTGTGTGTGCTGGCCATTCTGGTTTTGATGATCGGCGCCTCGGTGGGGCGTGTGCTGAACTGGCGTGTTTCTTGGGTCAACGACATCGTGGCTTGGTTGTGCGCAGCCGCTGCTTTTTTGGGCATGGCTTACAGCTTTCGCAATGGCGACTTTGTGCGGGTGACGCTGGTGCTTGAATCGGTGTCTGCCCCGGTGCGCCGCTGGCTGGAGTTGATCTCACTGACTGTGGCCGCTGTGGCCATTGGCTACTTGGGTTACTGGGCAGCACGCTTCACTTGGGAAAGCTACGAATTCAACGACATCGCAGGCAACATGGTGGCGATCCCGATCTGGATTCCGCAGTTGAGCTTTGTCATTGGCTCAGCGATTCTGGTGATTGCCGTGATTGATGAATGCGTGTGCGTGTTCCAAGGTGGTAAACCCAGTTATGTGGCGCGTGTCGAAGAGCGCCATGCCAGGGGTGATTTTTCTGAGGAGCTTTGATGGGCCTGCTTGAAATAGGGGGCCTGCTCCTCTTCTTGATGTTGCTGATGCTCAGCGGTGGCGTTTGGATTGCGATGACGCTGGCCATTGTCGGCTGGGTGGGCCAAGCCTTTTTCACCAACACCCTGCCCGGCAAAAACCTGTTTTCTTCGTTTTGGGAAACCTCGGCCAGCTGGGAGTTGGCGGCATTGCCCATGTTCATCTGGATGGGCGAAATTTTGTACCGCACCAAGTTGTCCGAGCAGATGTTCGATGGCCTGTCGCCCTGGCTGAACAAAGTACCGGGCCGCCTGATGCACACCACCATATTGGGTTGCGGCATCTTCGGCTCAGTGTCTGGGTCATCGGCCGCTACCTGCGCCACGATCGCCAAGGTGGCCCTGCCCGAACTGGAAAAGCGCGGCTATGACCGCAACATCGCCCTGGGTTCATTGGCCGCTGCCGGTGGCTTGGGCATTTTGATTCCGCCGTCCATCACCATGGTGGTGTATGCCGTGGCAGCCGATGCCAGTGTGATCCGCCTGTTCCTTGCGGGCTTCTTGCCTGGCTTTTTGCTGATGGGCCTGTTCTCGGGTTACATCATTTGGTGGAGCGTGCGCAACCCCGACAAAGTGCCACCAGCCGAAGCGCCGACCACTTTCATGGAAAAAATGCGGCGTTCGGGCAGTTTGATTCCTTGTGGCTTGCTGATTGTCTTCATCGTGTGGGTCCTGGTGGCAGGCATCGCCACCGCCACCGAATGCGCCGCCTATGGCGTGTTGGGTTCGCTGGCCATTGCGGTCGCTGGGCGCAGCTTGACTTGGCAGAACTTTTGGCAAGGCCTGGTGAGCGCCACCAGGGTCAGTTGCATGATCATGTTCATTCTGGCGGGTGCAGCGTTTCTCACCAAAACCATGGCGTTCACCGGTATTCCGCGAGAGCTGGCCGAGTTTGTCCATGCCATGAACCTCTCGCCTTATGGCCTCATCGCGATTTTGGTGGTGGTGTATTTGATTTTGGGCACAGCGCTCGACGGCATCTCGATGATCGTGCTGACCAGCGCGGTGGTGCTGCCCATGATCCAAAAGGCCGGATTTGATCTTGTTTGGTTCGGTATCTTCATCATCATGTTGATCGAGATCGCCGAAATCACACCGCCGGTTGGCTTCAACCTGTTCGTCTTGCAAAACATGACCGGCATCGACAGCAACCGCATTGCCACCGTGACGCTGCCCTTTTTTGGCTGCTTGATTGTGGGCATTGTGCTGATCACTGTTTTCCCGTCCATCGTCACCGGCGTGCCCAACCTTTTGATGGGCGTCGCCAAGTAAAGCCGTCCGTCCAGTCCGGTAAGATGCCGCGCTGGCCTGACAAGGCATGAAAGAGTGACGGATGTTCAAAAATGTGATGGTTTACCGCATCGGCGAGGGCTTTGCGCCCACTTTGGCCGATGTGCAAGCGGCGCTGGAGCCGGTGCAATTTGTGGAGTGTGGCGCCAGCCAGGACAAGTCGATTGGCTGGGTGCCACCCCGGGGGGAGGCCCATGGTCCGCTGGTCGAATCGGTCTCGGGGCAGTGGATCTTGAAGCTGATGATCGAATCCAAAGCGGTGCCCGGCAATGTGGTGCGCCGCAAGGTGGACGAACGCGTCGCCGAAATTGAAGCGGCAACTGGGCGCAAACCCGGCAAAAAAGAAAAACGCGACCTGATGGACGACGTTTTGCTGTCCTTGCTGCCGCAGGCCTTCGCCCGTCAATCCACTGTGCTCGTGTGGATGGACCTGGAGAACCGCTGTCTGGTGCTCAACGCAGGCAGCCAAGGCAAGGCCGATGAAGTGATGTCGGCGCTGATGAACGTCATGGGCGGCTTGTCGGTCTCGCTGATCCAAACCGTGACTTCACCGCAAGCGGCCATGACGCAATGGCTGCTGGCCCCCACACCGGACGAATGGCCCTCTGATTTGACGGTGGAGCGAGAAACCGTGCTCAAGTCGACCGGGGAGGACGCGGCCAGCGTGCGTTTTACCCGCCACCACCTGGCCAACGACGATGTGCGCAAGCATGTGATGGAAGGCAAACTGCCCACCCAACTGGCGCTGAGCTGGGACGGCCGCGTGGCCTTTGTTCTGACCGAGACTTTGCAACTGAAAAAAGTGCAATACCTCGACGGCGTGATGGACGAATCGGGCACCGACAAAAACGAAGACCGCTTTGACACCGACGTGGCCTTGTCCACCGGCTTGCTGGGGCCGCTGATCGACAGCTTGATCGAAGCCCTGGGTGGCGAGATGGAATTGGGTGCGGCGGCTGCCGACCCAGCCCAGCCGAACCCAACGCGCACTGTGGTGAATTCGACCCTCAAGACGAGTGCAACGGGCGCAGCAGCGATCGACGAAGACCCGCCGTTTTAATCGTCGGTAAAACCCAAGCGAAAGGACCCACGCCATGCTCACGGTGATCGCGATTTGCCTGGGTGCTTGTGTGGGTGCACTGTCGCGCTGGCAGTTGGGCCTGTGGCTCAACCCCAGCACCGCAAGCGCTGGGCTGTTGCCTTGGGGCACGCTGGCGGCCAATCTGATTGGTGGCTATTTGGTGGGCGTGTGCGTGGGCGTGTTCCAGCAACTGCCCGAGCTTGACCCGGTTTGGCGCTTGGCCCTGGTCACTGGTTTTCTAGGTGCACTCACCACGTTTTCCAGCTTTTCAGCCGAAGTCGTGGCCATGCTGCAGCAAGGCCGTTTTGTCCTAGCCTTGGGCACGGCCGCCTTGCACCTTTTGGGCTCGCTGGCGCTCACGGTGCTGGGCCTGCAAACCGTCACGCTGTGGGCGGCGCGCAGCTGAAGACCAGCGCCCGCGATCTGAACGGCCAGCCCACTCGCCTCAGGTGATGCCCATCGCCTGCTGCAAGACCTGCAAAGCCTGCTGGTCGTTGTGGCCACGCCAGGCCACCACTTGGTCGGGGCGAATCAAGACCCACGGTGCCTCATACAAAGCCAGCAGATCATCACCACTGTGCGACAAGGCCTTCAGGTCCATGCCCAAGCGGCTGGCTACCGCCAAAAATGCCTAGGCATCCAAAGGCTGCGGGCCCAGTTGCAGCAAGTTCCATTCGCTGTGAAACGTGTCATAAAGCGAACGTCCATCGGTCAACCAAGCATGCGGCGAACGCTCGCCTGGACAGGCACTGGCTTGGTAACTGTTGGCCGCATCGGGCGGCGACGTGCTGCCATTGGTCACCACGATCGCAGAGCCGTGGTAGCGCCCCCCAAACGTCACCCCGGGGATGTTGAACTCCAGGCGCACATGCCCATTCAGATGCTCTGACGCCATTTGCCGCGTGCGCTCACCCCGCTCAGACGCCTCTTCCAAATCAGGCGTAGCCGCAAACAAACCCACCGAGTCGGCAAACTGGCGTGCATAAGCGGTGTTGCGGTGCGCCAAGGGCATGCGTTCTTGGGCACAGGTGTCCAGCAAGCGCGCAGGCGCGATTCCCCGAACCACGCTGGCCAGCTTCCAGCCCAGGTTGACCGCATCCTCCACAGCCGTGTTGAAGTCCAGGCCGCCGGTGGGCGTGAACAGGTGGGCGGCATCCCCGCCAATGAACACGCGACCTTGTTGAAAGGCGTTCGCCACCAAGGCGTACCCCGCCATCCAGGTGCCCACCGACAAAACTTCAATCGGGATGTCCTGCCCCATGGCCTGGTTGAAGATGCGCTGAGCATCTGCGGGCGTCTAGGCATCGGCATCTTCGCCCTCATGCACTGCCGCATGAAAGGCAAACTCGCTGTCACCATCGACCGAGGCCATGAAAGCCCGTCGCTGGGCATTCACCGTCACATACATCCAGGCCTTGCGGTGGGGAAGGGCCTTGTAAAAATCAGGCGCCCGCAGATACACGGGAAACATCTTTTCACCCATGAAATCGCGCTTGATGCAGGTGGTCCCGCCCCAAGCGATGCCCAGTTGGTGACGCACCGCACTGCGCGCGCCATCGGCCCCCACCAGATAAGCGGCGTGAACCGCCACATCAGCCCCACCGGACACTGGCGTCACCACTGCCTGCACACCCGCCTCGGTTTGCGAGAAATGCTTCAAGGCCCAGCCATAGCGCAAATCGTTCGAGGGACAGGCCCGCGCCTGGCTGAGCAGTGTCTTTTCGACAAACTTTTGCGACACCCGGTGTGGCAACTCGGCCGCGCTCCAAGAGCTTTCATCGTCTTGATGGCCTGGGTTGCTTGTGCAGCCGTGGGCAAGGGCAAGCGCGCCAGTTCATGGCCCGTGAAACGGGTGAAATAGGCGATCCTCAATTAACTCAGGTGGGAAATTTGGATTGGCCATCAGGGGGAGGTGACGGCCAGCTTGCGCAACTCCGTCTTCTGGACTTTCCCGGTCGGTGTCATCGGCAATGCGTCGACGAAGACAACGCGACGCGGTATCTTGTAGCTGGACAAGCGCTCGCGGCAAAAGGCCTGCAACTCCTCGCTCGCCGGGCTGTGGCTGCTGCGGCAGACCACGTAGGCGACGGGCAGTTCTCCCATGACGCGATCCGGCACGCCGATCAAGGCGCAGGACTGCACGCCGGGGTGCAAGGCCATTACCCGCTCGACCTCGGCCGAATAAATATTGGCCCCACCGGTGATGATCATGT
>NZ_CAMBNZ010000118.1 GCF_945869175.1 Limnohabitans sp. Rim8 | reverse complement strand
CAGAGGTGGCGGCAAGCACCAACCGAGCGGCGAAACCTGGACCGACAAGCTCAAAGGCTTTTTTGGTGCCTGAGCCCCGAGTTTAAAAAAACGGCTGTTGGACTGGCGTCGCACAGCCGTTTTTTTCGAGACGCCGCGTTCGGCGCCATGCTTCAAAGAAAGCGGTCGAGCAGCTTGCGCGAATGCTTGTCCATGGCCGTCAAGTCGCGGATCATGAACTGAACGCCGTTGGCGTCGTTGATGAGCAGGACTGTGCCTGTGAGGCGGCGAATGTCTTCCTCACCCTTTAGCAGAAACTGGGTATCGCCTCGATCGGTTTGCACCGACCAAGTGCTGGGCGTGGCAAAGCTGCTGACGGCCGTCAACTGCAAAATTTCAGGCAAAAATTCCCGCTCGTTCAGCGCTTGCAACACCTGCGAGCGCAGCGGCTCGGCCAACAGCGCCAAGGCTTCAATCCAATGAATCTCGTGTCCATCGGCACCCATCAGCGCCACCCCCTCGTTCGGAGCAGTCACGGGATAAGCCCGCAAAGCCGTCACTGGACTGTGGCGCGTTCCATCGGGCATCACCAACACCCAAAGTCCAAAGGCATCGCGTTGCAAATCGAACGGGTTCATGCACTCACCTTTTGCTCTTCAGACAGGCTACCACCCAAAACCGCTTGGGCTTCAGCTTGGCGTTGCTGCGCTTCGTACAAGCGCCAGTAAGCGCCTTGTGCCTCGATCAAAGCATCGTGCGTGCCCTCTTCCACCACGACCCCTTGGTCCATGACCACCAGGCGATCGGCTTTGCGCAGGGTAGACAAGCGGTGGGCGATGGCGATCGTGGTGCGACCACGCACCAAGTTGTCCAAAGCGCGCTGGATTTCTTTTTCGGTCTCGGTGTCGACCGCCGAAGTGGCTTCGTCCAAAATCAAAATGCGCGGATTGATGAGCAGCGCGCGGGCAATCGAAATGCGCTGACGCTCACCACCCGACAAGCCTTGGCCGCGCTCTCCCACCAAGGAATCGTAGCCCTGCGGCATGCGCAAAATGAACTCATGGGCATGGGCCGCACGGGCAGCCGCCACGATGTCGTCTCGGCTCGACTCTGGTTTCCCATAGGCGATGTTGTCGGCAATGGTGCCGAAGAACAAGAACGGCTCTTGCAGCACCAAACCAATTTGGCGGCGGTAATCGGCCACCTTGAGCTGGCGAATGTCGGTGCCATCGAGCTCGATCGAGCCTTCGCTCAGGTCATAAAAGCGGCAAATCAGGTTGACCAAGGTGCTTTTGCCTGAGCCACTGTGACCCACCAAACCAATCATCTGACCCGGTTGGATGTCCAGATTGAGTTGGCGGATCACCGCCCGGTTGCCATAGCGAAAGCCCGCATCGCGCACCGTGATGTGGCCTTTCACTTTGGGCGGCAAAGCCACGGGATGGACCGGCTCAGGCACGCTCGACACATGGTCCAGGATGTCAAAGATGCGCTTGGCCCCAGAAGCCGCTTTTTGCGTGTTCGACACAATGCGGCTCATCGAATCCAGACGGCTGTAAAAGCGCCCGATGTAGGCCAGAAAAGCGGTCAACACCCCCACTGTGATTTGGTCATCCGAGACCAGCCAGATGCCAAAACCCCAAACCACCAGCAAACCAATTTCAGTCATCAAGGTCACGGTGGGTGAAAACAGAGACCAGACCCGGTTCAACCGGTTGTTGACTTGCAGGTTGTGTGCGTTCGCATCCTTGAAGCGCTGGGCTTCGCGGTCTTCTTGGGCAAAGGCTTTCACCACACGGATACCGGGAATGGTGTCGGTCAGCACATTGGTCACTTCGGCCCAAACGCGGTCGATTTTTTCAAACCCGGTGCGCAGTTTCTCGCGCACCACATGGATCAACCACGCAATGAAGGGCAAGGGCAACAAGGTGACCAAGGCCAAGGTCGGGTTGATGGTGAACAAGATCACCGCCGTCATCACAATCATCAACACGTCGGTCGCAAAGTCCAGCAGGTGCAGCGACAAAAACACGTTGATGCGGTCGGTCTCACTGCCGATGCGGGCGATCAAGTCACCCGTGCGCCGCCCGCCAAAATACTCGAGTGACAGTTTGAGCAAATGCTCATAGGTGGTGGTGCGCAGATCGGCCCCGATGCGCTCTGACACCAAGGCCAAGATGTAGGTTTTGGCCCATCCCAAGCCCCAAGCCAACAAGGCCGACGCCAACAAACCCATCAAATACAAAGACACCAATTGCGGGTCGATGTCTTTGCCATTTTGGTAAGGGATCAAGATGTCGTCCATCAGCGGCATGGTGAGGTATGGCGGCACCAATGTGGCAGCAGTCGCGGCCAAGGTCAACAAAAAACCGACCAACAAGGAGCCTCTGTACGGATGGGCAAAGCGCCACAACTTGAACAAGGTCCAAGTCGAGGGTGGGGCCAAATCTTCACGGCCGCAACTGGGGCATTCCTCGTCCTCATCGGTCATGACGGTTTGACAAACCGGACAGACAGCTCCTGAGATCTTGCTTTGCAAAGGACGCCCCTCTGAGGGGCTTCCCCATTGGGCCAATTGGCTCTCGAATTGCGTGACCCACCTTGCCACGGCTTCTTGCAAGCCCAAAGTGAAGCGCCACACCGCCAATTGACCCGAAGCACTGCTCAAGACCAAACAACCGACGCCGGCATGGTCGGTCAATTTGAGCGACAAAGCGGGCTGCAAAGCCCAAACCGACCAGTTTTTTTCGCCTTCAAAGCGGGATAAGACCCGCTGATCGGTCAAAATGATCAGGCTTTTGGCAAATCGCAAATGGCTGTCGAGGTCAACCTCCAGCCAAGCTGTTGCGTTTTCATGAGGCAGTAGGCAAGACTGAACTTCAACCTGCCATGCATCAGGCAAGACCTGACGGGACGCAGTGGGCAAAGTGGAAGTGGATGTCATGAAAGAAGAACCGGAAACATCTCGAACGAACCAGGCGGACGACGAGACAATAAACAACAATGGATGTCGCACACCACGGCACAAGAACTGCCCATGTATCTTTTGAATCCTGAGCCATCCAGCAGCGCCGCAAAGGGCTTGTCATTGTATCGCCGCCCTTCTCACCCATGAACGCCCACAACATCCAATTTCTGCGCATGACCCATTTGCGCGGACCCAACATCTGGACTTACCGTCCTGTGATGGAAGCACTGATCGACATCGGCGCTTTGGAAGACTTTCCCTCCAACACCCTGCCAGGTTTCAACGCACGCCTGAACGCTTGGTTACCGGGCCTCATCGAGCACCGGTGCAGTGTGGGCGAACGTGGTGGTTTCTTGCAACGACTGGAACAAGGCACTTGGGCTGGACATGTGCTGGAGCATGTGGCCCTTGAACTGCAAACGCAAGCGGGCATGCAAACCGGTTTTGGCAAAGCCCGTGAAGCGGGCCCCAGGGGTGTTTACAAGGTGGTGATCCGTACGCGCCATGAAGCCGTCAGCCGCAGTGCCCTGGAGACGGCGCGTGGCTTGATTTTGGCGGCCATCGACAACCGCCCTTTTGATGTGCAAGACGAAATCAACCGCCTCAAACAAATGGTGGACAGCCTGTGCATTGGACCCAGCACCGCCAGCATCGTCGATGCCGCCGCTGACCGCGGCATCCCTGCCATCCGTTTGAACGATGGCAATCTGGTCCAACTGGGCCACGGTGACCAGCAGCGTCGCATCTGGACGGCCGAAACCGATCGCACAGGCGCCATTGCCGAAGGCATCTCCAAAGACAAGGACCTGACCAAACAGCTGCTCAGCATGTGCGGTGTGCCTGTGCCAGAAGGCCAAATCGTGGACAGCCCGACAGCTGCCTGGGAAGCCGCACAAGCGGTGGGCTTGCCCGTTTGCGTCAAACCCACCGATGGCAACCATGCCCGGGGCGTGTCGCTGGAGTTGTCCAAACAGGAAGACATCGCCGCCGCCTACGACATCGCCCTGGCCGAAGGCAGCGAGGTCATCGTGGAGCGCTTCATCTTGGGCGAAGAGCACCGCCTGTTGGTGGTGGGAGACCAAGTGGCCGCAGCCAACAAAGGCGAAACCGCCAGCGTGGTGGGCGATGGCGTTCACACCGTGGCCGAACTCATCGAGATCCAAATCAATTCTGACCCCCGGCGCGGCGAAGAAGAAGATTTTCCCCTCGACACCATCCGGCTGGACGATCACACCACCTCGGTGCTCGAGCTCAAGCGCCAAGGCCTGACAGCAGACAGCGTGCCTGAAAAGGACCGCGATGTGCTGATCATGCGCACCGGCAACATGGCTCTGGATGTCACAGATGAGGTTCACCCGGACGTGGCGGCACTGGCTGTTTTGGCCGCCCGTGTGGTGGGCTTGGACATCGCAGGGGTTGACTTGGTGGCACAAGACATTTCCCAACCCTTGGCCGCACAAGGCGGTGCGATTGTCGAAGTCAATGCGGGCCCGGGCTTGCTGATGCACCTCAAGCCAGCCTCAGGCAAACCCCGTCCCGTAGGCCAAGCCATTGCCAACCATTTGTTCAAGCCTGCAGAAATGGGGCGCATCCCCTTGGTGGGCTTCTTGGGCGATGGAGACACCACCCGACCCGCCAAGTTGGTGTCATGGCTGTTGCACTTAAAAGGCCTGTACACCGGCTTGGCCTGCGCAGACGGCTTGTACATGAACCAGCGTCAGCTTCATACCCAGGATGGCATGGATTGGGACAATGCGCAGCGGCTGTTGATCAACCGTTCGGTTCAGGCCGCTGTCTTTGAAAGCACCGCACGCCATTTGCTGGCCGAGGGTTTGCCTTATGACCGCTGCCAAGTCGGTGTGGTGACCTCCATGCCCAAGGCTCAGGGGCTGGACGACCTGTACCCCGGCAGTGACGACAAAATGCCGTCCTATGTGCGCACCCAAATCGATGTGGTCTTGCCCCATGGCACCGCCGTACTGCATGCCGCCGATGCGCAAGTGGCCGAACTGGCCAGCTACTGCGACGGCAGCGTGGTCTTTTATGCCGATGACGAGAATACCCCCCGCTTGAAGGCGCATCGAGCGCAAGGCGGGCGTGTGGGTTTTTGGCGTGATGGACAACTGGTGCTCAGCGAAGGCCTACGCGAGTCTTTGGTGCTGTCGACCAAACGGCCTGCTGTCGCCCGACTGCTTCAGGACGGCAAGCTCAACACCCATGACATGCTCGTCGCCGCTTGTGTGGCTTGGGCCTTGGACATTGGCATGGACCTGGTCCGTGCTGGCATGAAAAGCTTCGGCCAGAACACCTCACATTAACGCCCGACGAGCCCCTGGCCTTCGCGCATCAAAGGAATCCCGGTTCATGGAAGTGTCAAGAATTCGCGCATTGCGCGGTCCCAATTTATGGACCCGTCACACGGCCATGGAAGCCATCGTGACCTGCACTGAGGCTGAACGCATCCTCTCGACCAATCACCCGATCGAACAGCGTCTGCGCCACATTTTCCCAGAGGTGGGTCCCATCGATGGCAACCGCTCAGGCCAGGCGCCATCCATGGCGCATGCGCTTGAGAAAGTCACCCTGGCCTTGCAAGCCCAAGCAGGCTGCCCCGTCACCTTCAGCCGAACCACCGCCACTCAAGAGGCCGGCGTTTACCAAGTCGTGGTTCAGTATTCCGAAGAAAGTGTGGGCCGCTTGGCGCTGGAGCTGGCGGATCAAGTGTGCCAAGCCGCGATAGCCGGTCATGGCTTTGACCTGGAAAGCGCACTGGCCCAACTGCACGGGTTGGACGAGGACGTGCGCCTGGGCCCATCGACCGGTGCCATTGTGGATGCAGCGGTGGCGCGTGGCGTGCCATATCGGCGCCTGACCGATGGCAGCCTGGTGCAATTTGGCTGGGGCTCGCAACAGCGACGCATTCAGGCTGCAGAAATTGACTCTACCAGCGCGATCGCCGAATCCATTGCCCAAGACAAAGACCTGACCAAACAGTTGCTGCACGCTGCTGGCGTGCCCGTACCCTTGGGCCGTCCGGCCCAAACGCCCGACGAAGCCTGGTCCATTGCCTTGGAAGTGGGCCTACCCGTGGTGGTCAAACCGCAAGATGGCAACCAAGGCAAAGGGGTCAGCGTCAACATCACAGAGCGCACCACGTTCGACAAGGCCTACGCCACCGCTGTGCGCTACGGCACCGTGATGGTCGAAAAATTCTTGCCCGGTCATGATTACCGACTGCTGGTGGTCGGCAACAAGTTGATCGCTGCGGCTCGCCGTGAGCCGCCCTTGGTGGTCGGTGACGGCAAACACACCGTGCGCCAACTGGTGGACCTGGTCAACGCTGACCCCCGTCGCGGAACGGGCCACTCCACATCCCTGACCAAAATCAAATTCGACGACATCGCCATTGGCCGTTTGCACGCCCAAGACCTTGAGCCCGAATCGGTGCCCGCAAAGGGGCGCCGCGTCATTTTGCGCAGCAACGCCAACCTCTCGACGGGGGGCAGCGCGACCGACGTCACCGACGATGTGCACCCTGAAGTGGCCGCCCGCGTCATAGAAGCAGCTCAAATGGTGGGGCTGGACATTTGCGGCGTCGATGTGGTGTGCGAATCTGTTTTGCGGCCCCTGGAAGATCAAAACGGCGGCATCGTTGAAGTCAACGCAGCGCCCGGTTTGCGCATGCACATCACCCCGTCTTATGGCAAGGGCCGCGATGTGGGCAATGCGGTCATTGACCAAATGTTCCCCAACGGTGCCACAGGCCGCATTCCCGTGATCGCGGTCACTGGCACCAATGGCAAAACCACCACCGTGCGCCTGACCGCCCACTTGCTCAAGGCCCAAGGCCTGCGCGTGGGCATGACCAACACCGATGGCGTTTACGTCAATGGCCGTCAGACCGACTCCGGCGATTGCAGCGGCCCGCGCAGCGCCCGCAATGTGCTGATGCACCCCGAAGTGGACGCCGCCGTGTTTGAAACCGCGCGTGGTGGACTGCTGCGTGAAGGCTTGGGTTTTGATCGCTGCAACGTGGCCATCGTCACCAATCTGGGCGGCGGTGATCACCTGGG
>NZ_CAMBNZ010000117.1 GCF_945869175.1 Limnohabitans sp. Rim8 | reverse complement strand
CACTTCATCAACAAAAAGATGCCGGGCAATCTGCCCAAGAAAACCGCGCGGGCCTTGTTGGACATCGAAGACAACGATTACGTGCCCATCATCCGCAACCCGAAAGCCACCACGTCAGAAACGGAAGCGGTGTTCTACTTTCCTGGATGTGGCTCCGAACGCTTGTTCAGCCAAGTGGGTCTGGCCACGCAGGCCATGCTCTGGCATGTGGGTGTGCAAACCGTGTTGCCACCGGGTTACCTGTGCTGCGGTTACCCGCAAAAGGGCTCGGGCCAGTTCGACAAGGCCGAGAAGATCATCACCGACAACCGTGTGCTCTTCCACCGCGTGGCCAACACACTCAACTACCTCGACATCAAAACCGTGGTGGTCAGCTGCGGCACCTGCTACGACCAGTTGCAGGGCTATGAGTTCGACAAGATATTCCCAGGTTGCCGGATCATCGACATCCACGAGTTCTTGCTCGAAAAAGGCATGAAGCTCGATGCGGGCGGCGCCTACCTCTACCACGACCCTTGCCACAGCCCCATGAAGCAGCAAGAACCCATGAAGACCGTGAAAGCCTTGATGGGCGACAACGTGTTGGAAAGCAAACGCTGCTGTGGCGAGTCGGGCACGCTGGGCGTGACACGCCCGGACATCTCGACCCAAGTGCGCTTTCGCAAGGAGGAAGAGCTCCTCAAGGGCGAAGCCACCCTGCGCAGCAGTGGCGCTTTGGCGCCACAAGCCAATGTGAAAATTCTGACCAGCTGCCCCAGCTGCCTTCAAGGCTTGTCGCGCTTTGGCGACGACATGAAAAACGGCCTGCTCGAAGCCGATTACATCGTGGTCGAGATGGCCAAACACATCCTGGGTGAAGAATGGATGCCCGAGTACGTGAGTGCGGCCAATGCAGGCGGCATCGAGCGCGTGCTGGTTTAACCCCGAAAGCAGACCATGGCCGGATTGAAAAAAGAAACGCCCACGCCCGAGTCCTTGACCGTGCATGGTCAGAGCAAAGTCCTGGAAATCGGGTTTTCTGACGGGGCGCAATTTCGCATCCCGTTTGAGTTGATGCGCGTGTATTCGCCTTCGGCCGAAGTTCAAGGCCATGGCCCCGGCCAGGAAGTGCTGCAAACCGGCAAACGCGAGGTTGGCATTGCCGAAATCGAACCCGTGGGCAACTACGCCGTCAAGCCGACCTTCACCGATGGGCACGAGTCCGGCCTGTTCACTTGGGAATACCTGTACTTTCTGGGTGACCAGCAAGACGCCTTGTGGACGCAATACGAAGACCGCCTCCAAGCTGCCGGCTTGAGCCGCGATGCGCCCATGATGGACAAAGCGGGCAGCAGCTGCGGTCACAACCATTGAACATTTGGCGAAAAGGTTGGCCATGAGCACCACACACTTCGGATTCAAAACCGTTGACGAAAACGAGAAAGCCCAGCATGTGCGGGGCGTGTTCGACTCGGTCGCGTCCAAATACGACGTGATGAACGACCTGATGTCCATGGGTTTGCACCGCATGTGGAAGGCCTACACCGTGCAGGTGGCCAACCTCAAAGAGGGCGACCAGGTGCTGGACATCGCAGGTGGTACGGGCGACTTGTCCATGGCGTTTGCCAAAAAAGTGGGTGCCACGGGTCGCGTGGTGCACACCGACATCAACGAAGCCATGCTTTCAACAGGGCGCGACCGCCTGGTTGATCAAGGTCTGGCCTTGCCCACCTTGGTTTGCGATGCAGAAAAGTTGCCCTTTTCTGACCAACACTTCCATGTGGTCAGTGTGGCATTTGGCCTGCGCAACATGACACACAAAGACGTGGCGCTGAAGGAAATGTGCCGGGTGCTCAAGCCCGGAGGCAAATTGTTGGTGCTGGAGTTTTCCAAAGTGGCCAAGCCGCTGGAAAAAGCCTATGACTGGTACAGCTTCAAAATCTTGCCCCAGCTGGGCAAGTTGGTGGCGGGGGATGCCGACAGTTACCGTTACCTCGCCGAATCGATTCGCATGCATCCCGGTCAAGAGGAGTTGAAAACCCTTATGAAAAATACCGGATTTAGGCATGTGGATTTTCACAATTTGTCGGCTGGGGTGGTAGCCTTGCATATAGGCATCAAGTGCTGACGCCTGAAAACCGAACTTTCTGAGTTGGAGACACCATGAACAACAAGTTGATGACCCTGATGCTCGCTGGCGTGATGGCCCTGGGCAGTCTGAACGCTGAGGCTGCACGCCGCATGGGCAGTGGCAAATCCATTGGTCAGCAATCGAACCAGGTCACCAAGCGTGATGCCGCGCCACAAACACCGGCCGCACCTGCACAAAATGCAGCCCCAGCCAATGCCGCCAAGCCGGCTGCAGCACCTGCTGCTGCAGCCCCCAAGCGCCCTTGGGGTGCCATGTTGGGTGGCTTGGCTGCAGGTTTGGGTTTGGCTTGGTTGGCCAGCTCACTGGGCATGGGTGAAGCCTTTGGCAACATCTTGATGGCTTTGTTGATCGGCGTGGCTGTGATCGCGGTGATTGGCATGGTGATGCGGGCCCGCCGTGGTGGCGCTTCCCAATCGGGCGGTCTGGCCTACCAAGGTGCAGGCGCTTCGGCAGACAACCCTGCCACCTACAAACAATACAGCCCCAGCAATGTGGGTAACGACGCTTCGGCGCGTCCGTGGGAGGGACACAACACCCGTTTTGACAGCTCTGCCGCCTCGGCCTCGACCGGCTCCTTGATTGGTTCGGGTATTGGTTCTGGCCTGGGTTCGGAGACCAACCAGGGCCTCGATGGTTCCAAAAGCTGGGGTATCCCTGCGGGTTTTGATGTCGACAGCTTCATCACCGCGGCCAAGCGCAACTTTGTCACTTTGCAAGACGCCTGGGACCGTTCGGACATCAGTGCTCTGCGTTCCATGATGACGGACGCCATGGTGGTGGAAATCCGCAACCAACTGTCTGAGCGTGAAGCCCAGTTTCCAGGTCAACCCAACAAGACCGAAGTGGTCATGCTCGATGCTCAGTTGTTGGGAATTGAGGAGCAAGCCGATGCATATATGGCCAGTGTCGAGTTCAACGGCATGATCCGTGAAGACGCCGCTTCCGGCCCGAGTCCCTTCCGCGAGGTTTGGAACATGACCAAATCTAAGCAAGGTGGTGGCTGGTTGGTGGCGGGCGTGCAAGCGCTGCAATAAAGCCTTGGCTCTTTGGGGCCTGCGCTTTCGGGAATAATTGGGGACTATGGCAACACAGTCCCCTTTTTCATGGGCCGCTCAGGCGCTCCCCGACCTGGCCGCTCAAATGGCCAAGCATTTCAGTACTTCATTCCACCCCCCCGAATGGGTGGTTGATGAATCCGTGAACCGTTTGGTCTTGTTCCTCAACCATGTCTTGACGAGTGAGCCCGAAGCCATGGCCCGTTTGGCTCGGCAAAAAGGCCAACGCATCGAATTGATTTGGGAGCGTGTTCATTTGCAATTGACACCGACACCCGCTGGCTTGCTGGAACGTGGCCGATTCGAAGGCTTTGATTTGCGCCTGATTGTGAATGAAACTTCGGCTTTTTCCTTGTTCTCCACCTTGGCGCGGGGTGACAAACCCAAGGTGCGCATCGAGGGGGATGTGCAACTGGCTGCTGAAGTCAATTGGCTGATCGACCATGTGCGCTGGGATGCTGAGGAAGACTTGGCCCGCTTGATCGGGGACGCGCCCGCCCACACTTTGGCGCAAGCTGCCCATCAGGCCATGGCGGCTTTGCGCAGTTTTGTCGCCAAGCGTCCGGGTACTGAACTTCACACCGGTGGGCCCGCATGATGGGCTGGGGCCGTTACGGACGTGGTGCTTTCATCGTTTTCATCGTCCTGCGCTATGGGCTTGATGAATTGGTGCTGACGAGCTTCCAAAAACCTGGGTTGCGTATCTTAGCCCGCGTGTTGTCGGTGGGGCGCGACCTGCGCTCGCCACGCGGCGTGCGACTGCGAGAAGCTCTGGAGCGACTGGGACCGATATTTGTGAAGTTCGGACAGGTGTTGTCCACCCGCCGCGACCTGCTGGCCCCTGACATCGCCGAAGAGCTGGCCAAGCTGCAAGACCGTGTGCCCCCATTCAGTTCAGCCATTGCGGTGGCTTCTATAGAGCGGGCTTTCAATCGTCCCGTGGATGTTATTTTTGAAACGTTTGAACGTGAGCCGGTGGCCAGTGCGTCGATCGCTCAGGTGCACTTTGCCACTTTGCGTGGCAAATTAGGCGAGCTGCGCGAGGTGGCTGTTAAGGTTCTGCGCCCAAGCATGCTGCCGGTGATTGACAAAGACCTGAGCCTGATGCGCATGATGGCGGGCTGGTTGGAAAACCTGAGCGCCGACGGCAAACGGCTCAAACCCCGAGAGGTGGTGGCCGAGTTTGACAAGTACCTGCACGACGAGCTGGATTTGGTGAGGGAAGCGGCCAATGCTGCGCAGTTGCGTCGCAATATGCAAGGCCTTGACCTGGTGCTGATTCCCGAGATGATCTGGGACTTTTGCCATCCCGAGGTCATCGTCATGGAACGCATGCATGGCGTCCCCATCAGTCAGGTTGACCGTTTGCGCGAGGCGGGTGTGGACATTCCCAAACTGGCACGCGATGGCGTGACCTTGTTTTTCACGCAGGTATTCCGCGACGGATTTTTCCATGCCGACATGCATCCCGGCAACATCCAAGTCAGCCTGGCACCTGAGACCTTTGGTCGCTACATCTCGCTGGACTTTGGCATCGTGGGCACGCTGACCGAGTACGACAAAGAGTACTTGGCGCAAAACTTCACTGCTTTTTTCCGACGTGATTACAAGCGTGTGGCTGAGCTGCACATCGAATCGGGCTGGGTGCCGGCCGAGACGCGGGTGGACGAATTGGAGTCGGCCATCCGTGCCGTTTGCGAACCCTATTTCGATCGGCCTTTGAAGGAAATTTCGCTCGGCATGGTGCTGATGCGCCTGTTTCAGACTTCGCGCCGGTTTCAGGTGGAAATCCAACCGCAGCTGGTGCTTTTGCAAAAAACCTTGCTCAACATTGAAGGCTTGGGCCGCGACTTGGACCCTGAGCTGGATTTGTGGAGCACGGCCAAGCCCTTTCTCGAAAAGTGGATGCTCGAACAAATTGGCCCCAAAAAGCTCTGGGAAGAGCTCAAGGGCCAAGCACCGCATTACGCCAAGCTGCTGCCGCAGCTGCCGCGCTTGCTGCATAACTACCTTGAACAAAACCGTTCAAGCGATGCAAGGCAACTGGAGCAATTGCTGAGCGAGCAAAGGCGCACCAACAGCTTGTTGCAAATCCTGCTTTACTTGGGCATGGGTTTTGTACTGAGTTTGCTCGCTTTGCAGCTCTGGTCGCACATGCAGCTGTATTGACCCCCTTCTTAAACAAACTGGAGACATTGCCGTGTTACTAACTCTCGTGATCGCCTACCTGCTGGTGACCATCGCGATTGGCCTGGTGGCCGCCAAACGCGTTAAAAACACCGCAGACTTTGCCATTGCTGGCAGGCATTTGCCCCTGGTCATGATCGTGACCACCACATTTGCCACCTGGTTCGGTTCAGAAACCGTGCTCGGCATTCCGGCCAAATTCGTCAACAGCGGCCTGAACGGCGTGGTCGAAGACCCCTTTGGTGCGGGCAGCTGCCTGATTTTGGTGGGCTTGTTCTTTGCCGCAAGGCTTTACCGGATGACATTGCTGACCATCAGTGACTACTTTCGAGAACGCTATGGCCGCAGTGTCGAGGTGATTTGTTCCGTCATCATCATGGTCAGTTATCTGGGCTGGGTCTCGGCGCAGGTCACGGCCTTGGGCTTGGTGTTCAACCTCTTGTCGGATGGTGTGGTCAGTTTGCCTGTGGGCATGGTGATTGGCGTCGTGTCCATATTGGCCTACACCTTGTTTGGGGGGATGTGGTCTGTGGCCATCACCGATTTCATCCAGATGATCATCTTGGTGGTGGGGCTGTTCACTTTGGCCGTGTTTGCAGGCCAGCAGGCCGGCGGCGCGGACAAGGTGTTGGCGCTGGCCGTGAGCCAAGACATGTTCAAGTTTTGGCCTGAGCCGAACTTCAAGGACATCATTTTCTTTTTTGCTTCGGCCATCACCATCATGCTGGGCTCTATCCCACAGCAGGACGTGTTTCAGCGCGTCATGTCCGCCAACAGCGAGTACGCCGCCACCCGTGGTCCGGTGATTGGCGGTGTGCTTTACATTTTGTTCGCCTTTGTGCCGATGTTTCTGGTGGTCAGCGCTTTGATCATCATGCCTGAGCAGGCAGCGAAGTTGATTGAGGAGGACCCTCAGAAAATTTTGCCTACTTTGGTCATGACCCAGATGCCCTTCATCATGCAGGTCTTGTTCTTTGGGGCCTTGCTATCGGCCATCAAGTCTTGTGCGTCGGCCACTTTGCTGGCGCCCAGCGTCACCTTCACCGAAAACATCTGGCGACAGTTTTTCCCGTTCCAAAGTGACCAACAAGAGCTCAAGGCCATGCGCGTGACGGTGTTGGTTTTCAGTGCCTTCGTGCTGGCTTATGCGATTGCCATGCAGGGCACGTCCATTTACGAGATGGTTTCTGGGGCTTACCAGGTCACCTTGGTCGGTGCATTTGTTCCCTTGGCTTTTGGGCTTTTCTGGAAAAAAGCCACCACCCAAGGGGCCTTGTTGGCCATTGTGCTGGGATTGGTGGTGTGGTTGCTGTTCATGTTCACGTCAGCGGGCGAAGAATTCCCGGCTCAACTCGCCGGTGTGTTGGCCAGCTTGGCGGGCATGCTGATCGGGTCACAGTGTCCTCAGTTCATACGCAATCGCCATGACAGCCACCATGATTTGGCCAGTTCTGCCTGAGACAGGCGGCCAGACGGGGGGCTTGAAGCACAGCCCCCCGCCTATAATTGAGGGTTTTGTGTTTCCAACTTAAAAGAGCCCTCTTCATGCCCATTTACGCTTACAAATGCGACGCCTGCGGCCATGCCAAGGAGGTTCTGCAAAAAATGAGTGACGACACCCTGACCATTGGTCCGGTCTGCGCAGCCCCTCAATTCAACAAACAACTCACGGCTCCGGGCTTTCAGCTCAAGGGCACGGGCTGGTATGCCACCGACTTCAAAGGCGGCGGTGCTGCCGCAGTGCCTGCGGCGGCTGGCACGGCTGCTGATGCTGATTCA
>NZ_CAMBNZ010000116.1 GCF_945869175.1 Limnohabitans sp. Rim8 | reverse complement strand
AACGGCGACACGATTGCTTTGATCAACGACAACGATTTTGGTGTTACGCCAGCATTGTTTGATGCCAATGGTGTAGCAATCAGCGGCGATGTCACAGCCTGTTTGACAGAAAATGGCAAGCTCGTAAACAACGGTACCAAGGTTTGCCCTGCTGCCGCAGTTCGCGTTGCGCCTGGTTCAGACACAGAACGTCCTACACGTTTGTACACCTTCAAATTTCCCAAAGCTATTTCAAGCTACAGTTTGAAGTAAATCGCGACTGCACAGTCAATTGAAATTTTCTTTCGGTTGACTGTGTGGATTGTGAGTTGGCCCCCTGAGACACAGGCCCGTCGTTTTTCTTAAATCAAGGCAAAAAGTTCCGGGCGAAGTTGGTTTTTCCTTTGCCGTTTGGGGCAGATTATTTGCCGACGACAAAGGCAGTGTCGGCCATGGTCTTAGCCGATTTCCTTTGAAGACCGAGGGCCACGAACAGCATCACGAGCATGCTCAACCCCAGGGCCAGATAAGCATGGCCAAAGCCTGCCAGTTTGCCGCCTTCAAAATCTGCAATGGCGCTGATGCAGGTCACAGCCAGCAGTGTCCCCACGGCATTGAAAATATTGATCAAACCTTGGGCTGTGCCGCGCAGTGCCGGCGGCGCTTCGTCAATCGCAATGGACCGCAGCGCGCCGCTGACCACCACACCCAGGCCAATACCAACCAGCACAGATGCCACCACGAATGCGGTAAAGCCCGTCTGTGGCACCGCGCTTTGAAGGTACCCTAAGGTCAACAGACCGAAACCAAAGATCACCATATTGCGGGCACCCAAGCGGTTCAGTAGCCGCCCAGCTGCCATGGAACCCACCATGGAGCAAACCACCAGCGGCATCAGGGCCAGGCCCGCGTACTCAATGCTGATCCCATACGCCAGGTTGGCGACGGTGGTTAAAAAAACAATGCCACCCATGGAGAATCCCACGCCCAAGGTCAACACATAGGCACAAGCCAGTTGCCGGTTTGCAAACAAATCCATGGGAACCAGCGGTTGGGCTTGTCGTTTCTCAATCACCACCAAACTAGCCAGCAGCAGGCCACTGGCAGCCAGAAACCAAGGCCACAGCAGCAGTCCGGTGGCGGAGTCCGGCAGGCGCGAAATACCCAGTACCAAACACAGCAGAAACAACAAAGTCAAAGTGATGCCTGCGATGTCAACAGGTCCTGGTGCTGCCTGGGTGCGCTGGCTTGGCAAACTGCGGCCACCCCACCAGAGCACGACCAGAGCGATGGGTATGTTCACCAAAAACAGCCAGCGCCAGCCCAGCGTGGAGGTCAGCACGGTAGCCAATGGCGGCCCGAGCACAAAGGCCATGCCGTGGGTGGCGCCAATCAGCCCCAAAATACGGCCACGCCGCTCGGCTGAGAAGACATCGCCAATGACGGCACTGGCCACTGGCGCGATCCCCCCCGCGCCGATGCCCTGGATGGCACGGCTGAGCAGCAGCAGGTCAAAGCTGGGTGCAGCGGCGATGCACATTGAGCCGATGGCGAAAAACGCCACACTGACCAAATACACCGGTCGGCGTCCATGGCGGTCGCTGAAGTAAGCCATCAGCGCGGTGCTGCACATTGAACTCAGGGCAAAAACGGTGGACAGCAATCCGGCGGTGCGGTTGTCGATGCCAAAGTCTGCACGCAATGCTGGCAAGATCGGCCCGACGATGGCCGAATCGAGTGCCGCCATGAAGACACCGACAAACAGCACCTGAACGAGGCGGCCTTGACCTGCATCAGCAGCAGGCAAAGTGGTCGAAGGGTGGGTGTGCTGGCTCATCGAAGTGACTGAGGCCTGTTGAAGGGTGATGGCGGTAGTGGCCAGTTCAAAACCTGGGTGATGGATGTCATCGCGCCCAGTACCGGTCGAGTTGCTCTGTGAAACCGGCTAAGTCTTCAAAAAAAGGCAGCGCGCCACCTTCAACGGTAAGAAACTGCCAATTTTTTTTGTCTTCCACCGTATGCCTGCCACGGTAATCGGTGAAATCTCCGCGAGTGGCCATGGACACCCAGACGGGATCGTCCAGTTCTTCATAGAGTTGGTTGATGTCGGCGCTGAACAGGAAGGCCGACACGAAATAAAAGGGCGCGTTTGCAGCACCTGGCTGCCGCGCAGTGAGCACACAATATTGCCAAAACGTCTCATCGATGTGCTGACTCCCCCACGTGCGCTGTAGAAAATACCGAATGACACCGGGTCGGGTCAAGGTATTGAAAATACCCTGGCGCCAGCAATCCAAGGTCAGCAAACGATAAAGCCATGACAAGCCCAAAGTGCCACCGGCGGGCCCATAGCGCCGTTTTGCACCGCTGAAACCGGTTGGGCTGACCAAGGCAAGTCGCCGGATATTTTGAGGCGTCTCGTGTTTGGCACGGGCAGCGAACTCGCTGGAGAGCGACACCGCCAGCACGTCTGCCACTTGACTGCCGTGTTCGGATTGGATGACGGCCAGCACAGCATGCAAAGCATCGGTCATCAAGCGCGGTGTGTAAGCACGGGCACTGCGATCCGATAAACCAAAACCCGGCAGCTCCAGTGCGTACACCGGACGCTGCTGGCGGTAATGCGTGAACAGCGGGGCAAGCTCGGCTGCAGAGGCTGCAGCATGAACGCTGTGAACGAGCAAAAGCGGTGGGAGTCCCGTGTCTTTATTTTCAGGTTCAGCGCTGTACAGGCTGATGCGACCCGCTGGCGTCTCTATGTCGCGTCTGAGCGCGGACAGGGACTTTGGCAGTGAAGGCGAGAGAGGAGATGAATTGACCACAAGCAATGCTAAAGGAAATTGTCTTACCGGACAAAATCATTGGACCCAGAGTTGAGAAAACCAGCTTTAACCAGTTCCATTTGATAATGGCGTGATCAACAACCCCGTCTGGAGTGTCCGATGTCGATCAAACGCATTATTGATGTGACCGAAAAGTGTTTTCTGGTCACCATCGCCCTTTTTACGGTCGGAGCCATGGTGCAAGAAGTCATGGTGCTGATCGAGCAGCGCAGCGTTGAACTGAAGGATTTGCTCCTGATGTTCATTTATGCGGAAGTTTTGGGCATGCTGGGTGCTTTCTACAGCAGCCACCGAATTCCAATCACCATACCGTTGATTATCGCCATGACTGCATTGAGCCGATTGATCATCCTCCAAGGCAAGGACGGAGACCCTTCCATACTTTTATATGAAAGTGGCTCTATTTTGCTGATTGCGGTGGCTTGTTGGGTGATCAGCCATTTGAATGATCGCGATTGACGGCGGGTTCTTTGGAGGAGCGCGGTAACGCCTGCATCAGTTTCAGGTGTATGCGAGAATGAATTCATCACCTCTGAAACGGTCTTACAAGGAACCCATATGACCAGCGTCAATACCTGCTTAGCGCAAAAACCCCAGCCCGTCGCCGTCATCAGCGTCAAGCCTGATGAAAAAGTCGTGGTGGCCTTGCAACTCATGCGGGACAACCGTGTGCGGGCGATCCTGGTGATCAAAGACGACAAGTTGATGGGCATCCTGACGCAAGGCGACTGCGCCATCAAGGTCCTTTTGCCGGGCCTCGATGCCAAGCAAGTGCTGGTTCAGGAGGTCATGACGGTCGATCCGGTCACGGTCAAACTGGAGGACCCGATTGAGGCCTGCACAGGCTTGATGGCCTCTCGCAACTTCCGACATTTGCCGGTCGTGGAAGCGGGGCGGGTCGTTGGCGTGATTTCGATTGGGGATGTGGTCAAAGACAGCATTCGCCAGATGGGGCAGCAAATTGGTTTTTTAGAGACCTACATCAAAGGCCACAGCGCTGAGATTTCCTGATGTTTGGCTCATGTGCGATAGGCCCATGAGCGAATTTGCCGCTGTCACTTCAGGAGTCCCATGATGCATTCTCAGTTATTTCGCCGAAGCAGACGTCTGTTGGCGTTTGCCCTTGTCAGTCTGGCCTTGGGCGCTTCAGCCCAGACCTGGCCTGATCGCCCGATCAAGCTGGTGGTGCCATTCCCCCCGGGCGGTGGCGCCGACACGGCCGCTCGCACTTATGCTGAGAAGTTGTCAACCCTGCTGGGGCAGCCGGTCGTCATCGACAACAAGCCGGGTGCCAGCGGCAACATCGGTGCCGAGCTGGTGGTGCGCGCGCCCGCCGATGGCTACACGCTGCTTTTTGCCAATGAATTCCTGGCCACCAACCCGCTGATGTTCAAAGAGATCCGCTATGACTCGCTCAAGGACTTCGTGCCGATCGCGAAGGTGGCGAGCAATGCCGCAGCCATCGCGGTGCACCCCGGTCTTGGGGTCAAGACGATCCAAGAACTGATTGTCCTGGGCCGGACGAAGAACCTCAACTACGCATCACCCGGCATCGGCACCGGGCCGCACTTGTTCGGTCAATTGATCGCCATGCAAACCGGTGCCAAGTTCACCAATATCCCGTACAAAGGGTCGGCACCTGCCACGGCAGATGCGGTGGGGGGACAGGTGGACTTCATCATCTCGACCTTGTCGCCGATGGTGCCGCACTTCAACTCCGGTCGGCTGCGCGGCCTGGCCATTACCGGCGAAAAGCGTTCACCGCAGGCGCCCGATGTGCCGACGCTGGGCGAATCCGGTTTGATGGGTCAGCGCTACGAAGTTTGGTATGGCGTGGTGGCGCCTGCCGCCGTGGCGCGTCCCATCATCATGCGGCTGCAGCAGGCATCGGCCCAGGTGCTGCGTGATCCAGAGTTGGTGAACAAACTGCGCAATGCTGGTTACGATGTGGAGCCGAGCATCGGTGAAGATTTCGGGGCCGAATTGCGCTCAGACATTGATCGTTGGGTGCGCGTCATCCGCGAAGCCAAAATTCCACGTGAATAGGAGCATAGACATGAAATCATGGTGGATCCGAACGGTTGACAATGCGATGTCGCTGGAGCTGCGCGACCTGCCTGTTCCGCATCCCGGGCCAGGGCAGGTGGCCATCTGCATCCGCGCCGCTGCGCTCAATCGCGGCGAATTCATTGCGGGCCATGGCCTGCACACTTCCTCTACAGCCCGACCTGCGGGTTTCGAAGCGGCGGGCGAAGTGACCGCAGTGGGTGCAGGGGTCACGCGCTGGAAAGTAGGGGACCGCGTCATGGGCCGCTGCGACGGCGCCTTTGCCGAGCACGGGTGCATGGCAGCCGATGAAGCTTTTCCGGCGCCTCAGCGCCTCACATGGGAGCAGGCGGCTGCCACGACGGTGGTTTATCTCACCGTGTACGAAGCCTTGATGGCGCATGGCAGGCTGACTGCAGGCGAATGGTTGCTGGTGACCGGCATCTCGTCGGGCGTGGGCGTGGCAGCGCTGCAGGTTGCCAAGGCGCTGGGTGCTCGCGTGATCGGCACCTCGGGCTCGTTGGATAAACTCGAGCGCTTGAAGGCCTTGGGCCTCGATGTCGCCTTGCACACCCGCGCGCCCGACTTTGTCCCCGCTGTTATGCAAGCCACGGATCAAAAAGGCGTGGATTTGGTGGTCAACACCGTTGGCGGCAGTGTCTTTGCCGCCTGCATCGAAACCATGGGTTTCCAGGCGCGGCTGGCCATGGTGGGTTATGTCGATGGTCAGGTCGAAGCGGGCATTGACCTTGGCGCGTTGCACAGCAAACGGCTGCAGCTGTTTGGTGTGTCTAACAAGATGCGCACGATGACGCACCGCATCGCCGCAGCCCAGGCGCTGGAGCGCGACCTCCTGCCCATGGTGGCAGATGGCCGCGTGACCCCACTGGTTGACCAAGTCTTCTCGCTGGACGATCTGCCGGCCGCACAGCAGTGCATGCAAGGCAACCACCACCTGGGCAAGCTGGTGGTGCGCGTCGACTGAGCAAGGCCTTGAGTTAGACGATTCAAAACAAGAAATTCCGGTTTTCAATTTTTTATCCCTGAACCCACTCGGAGACACACGATGTTCAAGCGAATCACTTTCATTGCGTTGGCCTTGGCAGCAGCTTGGGGCCCCCAAGTCCAAGCCCAGACTTACCCCAATAAACCTATCCGTGTGGTGCTGGGCTATACCGCCGGCGGCGCGGCCGACGCGACCGCACGCCCTCTCATGCGGGTGCTCGAGCCACTGTTGGGCCAAGCCATCGTCGTCGAACCCAAGCCGGGCACTGCCGGTGGTGTGGCGGCTGAGTTCATCAGCAAAGTGCCGCCAGACGGTTACACGCTTTATTTCGCCGATGGTGGCCCTTTCACCACCGCACCCCACTTGACCAAAGTGGGGTACCACCACCTCAACTCGTTCACCCACATCGGCCATGTGTGCAGCACTGGCAGCGTCTTGGTGGTGCATCCTTCCTCGCCTTTCAAAAGCGTCGCTGACTTGGTGGCAGCAGCCAAAAAGGATCCGGACAAGTGGAGCTACGGCACCTCAGGCGTTGCGGGGCCACACCACTTTTCCGGTGAGCTGTTAAAAAGTGTGACCGGTGTGAACCTGCTGCACATTCCCTACAAGGGTGGCGCACCGGCGATGACCGACCTGATGGGCAACCAGGTGCCGATGCTGTTTTCATCGCTGTCGGCAGCGGTAGGCCCCTACAAGTCCGGCAAACTGCGTGCACTGGCGGTGACTTCGCCAAAACGTTCAGGCGCTTTCCCCGATGTGCCCACCATGGACGAACTGGGATACAAGGGTTTTGATTCCACCGGTTGGTTTGAGCTGATGGGCCCAGCCGGTATTTCCCCAGAGGTTGTGGCGCGCCTGTCTCAGGCACTGCTCAAGGCGGGAGAGGACAAAAACCTGCAGGAGCAGTACAAGCAGCTCGGTTGCGACGCGGAGTTCCTGACGCCTGCGCAGACGGTCGACAAGATCAAGAGCGACTACGCCAAGTGGGGCAAGGTCATCAAAGACGCCAACATCAAGGCCGACTGACACCCAAGCCGGCAGACAGCATCAAGTTGACTGTTGAGGCATCTCGCTGGGTACGAAATAGGGCGTACTTTGGTACGCCTGCACCAGCGACCGCTGGGCGTAATCAATCCCCGAAAATTTGGCGAATTCGTCCAAGGTTCGGGCTTTACCCAGGCCATAAGGCCCCAGGTCTCGGCGCTCAAACACCAAATCCATCAAGCGCGACTTGGCCAGTTCGGTCAGTTGCGTGAATTTGAAGTCGCGTAACTTTTCCCATTGAGGGTGCCAGTGGTGCGTGTGATGCTCTGTGTTGGGCATCTTGTAAAGATGGAACAAGGGGATGTGAGGCGGGTGAAAAATATCCCAGCCATTCGTGTAAGCGCGCACCGACAGACTTTGTTCCTCGCCATGAAAATAAAGGCGCGGGTCGTAAGGAACTTCTTCCACAAAATGGCCT
>NZ_CAMBNZ010000115.1 GCF_945869175.1 Limnohabitans sp. Rim8 | reverse complement strand
CAATGCGCCTTTGTAGGCCGTGGTGCTGATGCCTTCAGCGTGCCCCAAGGCTGCAGTGGCGAGGGTGTCTGTCATGTGCAACGATGCCCCATTACAATTGGTGGATTATTTTCGGAGAAATATACATGTCGACTTCTCAAGATGACAATGAACCCGTGGTTTGGGCTGTTTTAGCGGCTGCAGTTTTGCTGGCCGTGGGCGTAGCGGTTGGTGTAGGCATTGCCAAGAGCAAGAAAGCAGCGCCTGCTGCACCTGCGGCTGTCACAGCGCCCACTGCCGAAGCGTCTGCCCCTGCAGCCGATGCCTCTGCCCCTGCTGCCGCTGCAGTGCCAGCTTCCGAGGCCTCTGCTGCCAAGTGAAGGGTCCCGCGGACAGCTGAAAACCCGCCAAGGCGGGTTTTTTTTCGTTTTTCCCGGGCTGATGCAGCTTGTACCCAGTCTGTAACCATTCCAAGGTCACCGCGCAGGTTACCATCCGTCATGTAATTTAGTTACCACGCCAATTCAGGCGTCACCACATGACACTTCACCCAATTTTGGTCGCCGTGACCGCCCGCATCATCGAGCGCAGCCGTGCCACCCGGCAAGCCTATTTGCAACAGGTGGACGCCGCGTCTGAGCGCGACCCTGGCGCTCAGCGCTTGGGCTGCGCCAATGTGGCTCACGCCTTTGCCGCCATGCCCGAAGGCGATAAAACCCGCGCCACGGCGCTGGACAAAATCAAAGTGGTGGCCCCCAGAGCACCCAACATCGGCATCGTCAATGCTTACAACGACCTGCTGTCGGCCCACGCGCCGCTGCAGCACTACCCTGATCTGATCAAGGACGAGGCCCGCAAGCTGGGCGCCACGGCCCAAGTGGCCGGGGGGGTGCCGGCCATGTGCGACGGCGTGACCCAAGGCACGCCGGGTATGGAGCTGAGCTTGTTCAGCCGCGATGTGATCGCCATGGCCACGGCCGTGTCGCTCAGCCACGACGTGTTCGACGCGGCCCTGATGTTGGGTGTGTGCGACAAGATCGTGCCGGGCTTGTTGATTGGTGCCTTGCAGTTCGGCCATTTGCCCACGGTGTTTGTCCCTGCAGGTCCCATGACCAGCGGCCTGTCCAACAACGAAAAATCCAAAGTGCGCGAAAAAGCAGCGCTGGGCCTGGTGGGTCGCCCCGAGTTGCTCGAAGCCGAATCTGCCGCCTACCACGGCGAGGGCACTTGTACTTTTTATGGCACGGCCAACAGCAACCAGATGCTGCTCGAAGCCATGGGCCTGCATGTGCCCGGCACGGCTTTCATCAATCCGGGGGAGGGTGTTCGCGCAGAGCTGACCCGCGAAGCGGCCCGCACCGTGCTGGCGCTGGTCAAAGGCCCAAATTTCACCCCCATCGGCCGTTTGGTCGACGAGCGCTGCATCGTCAACGCCATGGTTGCCTTGCTGGCCACAGGCGGCTCCACCAACCATTTGATCCACTGGGTGGCGGTGGCGCGTGCGGCGGGCATCGTGATCGACTGGGACGATTTTTCGGCCCTGTCGGATGTGGTGCCCCTGCTGACTCGCGTCTACCCCAACGGCAGTGCCGACGTGAACCAGTTCCAGGCTGCTGGTGGCCCGGGCTATGTGATCCGCGAACTGCTCGACGCTGGCCTGATGCACGCCGATGTGCTGACTGTGCGCACAGGGGGCTTGCGTGAATTCACGCGCATCCCGGCAGCGCAAAACGGCCAACTGTTTTGGCATGAGGCTGGAGCCAGCCAAGACGACACCGTGGTGCGCCCCGCGTCCAGTCCCTTCAGTGCCTCGGGTGGACTCAAGCTGTTGCAAGGCAATCTGGGCCGCAGCGTGATCAAGATCTCGGCCGTGCCCGAGGCCCTGCACACCATCGAAGCGCCGGCCCGCGTGTTCAATTCGCAAGACGAATTGCAGCAAGCCTTCAAGTCCGGAGAACTGGACCGCGATGTGGTTTGTGTGGTGCGCTGGCAAGGCCCGCAAGCCAACGGCATGCCCGAGTTGCACAAACTCACGCCGCCTCTGGCGGTGCTGCAAGGCAAGGGCTTCAAGGTGGCGCTGGTGACCGATGGCCGCATGAGCGGTGCCTCGGGCAAAGTGCCTGCGGCCATCCACGTCTCGCCCGAGGCCGCAGCCGGTGGCCCTTTGGCCAAGGTGCAAGACGGTGACCTGATTCGCCTCGATGGTGTCGCAGGCACATTGCAGGTGCAGGTGAGCGAGGACGAATGGGCCGCCCGCCCACTGGCCCCAATGCCCACTGAGCTGCGCGTCGCCAACGGCATGGGCATGGGCCGTGAACTGTTTGCCAACCTTCGCCGCAATGCGCTCAAAGCCGAAGAAGGAGCCTGCACATGGCTTTAACCCCAACCCCGATGTTGACCGCCCTGCAAGTGATGCAGGACGCCCCCGTGATCCCGGTGATCGTGCTCACAGACGTCGCCCATGCGGTGCCCATGGCCCGCGCTTTGTTGGCTGGTGGCATCCGCATGCTGGAGATCACCTTGCGCACCCCGCAGGCGCTGGCTTGCATGGAAGCGATTGCCAATGAGGTTGAAGGCGCGGTGGTTGGCGCGGGCACGGTGCGCAGCGCAGCGGATGCGGCGGCTGCAGTCAAAGCGGGCGCCCGTTTTGCGGTGAGCCCCGGCTACACCCCTGCGGTGGGGCAGGCCTGCCAAGACTTGGGCCTTGCTTTGTTGCCCGGTGTGGCCACGGGCAGCGAAATCATGATGGCGCAGGAAGAGGGCTACAACGAGCTCAAGTTCTTCCCGGCCATGCAGGCAGGCGGCCCCTCCATGCTCAAGGCCTGGAGCGGCCCGTTCTTTGATGTGAAGTTCTGCCCCACGGGTGGCGTCACGCCACAAAACGCCAACGATTTTCTGAGCTTGCCCAATGTGGCTTGTGTGGGCGGTTCGTGGCTGGTGCCTGCGGATGCGTTGGCTCAAGGCGATTGGGCGCGCATCGAGGCACTGGCCCGCGAAGCCAGCCAAATTCAGCGCAAGCCCTGACCTGCTGCGTATTCGGCCCGCTGGATCAGCTCCACCTTGTAGCCATCGGGGTCGGTCACAAAGGCGATCACGCTGGTGCCGCCTTTGACCGGGCCAGGCTCTCGGGTGACGTTGCCGCCAGCGGCCTTGATCTTGTCGCAGGCGGCATAAACATCCGGAACGCCCAGCGCGATGTGGCCGTAGGCCGAGCCCATGTCGTAGGATTCGACGCCCCAGTTGTAGGTCAATTCCAGCTCAGCGTGCTCAGGGTTGTGACCGTAGCCCAAAAAGGCCAGCGAGTATTTGTACTCCGGGTTTTCCGAGGTGCGCAAAAGGGTCATGCCCAACACCTGGGTGTAGAAGTCGATGGCGCGCTGCAGGTTGCCCACGCGCAGCATGGTGTGAAGGAGTCTCATGGTTTGTTTCCAGTGGGGGAGGGCATGTCAAAAACCAGGCAAGCGGTGCTGGCATGGGCGTACAGGGTGCCGTCAGGCCCGACCAACCGGGCCTCGGCCGTGGCCAGTTGGCGGCCGCAGTGCACCACCTGGCCAATGGCCCGCACGCGTTGTACTTTGGGGGTGAGGGCCTTGACCAATTTGAGGCTCAGGTCGGCCGTGGTGTAACCACGCCCGGGCGGCATCATGGTGTGCACCGCACAGCCCAGCGCCGAGTCGAGCAAGGTGGCAAACCAGCCGCCGTGCACGGTGCCCAGCGGATTCATGTGGTTCAAGCCCGGGGTACCTTGAAAAATGGCTTGGCCCTCACTGACTTCGATCAGCGTGAAATCCAGTGTTTTGGCGATGCTGGCGTAAGGCAAATCGCCGCAGAGCAGTCCTTGCATGACTTCCAAGCCGGTTTTGCCGGCCACTTGGTCGGGGCGTGCCACGCCAGGGCCTGCGCCGGCATCCAGGCGTTGGCGCACGACCCGCTCTTGATCCAACCAGGCTTCGAGTAAAGAAGTAGAGGGGTTCACAAAAATAGATTTTCTTCAAACAGGCACGGTGTAGTTGAGCGCCATGCGACCGCCGTCCACGGTGACGATTTCACCGGTGATGTAGCTTGCCGCATCGCTGGCCAAAAACGCAACCACTTTGGCGACTTCGTCGGGCTCGCCCAGTCGCTTCATGGGTGTTCGCATCATGATTTTCTTTTCGGCCGCTTCGCTGGTCAGCACCGCTTGGCGGGCCAATTCGGTGGCAATCGTTCCAGGGGCCACCGCGTTCACACGTATACCAAAGTCAGCCAATGCCAAAGACATGGCGCGCGTCAGTTGGTTGATGCCGCCTTTGCTCACGTTGTAGCTGGCAATATTGGGGATGGCCAGCACGGCATTGACCGAACTCATGTTCACGATGGCGCCGCCCCCAGTGCTTTTCATGGCGCGGGCAGCGGCTTGGCCCATCAAGAACGAGCCTTTGATGTTGACGTTGATGACCGCGTCGAAGTCCTCTTCGGTGACGTCCAGAAAATCAGCGGCCCTGAAAATCCCCGCGTTGTTGACCAGCACATCCAGGCGACCAAAGGCCTGAAGCACATGGTCCACCAGCGCATCGACATCGGCTTTGCGCGAGACATCACAGGCCATGAAACCGGCGCTGTGGCCTTCGCTGCGCAGTTCGGCGGCCACAGAGGCGCCACGCTCGCTGTTCACATCGGCCAGCACCACATGGGCCCCTTCCGACGCAAAACGGCGGGCACAGGCTTCGCCAATGCCGTTGGCGGCACCCGTGACGATGACCACACGGCCTTGCAAGCCGAAAGAAAGGGTGTTGGATAAGGGCATGGGTTGGACTCCTTTTTGGGGCGGGATTGGATGCCTGACAACATGCTGCCACAGGCGCCATGTAGAGAGTGTCACGAAGAGGCTCCATTGTGCTTTTTCAAGCAGTTCCAGACCATCGACACGGTCACGGCAGCCGAATGGGCATCAAGTAACATGGGTGGTCTTTCAAACAGCCCCATGTCGGGCGCATCAGGAGCGAGCAATGTTCAGTCACGTCATGGTCGGGGTCAAAGACCTCGAAGCTTCCAAAAAGTTTTACGACGCCGTGTTGGGCACCGTGGGCATCGCTCCGGGTGTGGCCAACAACCAGCGTTATTTTTACCGCAGCCCCACCGGCTCGTTCGGCATCACCACGCCCATCAATGGTCAGGCCGCTTCGGTCGGCAACGGCACCACTTATGGTTTCAAGGCGGCCTCGGTGGAGCAGGCTGAGGCCTTTCACGCCGCTGGCATGGCCCATGGCGGTGTGACCTGCGAAGACCCTCCAGGTTGGCGCGAGGGCCCTTCTGGCAAGTTGTTCTTGGCCTATTTGCGTGACCCCGATGGCCACAAAATTTGCGTCTTGCATCGCCCTGGATGAAGGCGCCGCCCAGACTGCAGACCTTGGTTGAAGAGGGCCTGATCGACACCGTGGTGCGCCAGCTCATGAGTGGCAAAGAAGCCATGGTGTTTGTGGTGCGCTGCGGTGACGAGACCCGCTGCGCCAAGATCTACAAAGAGGCCACCCACCGCAGTTTCCGCCAGGCGGTCGACTACACCGAGAACCGCAAAGTCAAAAACTCGCGCTCGGCACGCGCCATGGCAAAGGGCAGCAAGTTTGGCAGGCAAGAACAAGAGGCCGCCTGGCAAAGCGCCGAGGTGGATGCTTTGTACCGCCTGGCCGCAGCGGGGGTGCGCGTGCCCAAACCCTTCAACTTTTTTGACGGCGTTTTGCTCATGGAGTTGGTGACCGACACCCATGGCGATGCTGCACCGCGGCTGAACGATGTGGCCTTCACCTCTGAGCAAGCCCTGCAACACCATGCCACCTTGATTGCCGAGGTGGTACGCATGCTGTGTGCAGGCGTGGTGCATGGTGATTTGTCAGAGTTCAATATTTTGTTGGCGCACATTCCCGGTGAAGGCGATTTGCCCGGCGTGGACGAGCCCGTCATCATCGATTTGCCCCAAGCCGTGGACGCGGCCGGCAACAACCACGCTCAGCGCATGTTGCTGCGTGATGTGGGCAACCTGCGCAACTTCTTTGGGCAATTTGCCCCTGGACTGCTCAAGACCGACTACGGCCCCGAAATATGGAGCCTGTACCAAGCCGGATTGCTCAGCAACGAAACAGCCCTGACGGGTCGTTTTGAACGGTCCACCGCCGATGTGAACATGGCCGCTGTACTGCGCGAAATCGACGATGCGCATGACGAAGAAATGGCCCGTCGATCGCGCATGGCCACCCCTGCTGTTGGCGTGGGATTGTCTTGAATCGCCCATGAGCTTGGCCTCTCCAGTCTGCGTTGCTGTGCCCCACGCTGTTTCGCGCCTGCGTACCGCTCGTCTGGCCCGCAGCGCCAAACCGTTTTTAGCCCGTGGTGGCACCCAAGGTGCGCGTTGCCCCGGTTGCCGCTTGGTGCCCAGCCATTGCATCTGTGCTCTGCGCGCCAGCTGGCCCACCCATGCGGGCATGTGTTTGCTCATGGCCGACATCGAGCCCCTCAAGCCCAGCAACACCGGCTGGCTGATTGCCGATGTGGTGCAGGACACTTTTGCTTTCGGTTGGGCACGCACCGAAGTCGACCCGGCCATGCTGGCGCTGCTGGCCGATCCGCAGTGGCAGCCGGTGGTGGTGTTTCCGGGTGAATTTGTCGAGCCAGAGCGGGTGACCGAGACAGCTCAAACGCCGGCTGCGGGCAAACGCCCGCTGTTCATTTTGCTGGACGCCACTTGGCCCGAAGCCCGTAAGATGTTTCGCAAAAGCCCTTATCTCAATGCCTTGCCCGTGCTGAGCTTGAACTCCGAAAAGGTCTCGAATTACAAACTGCGCCGTTCGCGGCGCGATGACCACTTTTGTACCAGCGAGGTCGCTGCGCTTTGTTTGCATCTGGCGGGCGAAGCCCCCGCTGCGCATGCGATGCAGGCCTGGCTTGAGGTGTACACCCACCACTACCTGCAAGCCAAACACCAGCTGCCGCCCGATTTGGAAGGGCCAGCGCATTCACAATTGCGGGGATTGAAGTTGGCCTGAGCCCATAACCCCTGAACTTGCACAAGGAGCCTGCGTGAACCTTCCCCCATCCAACCACCCGGTCGCCCTGTCCCGCACGGTGGAGCGCTTGGTCACCGGCCAGGCGACCTCGGACGGTGCAGGCGTCAAGCTCAGCCGCATCCTCACGCAAGACCTTCAGCACCGGCTGGACCCCTTTTTGATGCTCGATGCCTTTGGCAGTGACAAGCCCGACGACGACATCGCCGGTTTTCCGGACCATCCGCACAGGGGTTTTGAAACTGTGACCTACATGATCGCCGGGCGCATGCTGCACCGCGACAGTGCGGGCAACGAAGGCCTGCTGCAAAACGGCGGTGTGCAATGGATGACCGCTG
>NZ_CAMBNZ010000114.1 GCF_945869175.1 Limnohabitans sp. Rim8 | reverse complement strand
GAAGCACGAATGCGATCCACTTCAGCCTGATGGGCAGCATCCCACTCGGACTGCGTGATTTTTTGGCCATCGACCTTGGCGACCACGGCACCTTTGTCTTCAAACTGGCTGTAGCCCTCAATGCCGAACAGCACAAAAGAAGGAATCACCAGCAAGAACAACAACCCCATCAAGATTTTTGAGTTGTTGCGAATGGAATCAAACATGTCTGAAGTCTCGGGTTGTCAAGAAAAAAGGCGAACACTGGGTTCGCCTTTACTTTATAGGGTGGTGGGCGCTGACGGTCTCGAACCGCCGACCTACTCCGTGTAAAGGAGCCGCTCTACCAACTGAGCTAAGCGCCCCACATAAAAAATCTTCTTTTCAAAACTTCACACTGTTTTTGCAGCAGAGAGGGATTGAAACTTGGGCATATGAATTTTAATCGCACCCGCAGTGAAAACGGATCAAGTCCAACTTGTCCAAAGCCATCGTGTGCTTGACTTTGAAAATCCATGGAAGTACCACAGTCTGAAGGAACTCGTTTCAGCAGTTTATGAGATTTTATCCATGAAAACTCAACAAAGCAGGCACGGCACCACAGATATTCAATGCGCTGCCTGAGCTGGAACGCCCATCAAGTGGTTTTCAAAGTGCCTCAGCAATGGCCTTGCCCACATCGGAAGTTTTAGCCGTTCCTCCCAAATCAGGTGTGCGTGGGGCATCGGCACCGGCTGCCAGCACTTTCTCAATGGCGGTCAAAACGGCATCGTGTGCGTCTTTGTGGCCCAAAAACTCCAGCATCATGGCGCCACACCAAATTTGCCCGATGGGGTTGGCAATGCCTTTGCCTGCGATGTCTGGCGCAGAACCATGCACAGGCTCAAAGAGGGAGGGGAATTTCCGGTCTGGGTTCAGGTTGGCGCTTGGAGCGATGCCGATGGTGCCGGTACAGGCTGGGCCCAAGTCGCTCAGGATATCACCGAACAAATTGCTGGCCACCACCACGTCGAAAAAGTCGGGGCGCTGGACAAAATGGGCTGTCAGGATGTCGATGTGGAACTTGTCCAAGTGGATGCTTGGATAACCCTTGGCCATTTCGGCCACACGCTCGTCCCAATAAGGCATGGTGATGGCGATGCCGTTGGATTTGGTGGCACTGGTCAGGTGCTTTTTGTGGCGTGATTGGGCCAACTCGAATGCGAACTTCAAGACGCGGTCGACGCCAATGCGGGTCATGATGGACTCTTGCATCACGATCTCTCGCTCGGTGCCGGGAAACATGCGGCCACCCACGCTGGAGTATTCGCCTTCGGTGTTTTCGCGCACGATGTACATGTCGATCTCACCCGGCTGGCGGGCGCTGCCGTCGCGCCGTACCACGGGCGCGATGATGCCAGGCATCAGCCGGGCTGGACGCAGGTTGATGTATTGGTCAAACTCCCGGCGAAACAAGAGCAAAGAGCCCCACAACGACACATGGTCGGCGATTTTGTCCGGCCAGCCCACTGCACCAAAGTACAAGGCATCATGACCGCCAATCAGGTCTTTCCAGTTGTCGGGCAGCATTTGGCCGTGCTTTTCGCAGTAATCCCAGCTTGAAAAGTCAAAATGGTCAAACTGCAAATCGATGCCGAATTTGCGGGCTGCCGCATCCATGACCCGCAGGCCTTCGGGCATGACTTCTTTGCCAATGCCATCTCCAGGAATGACAGCGATACGGTGCTTGCTCATACGGGTTACTTTCTGTGGATCAAAAAACAAAAGGTGAGAAAACGAAAAAACAAGAGCTTAGCAACAAAGCAAAGGTCTGCGCGTCAGGGACGGGACGGCCGCACCACCAAACTGACCCCCACCGCCGTGAGGGACGTGCCCAAAAGGGTGGTGATGGTGATGGTTTCACCAAAAAACAGCCAAGCCATGATGGCGGTGGTGGGAGGGACCAAATACATCAGGCTGGTGACCGAGGCAGCGGCACCCCGTTGAATCAACAGATACAACAGTGAACTGCCCCCCAAAGTCAAACCCAGCACTGACCAGGCCATGGCCCCGATCAATTCGTTGTTCCAACGCACGGACTCGGTTTCCATCAGCGCCCATGGCAAGGTGACCACCAAGGCGGCCAGCAACTGAACCGTGTTGGCCGAACGCACGTCGCAGGGATTGACAAAGCGCTTTTGGTACAGCGTGCCCACCGTGATGCTGAGCAAAGCCGTCAGGGCAAAAGCCATGTTGGCCGGCGTGACATGGTCCAAGGGCGTGCCCAAGGTCAATTTGCGCCAGACGACCATCAACAAGCCGACGAAACCCAGCGACAAACCCCACCATTGACGTCGCGTGATTCCCGGTTGCTCGCTGCCACGCAGGCTGTAGGCCAGCCAAATGGCGGTCAAAACGGGTTGAAATCCCACAATCAAGGCAGACAAGCCCGACCCCATCCCTGCTTTCACCGCCACCCAAACACCGCCCAAGTAGCCTGCGTGCATCAAGATGCCCGTGACCGACAAATGCAGCCATTGCTGGCGGCTTTGTGGCCAAGCCACCTTGGCCCATGAAATCCAAGCCAAAAAGCACGCAATGGACAAGGCATATCGGACCGACAAAAAGGTCAATGGCGGGGCGTGGGGCATGCCAAAGCGGGCCACAATGAATCCGGTGGCCCAGATCAACACAAACACCACAGGTGTCGCCTTCACCCAGGCGTCAGACGAAGCCGCCGCGCTCATTTCACCCGGGCTCGGATTTCAGGCAGGGCCTTTTGCATGTAATAAACCATGGACCACACCGTCAAAATCGCGGCCACCACGATCAAGACGGCACCCCACACGCGGGTGTTGATCACACCCAACAGCGTCCCGTTGTAGAGCAAAAAAGAAATCGCCGTCATTTGCACGGTGGTCTTGATTTTGCCCACCATGTGAACAGCCACGCTTTTGCTGGCACCAATCTGGGCCATCCACTCCCGCAAGGATGAGATGGCGATTTCGCGGCCAATGATGATCAGCGCCACCAGCACGTTCACCCGGTCCATTTGGACCAACATCAGCAAGGCGGCGCACACCAAAAATTTGTCAGCCACTGGATCCAAAAAAGCGCCAAAAGCGGAGGTCTGGTTGAGTTTGCGGGCCAAAAATCCGTCCAGCCAGTCGGTGAACGCAAACAGCACAAACATGACGGTGGCGATCAGGTTTTGCGTCTCCACCGCCAAACTGTCCAAGTAGTACACGCCAATGATCAATGGGATCGCAACAATGCGCGTCCAAGTCATGATGGTTGGAATGGTGAAAAACATGGGGTTCATTGTGGCACGTCAATGCGTCACCGCCATGTCTCTTGCGCGCAGCCTCAGTGCAAGGCGTTGTAAATGGCCTCGGCCAAATCCTTTGATATGCCTTCTACGCTTAACAAGTCTTCCACGCTGGCACTTTCCACCCCACGCACACCGCCAAAACGCTGCAACAATTTGGCGCGTTTGCGAGGCCCAATGCCCGGAATTTCCTCGATCTTGCTGCCGCCCATGCGCACCTTGGCACGCTGCGCCCGCATGCCCGTGATGGCAAAACGGTGGGCTTCATCGCGAATCTGCGCCACCAACATGAGCGCTGCAGAATCCTTACCCAGATAGACCTTGTCACGGCCATCGGCAAACACCAACTCTTCGAGGCCCACCTTGCGGCCCTCGCCTTTTTCGACGCCTACGATGCGCGACAAATCCAAGCCCAAATCGGTGAACACCTCACGGGCCATGCTCACCTGTCCTTTGCCGCCGTCGATCAACACCAAATCGGGCAAACGCGCTGTGCCCTCGCCCGATCGCAAGGCTTCGGCCAGCTTGCCATAGCGGCGCATGAGCACTTGGCGCATGGCGGCGTAATCGTCACCCGGGGTGATGCCCTCGATGTTGTATCGGCGGTAATCGCTGCTTTGCATCTTGTGCTGACGGAACACCACACACGAGGCTTGGGTGTTCTCACCGCCTGTATGCGAGATGTCAAAACACTCGATGTGCAGCGCGTCCAGATCGTCTGGGGCCAAATCCAAGGCATCGGCCAAGGCCCGGGTTCGGGCCTGTTGCGAACCTTCCTCGGCCAGCAAACGGGTCAACTGGATCTCCGCATTTTTCTCGCTCATCTCCAGCCACACCCGGCGCTGCTCTCGTGGGTTGTGCACGGCCGCAATTTTGTAACCCGCTTGTTGCGACAAAGCCGCCACCAAAGCTTTATCCACCGCCACGCTGGTGATCATCGCAACCGGGACCGGAATGCCGATGTAGTGCTGGGCCATGAAGGCTTCCAAAACCTGAACCTCGACCGCCACCTGGGGCTGTTCATCGTCTCCTATGGCCAGTAAGGCATGGGCATCTTCCACATGCGCCGGAAAGTAAGCCCGGTCCCCCAAATGCCGTCCGCCTCGCACCATGGCCAGGTTCACACAGGCACGCCCACCCTGCACCCGCACAGCCAAAATGTCCACATCGGTGTCGGTGCCCGTGTCCACCGACTGCTGGTGCAGCACGCGTGACAGGGCCGTGATTTGGTTGCGCACCTCGGCGGCCAGCTCAAAGTCAAGGCGCTCTGAATGTGCCATCATCCGCGCTTCCATCTCTTGCAACAAGGCCTGTGTCTCGCCCTTCAAAAACCGCTCGGCGTGTTGCACGTCATCGGCATAAGCCTGAGGGCTAATCAAGTTGACGCAGGGCCCCGAACAGCGCTTGATCTGGTACAGCAAGCAAGGACGGGTACGGTTGGCAAACACCGTGTCTTCGCAGGTGCGCAGGCGGAACACTTTTTGCAAAAGCTGAATCGACTCCTTGACCGCCCAAGCACTCGGGAATGGGCCAAAGTACCGGTGTTTTTTCTCGACCGCACCCCGGTAATAGGCCACACGGGGGAAAGTCTGCGGCTCGGGCGCACCCGAAACGGCTTTCAAAAAAAGTGTGCCATTGCCCGTGAGCTTCAGGTAGGGGTAGGTCTTGTCATCGCGAAACAGGATATTGAAGCGCGGGCTCAGCGTCTTGATCAGATTGTTTTCAAGGAGCAGCGCCTCGGCTTCGGAGCGGACCACCGTGGTTTCCATGCGGGCGATCTTGCTGACCATGTGGCCGATGCGTGTGCCGCCGTGGTCCTTTTGGAAATAGCTTGAGACCCGCTTTTTCAGCTGCTTGGCTTTGCCCACATACAACACGCTGCCTTGCGCATCGAAGTAACGGTAAACCCCCGGCAAAGCCGGAAGCGCCGCCACCTGGGCCAACAAGGATTCGTCGTGTGCCGCGTTCATGGCGCGTATTGTGACGGTGAAACACTTTGCCGCGACAATCCCTTTTTATGAACTCGCGCCACACCGGGAAAATCTGGGACATTTTTTGCACCGTGATAGACAACCACGGCGACCTGGGCGTGTGCTGGCGACTGGCCTGTCAATTGGCCCAGTTGGGGCAATCGGTGCGACTGTGGGTGGACGATGCCTCGGCATTGGCTTGGATGGCAGCGGACCATGGCCAAGCCTCCTTTTCACCTGTCGCGGTGCTGCCCTGGGACAAAGCGAGCGACCAGGCCTTGTTGGAAAGCTTGCCCTATGCCGACGTTTGGGTCGAAGCCTTTGGCTGCACCTTGCCCGAAGCCTTTGTGGCTCACGCGGCCGCCACGCGCCAGCAGCAACCTGCCTGGATCAACTTGGAATACCTGAGCGCAGAAGAATGGGTGCCCCGGATGCACCGCCTCCCCTCGCCCGTGATGAGCGGCCCGGCCAAGGGTTGGACCAAGACATTCTTTTATCCCGGCTTCACGCCAGACACAGGCGGCCTGTTGCGTGAAGCCGACCTGCTGACCCGACAACAAGGCTTTGACCGCGTCGCCTGGCGTCAACAACACGCCCCCAACTTGGCGCCGGGTGGTCTGCTCATCAGCCTGTTTTGCTACGAACCCGCCGCTCTGCCCCAACTGCTGGCGCAAATGGTGGGCACACCTCACCACTTGTTGGTCACGCCTGGACGACCGATGGCAGCTGTGCAACAAGCACTGAAAGAGATGGCTGTGCACCCCAACTGGAGCGCCCTGCCCTACACCGACCAAAACGGTTTTGACGAGATGCTTTGGTCCTGTGACCTCAACTTTGTACGCGGCGAAGACTCGCTGGTGCGTGCCCTGTGGGCCGGCCAAGCCTTCATCTGGCACATTTACCCGCAAGACGACAAGGCGCACCACGCCAAACTGGGGGCGTTATTGGACTGGCTGCAGGCACCTGAGTGCCTGCGGCGGGCGCATCGGGTTTGGAATGGGTCAGAATCCAAAAACAGAATGACAATAGATCAGACAGATCTGGCCGAGTGGCAGCGTTGCGTCAAAGACGCACAACAAAGACTCTCCCACCAAACTGACTTGGCAAGTCAATTGGCCCTGCATGTGGGCGAGAAAACCTAGCCCTAGAGGTTAGAATATGGGGCTTGGCTGTAAGCCACCCCCCTTTCATTTCAGACTCAATTCCTATGAAAACCGCTCAAGAAATACGCGTCGGCAACGTCATCATGCACGGCAAAGACCCCATGGTCGTCCTGCGCACCGAATACCAACGCGGTGGCCGCGGCTCGTCGACCGTGCGCATGAAGCTCAAAAGCCTGATCGCCAACTTCGGCACCGAAGTCGTGTTCCGCGCTGACGACAAAATGGACCAAGTCATTTTGGACAAGAAAGACTGCACCTACTCGTACTTCGCGGACCCCATGTATGTGTGCATGGACACCGATTTCAACCAATACGAAGTCGAATCCACCAACATGGGTGACGCTTTGAACTACTTGGAAGACGGCATGGAACTCGAAGTGGTGTTCTACAACGAGAAAGCCATCTCGGTTGAATTGCCCACCAGCGTGGTGCGCGAGATCACTTGGACCGAGCCAGCCGTCAAAGGCGACACCTCTGGCAAGGTGCTCAAGCCCGCCAAGATTGCCACCGGCATGGAAGTGCCTGTGCCTTTGTTCGTGTCCCAGGGTGACAAGATCGAGATCGACACCCGCACAGGTGAATACCGCAAACGCGTCTGATCTGCCGGTCAAACCCTCCATAAAGCCCCGAAAGGGGCTTTTTTATGGCGCATGCACAATGAGGGCATGCCTAACAAACCCAACATTCAAGACGCTACCTTGGCCCACGCTTGGTCGGATTTGCAAAACGAAAGCCCCACCAGCGATTGGATGCTGCCCGAGGCAAAACGCTTGGCATTTGCCGACCCTGAGTTTTTGTTGCGCCGAGAAACCCGGGGCATTCGATTCCAACTGGAAATGCTCAAGCCCGATCTGGCCCAAGCCGAGGCCGGTATCGAACACACCGTGGTGGTGTTTGGCAGCGCCCGATTCATCGACCGCGAAAGTGCCCAAGAACGCCTGAACAC
>NZ_CAMBNZ010000113.1 GCF_945869175.1 Limnohabitans sp. Rim8 | reverse complement strand
CGCACTGGTAGGCAAGCCCAACCAGGTCAACAGGTCGGCCGCCACTTGGTCGGTCGACCATTGGGGCACAAAGTAACCGCGTTTGCCGTCGTGGGCGTCATCAGCACCCCCCAGCACGGGGCTGGGGAAAGTTTTGCCATACAACTTGCCACCGCTCACGCCTTGGCCCATGACCATCCAATGGCCGCCCCAGGCATGGTCGGAGCCATTGCCTGAAGCTGGGTCCACGGTGCGGTTGAATTCACTCATGACCAGCACCGCCACCTCGTTGGCCATGCCGGCCGCGTTCATGGCTTGGTCAAACGCCACCATGGCGTTGGCCAACTGGACCAACTGGGAGTCCAGGTCCATGTTGCCGCCGTCGTTGGTGGTGTTGCGCTGGTTGGCATGGGTGTCAAACTGGCCCCACTGCGTGTGGTAAATCTGCCGGGATGACCCCGCCGACTTGTAGTAAGGCAAGATTTTGGCAATGAACTTCAAACGTTGATCGATTTCGGTGGTGCCAAAGTTGCCCTTGGGCTCTGCAGCCACGCCTTCGGCAATGGCAATTTCTTGTGCATCAGAAAACGCGCCCTTGAAAGTGCGGGCATATTCCGCTTCGACATGGTTGGTCGATTGCAAGCGCCCCAAAGAGGCCAAGGTCTGCGTCCAATGGTTGCCAGGGTTGGTCAGATCGGCAGAGCCCATCCACTTGGAGCCGCCCGAGTTGGCCAAAATCACGCGGCTGCGTTGGCCCAGCACCAAGGTTTTGTCGTTGGAGTTGACCGCAATCAAGGGGGCTTTCAGGGTGCGGTCGGGGTTCAGGGCCTCAATGGCCCGACCCCCCCAACCGCTGGGGTCTTCGTCGCCGGTCCAGCCTTGTACAAACTGCGTTTGCTCAGGGTGCGAGTACAAAAACGGGGGCAAGGTGGCGCGGCCGTTCAGCACATCGCTTGTGGTGGTGGGCTTGACGAGTGCGCCCGCATTGACCACAAAGGCCAACCGTTTGCTGTTGAACAAGGGGGTCAAATTGGCCATGGCGTTGTTCAGGCCCATGTTGTGGCCCAGGTGGGTGCCCAAGCTCGTGATCTGGCTTTTGGCCAGGCCGATGCCGGGGCGCGCTTTGGTGTAATCCGAAAAACCCCCGTCCAGCGGCACCAAGATGTCGTTGCTGTCGCAACCCCCGTTCAAGTGCACCACCACCAGCGCTTTGTAACCCGGGGGGGCAGCCGAATGGCCGTTGACCGAATACAAGCCCATGGACGCGCCCAAAGCGCCCAAGCCCCAACGCGAGGCTTGCTGCAAAAAGTGTCTGCGGTGGGTCATTTCACCACTCCAAAAGTCGGTGTACTGATGAGGATTTGCAGCAACTCGGTGAACTTGCGCTGCGGCGTTTGGTTGACCAAGTCTTGGGTCAAGAGGTTTTTGGCGCCCAGGCGCAAAGGGGCCGGCATGGCACCTTTGAAAAACCGCTCATTGATGAGCGCCACCAAGGCCTCATCCGAAGTGGCTGCGGCATTGACGAACAAGTCCACCTCGCAGCCGGCTTGGGTGAAGTCGGCTTTTTTCTCGACGCGGTAGGTCAAGTCGCTGGCCCGTCGGCGCACTTCGTCGCTGGTGATGAGCTTTTGCTCGGGCGCGGGCACCAGCGATTCGGGTGCCGTGTGGTCGGGCGAGTAATACCCAAACACGCTGGGCGCAAAGTAAGCCTGCTGGGTCCAGGCTTCATAGACCCTGTCGGGTTTGGAGTTTCTGCTGTCGGCCACTGCCTGCGTGCAGCCCATGGCACGCAGAACTTGGGTGTGTGCCAAAACGGGTTCTTTCATCTTGCCGACACGGGCAATTTGTTGGGCAGGGTCATCGCCCGCACGGGCTTCCGGGTCCAGCAAGACGGCTTTGACCACCTGGGCCAAGTCGCCACGGGAACTGACAAACACCGCCGAGACTCGGCTCAAGTAGGCGGGTGAAGGGCTGCTGCTGACCAGGCTTTGAATCAAGCGGCGTGAGACAAAAGGCGCTGTGTTGGGGTGGTTCACCAAGATGCCAATCAGTGAATCCAGGTCTTGCGAGGCCGATTGCCCACCCGCAATCGGGCTGCCCAACACGGTTTTGCTGGTCTTGTCATGCGCACCGTCCCAGGTTTGCGCAATCATGGGTTTGCCGTAGTTGGCCCCATTGGTTCTGGGCAAGAAGGGGCTGTAGTCGCTGCCCCAACCCGATAAGGCTTTGGTGGCTTGGGTCACGTCTTGCTGGGTGTAGGTCTCGATGGTTTTGCCCGAGGTGTCGCGTTGCACCGAACCATCGGGGTTGAGCTTGACCAAACCCACGGTGAACAACTGCATCAATTCGCGGGCATAGTTTTCATTGGGGCGATCGGCACGGTTTTGGTCGTTGTTCAGAAAAAACCCCATCAAGGGGTTGAGGGTGACGTTGCGGATCAGGTCCGAGAAGTTGCCCAAGGCACCGCGCTGCAAAGTGTTGTAGTACTCGACCTTGCCGTAAGCGAAGCCGGTGTTACCAATCGGGATGAAGTTGTACAAGGCCCAAGCCGATCTTTGCCGCAATTGGTCTGCCCCACCCAAAGTGTGGTCATAAAAGGTTTTAGGGAAAAACGTCCAAGCCTTGTCTCTTGCAGAAAGGTTGTCATCGTCGTAATCAATGACATAGCTTGGGGCCACGGCGATGGACGCCGGGGTTTTGAACTGCTGGTCTATCCAAGCGGACAGGCCCAAGCGCTGCACTTCTTTCACGCTTGGGGGGGTGGGCCCCCAAGAGGCTTGCTCTAAAAACCGTGCAGCGGCGTAAGCCGACACATTGCCGGGCGCCGGCGTGGCCACAGCCACCTGCCCGGTGGAATTGAGAAATCCACCGCCACCGGGGTCACCGCTGCAGGCCACCAACAGGGCCGCGCAGCCCACCATCCCAAGCGATTTCAAAAAGTTCACTTGCCACTCCAATTTGCAAGTTTTAAACATTTTGATTTTAATGATAATAATTACAAACAACATAATGGGCAGTCGAAATCATCTGCAGGTCCTGTGTGTATTCGAGAACTGCTTGGGTAAACTAACATCGATCACATGACCGCCATTTATTACCACCCCGAGGCCTACACCACCAGCGGCCCCAAACTCATGGGCCGCAACGCGGCCGGTGAGTCTTTTTTGCGTGGTTTCTTTTTGCACAGCACCGCCACAGCGCTCTGGGCGCAGGTGCAACGTCCTGAGCACGCGCAGCACTTTGCCCATGCGGCGCAGTCTGCGGGGCGCAAGGAGCCGGTCAAGGCGGTGGACAAAACCAGTTTGGGTGCATTGGCCCAATCGGGCATGGTCTATTTCCCCGGCCCGGGCATTGGACAGCACGCCTTTCACCGCGCCGCCTTCGGGCACACCGCTTGGAGTCTTTGCGGCATTACCCACACCACCTCCTCCGCAGGGGCCATGGACGCCTTGGCCGATCTGGTCACGGCACCTGTTCAGCCCTGGGATGCGGTCATCTGCACCTCCACGGCGGTCAAAGACAATGTTTCTCGACTTCTTCAAGCGCAAGTGGACTATCTTCAGTCCCGCCTAGGCATCTCTCGGGTGGTGCTGCCGCAGTTGCCGGTGATCCCCTTGGGCATCCACACGGCTGACTTCGCCTACACCCCAGACCAAAAGACCGCTGCCCGCGCTGCCTTAGGTGTGTCAGCCGATACTTTGGTGGTGCTGTTCATGGGCCGCCTGTCGTTCCATGCCAAAGCCCACCCCTTGGCCATGTACCAAGCGCTGGAAGCAGCGGCCCAGTCAACGGGCAAGCAGGTGGTGCTGGTCGAGTGCGGCTGGCATGCCAACGACTTCATCGCCAAATCCTACGCCGACGCAGCCCAACTGGCTTGCCCCAGTGTGCGGGTGGTCACGCTCGATGGCCGCCAAGCCGAAGACCGGCTCACCGCCTGGGCTGGTGCCGACGTGTTTTGCTCTTTGTCGGACAACATCCAGGAAACCTTTGGCATCGTGCCCATCGAGGCCATGGCCGCTGGTTTGCCCGTGGTGGTGTCGGACTGGGATGGTTACAAAGACACGGTGCGCGACGGGGTGGACGGGTTCCGCATCCCCACTTGGATGCCCCCAGCGGGCTTGGGCGGTGACTTGGCTTTGCGCCATGCGCTGGAGATCGACACCTACGACATGTACTGCGGCCACACCTGTACCCTGGTGGCAGTGGATGTGCAGGCCACAGCAGCGGCTTTTGCAAAGCTGTTCAGCAGTGCGGCGCTGCGGCGCCAGATGGGCGAGGCTGGACGTCAGCGGGCTGTGGCGGTTTATGACTGGAAGCACATCATTGCCCAGTACGAAGCCTTGTGGGCGCAGCAGAAAGAACTGCGCTTGACTGCCAAGAACAATGACACCCCCACCCTGGCCCACCCCTGGCCTGCGCGCATGGACCCGTTCCACGCCTTTGCCAGCTACCCCACACAAGTGCTGACGCCCCAGACTCTGTTGGCTTTGGTGGATGCCGATGCAAACACCGCCATCACCCGGGCACTGGCCTACCGCCAGCTGACCATGGTGGACTATGCCAAGGTCATCCTGCCCAGCGAAGCCGAGATCCGTTCGGTCCTTCAACGGGCACAGTCGCCCAGCACCGCGTCTGCTTTGATCGAAGGCACCGCACAAGAGCGCAGGGCCTTGGTTTATCGCGCTTTGGTTTGGCTGGTCAAGCTGGGCGTGCTGAAGGTGGTCGCGGCCCAGGGCATCACGAAATCAAGTTGATGAAAATCCTGTTCATCCACCAAAACTTCCCCGGCCAATTCAAATTTCTGGCCCCCGCGCTGGTGAGCCAAGGGCATACCGTGGTGGCCATGACCATGCAAAAAACCCAGGCCCAGGAATGGCAGGGCGTCAGGTTGGTGCATTACACCGCCACCCGGGGCACCACCCCCAACGTGCACCCGTGGGTGTCAGATTTTGAGACCAAGACCATCCGGGGCGAAGCGTGTTTCAGGGCAGCATTGAAGATGAAGGCCGAGGGCTTTGAACCCGATGTGGTCATCGCCCACCACGGCTGGGGCGAGAGCTTGTTTTTGAAAGAAGTCTGGCCCCAGGCCAAACTGGGCATTTACTGCGAATTTTTCTACCACCCGCATGGCGCTGATGTGGGGTTTGACCCCGAGTTTCCCGTGAAGGATGCCGGAGACGCATGCCGTCTGCGCCTGAAAAACCTGAACAACTTGCTGCACTTTGAGGTGGCAGACGCGGGGATGTCGCCCACCCACTGGCAAGCCAGCACCTTCCCCGAGCCGTTCAGAGCCAAGATCTCCGTGGTGCACGACGGCATCGACACCCAGGCCGTCGCCCCCAACCCCCATGTCAAGCTTACATTGAACAACCACTTGAGCTTGACCCGCGAGGACGAGGTCATCACCTTCGTCAACCGCAACCTGGAGCCTTACCGGGGTTACCACGTGTTCATGCGGGCGTTGCCACACATACTGAAGCAAAGACCTCAGGCGCGTGTGCTGATTGTGGGCGCTGACGATGTGAGCTATGGGGCCAGGCCCACGCCACAAGAGCACGGCGGTACCAAGTGGAAAGACATTTTTGCGGCTGAGGTGCGGCCTCAAATCTCAGACGCAGACTGGGGCCGAGTGCACTTTCTGGGCAATGTGCCCTACCAGCACTTCATCCCGCTCTTGCAACTGAGCACGGTGCATGTGTACCTGACCTACCCCTTTGTGCTGAGCTGGAGCTTGCTCGAAGCCATGAGCGCAGGCTGCGCCATTGTGGCCAGCGACACGCAACCGCTGCACGAGGCCATTCGGCCCAACGAGACGGGCAAGCTGGTGAACTTCTTTGACCACGCAACACTGGCCAAAGAGGTGTGCCACTTGTTGGACGACCCCGCCACGCGTCAGCAACTGGGGGCCAATGCCAGGCTTTTTGCGCAAGCCCACTACGACCTCCAGACCGTTTGCCTGCCAAAGCAACTGGCATGGGTGACTGGTTTGGTGACATAAGCCCTGCACTCACTGCAGCAGTTAAAAGCGCCGGTCAAAGGCCATCGTTCAAAGATTAGGCACCGCCTCCACCGCCTCTAACAAACGATCTCGGCTGAGGTGGGCATAGCGGCTGGTGGTGCGGATGTCGGCATGCCCCAGCAACTCCTGCACTTCGTAAAGGCTGCGCCCGGCGTTCACCAAGAAACTGGCAAAACTGTGCCGCAAGTCGTGCACCCTCAGGTCTGGCAAGCCCGCCCTTTTGCGGGCCGAGTCCCAGCTGTAATAAAACGACCTGAAGGGCACCCCGGTTTGTGGATTGGCAAAGATGTGCCGGGTGGCCAACTGGCCTTTGACCACGCTGTTCATGCCACCCAGTTGTTGCGTCATGTCCTGCAAGGTGCCGAGCAACTGCAAGGCCCCGGCTGACAGCGGAATGTGCCGGATCTTGCCCGACTTGGTTTTGGGAATGCGCCAGGACTTGCGCTCCCAGTCCACATCGGCCCAGGTCGCATCCAGCACCTCGCGTTTTCGGGCGCCTGTGTAGAGCAAGAACAACACGATGTGCTGGAGCATGCCGCTGTCACTCTCTCGCACAGCGGCCATCAGGCTGGCCATCTGCTCGTTGGTCAAGAAGCGCTCGAGCTTGTTGTCATCGCGCAAGTTCTTGACCTCTTTGACCGGGTTGGATTCGATGCCTGCCACTTTCCAGCGCAGTGCCAAGGCAAAGCCATAGCGCAGCAAGACCAAAGCCCGGTTGCAGGTGCCAGGGGCGAAGCCCTGAGTGCGCATCTGGTTCACAAACACCGCCACATCGGGGGCTGAGATGGCACCCATGTGTTTGTGGCCCAGCGCAGGCAAGAGGTGGTTGCGCATCATCGAGTCATCGGTCACCCAGCTGCGCTTGTAGGTTTTGATGTAAGGCAAATACTGGTCTGAGAAAAATGAAGCCACCGTGGGGCCCAGCACGTCGGAGGGCAAGGCCAGCGGGTCCTCGCCCAATTTGGCCTTGAGCAGCCATGCTCGGGCGGCTTGGCGGGCGTCGTCCAGTGACATCACACTGGCATTGCCCAGGGTCACGATGCGCAATTTTTTGTTGAAGCTGTAGCGCAGCCGAAAGCTTTTGCGACCACTGGCCAGCACGTCGACATAAAAACCACGCAGGTCAGGATCGAACACCTCGATGTGGGCGCGATCAGGCGGGCACACGATGCTCAGATAAAAATTAATACTATAAGAATTACTATTTATTAGTATTTATTAAATCATATTATTAAATTTATTAATTTTATCAATTTATTTTTGAATTCGTATAACGAGATTATTCGTCGTTATTTCGTCGTTAAAAGTAGATGTGGTTGATTTTCCTAATAAAAACAATCACTTAAATTTATTAGATTTTCATGCTCACTGCAAGTATGGGAAACCATAATTTGCTGACAAAAAAAGCCTGCATTCGGCAAAACGCATTGATCCCAGTGCGCTTTGCCGAGTGCGGGCTTTTTGCTTGATCGCTCGCTCTCGGTTTCTTTGCAAAGAAATCAGTT
>NZ_CAMBNZ010000112.1 GCF_945869175.1 Limnohabitans sp. Rim8 | reverse complement strand
GGCCCCGTGATTTGGCGCATCAACTGGTCGCTGAAGAATGCAGCGGCCATGTGGCTGTCGCCCCAAATGGCCACGCGCAAGTTGGCGGTTTTTTGCAGCCGTACAGCACCGGTTCGGGGTGCCGGCTCCGAGCGCGCGTCCATGGCGGTAAGCGCTTGTGCCAAAGCTTGTGCAACGTCTGAGTCATCGGGTATCTCGGTCGGCTCTGCGGGGGCGCTGTCGGGGCGCCTGGGGACTGGGCCTTTGCGGGTGCAAACGAGCTCTGTGGGTCGAGCCCCGGCGTTGTGAAGGTGCAGTGTTTGCACCGAGAGCGTTGCAGCGGTCGGTGTTGAGCGGGTGGCGGAAAGCTGCAAAGCAGGTTCAAGCGGCTGAGCTCCCAGCGCGCCGCACACCCAGGCCCAGGCCCATGACAGAAGATAAAAACGCTTGTTCATCTTGGCAAATACGCTTGGGCCAGCGCCAAGACCTGGGGGAGCGGGTCTTGCGGTCCATCGACCGCCACCACCCTTCTTTCAGGCATGCTGCGCAGCCAAGTGATTTGTCGTTTGGCCAGTTGGCGGGTTGCGAAAATGCCCAGTTCCCGCACCTGGCTGTCCGGCCAGCCCGCATCCAGACCCTGCCAAGCTTGACGGTAACCGACGCAGCGCATCGAGGGTAAATCCGGATTCAGGTCGCCTCGTTGGCGCAGGCCCCGAATCTCCTGCATGAAACCGGTCGCCATCATCTGGTCAAAGCGTTGGACGATGCGAGCATGCAGCCAAGTGCGGTCCTCGGGTTCGAGGCTGATAACTGGGATGTGCCAGTCGGGCGCATGGCTTTTGGCGCTTTGGTGGAAAGACGTCAAGGTCTGTCCGGTGGCGTTCCAGACCTCCAGAGCCCGACCGATGCGTTGGCTGTCACCGGGGGCCAAGCGGGCTGCAGTGGTCGGATCCACTTGGGCCAGCAAAGCGTGCAAAGCAGGCCATCCCAGGTCTTGGGCTTGCTGCTGAATTTGAGCGCGGATCTCAGCCTTGGCCGACGGGATATCGTTCAGGCCTTCCAGCAAAGCTTTGAGGTAGAGCATGGTGCCCCCGACCAACAAAGGTGTTTTGCCACGTGCTCTTATGTCTGCAATCAGGGGCGTCGCGTCGCGGGCAAAATCGGCGGCGCTGTAGCTGTGCAGGGGGTCCAAGATGTCGATCAGGTGGTGTGGCACAGCCTCCAACTCTTGGCGGCTGGGCTTGGCCGTGCCAATGTCCATGCCCCGGTAAACCAGCGCAGAGTCCACGCTGATGATTTCTGCGCCCCCACAGCCTTGCAGGCTTTCGGCCAAGGCCAAAGCGGCCGCTGTTTTGCCGCTCGCCGTGGGGCCCACAATGGCAATGGCGTCGATGGGCCGTGCTTGCATGGCCGATGGGGTGAGCCGGTTCATGCGCTGGCGCTTGCAGGCTGTGTGGTGGCCATGGGGCGGCCATGGCGCTGTACCGCGGTCCACGCCAGGACCGTGATGACCACGGCCCACAACAAGAGGCCGTGCGCCAGGGCGAAAACCGGTCGGTCCATGTGGGTGCCCAGCCAAGCGCCCATGAAAAACGCACCCAGCATCATCAAAAATCCGTTCAGCGCCGAAGCCGTACCGGCCCTTTGCGGGAAGGGCACGACCGCGCCGCTTTGGCTGCAAGGTTGATGCACGCCATGCCCCATCATGAAAATGTACATGGGCACCATGACCGCCCAGGCCCCGTACCAGTCCTGCCCTTCTCCTGCATAGGCGAGGGCCGCCATGCCCACGCCCCCTGTGATCGTCAAGCCCGCCGCCATGCCCACCGTGCGGTGCACACTGGTGCGGCGCAACAGCCATCGGCACAAGAAAGTCCCCGCAATGTAGGACAGCGACATGCTGAGCATGAGAAACCCATAGGCGGTTTTGCTGTAGTCCATGTCGGTGACAAAGACGAACGACGAGCTGGCCAAGAAGGTGAACAGCCCAAGGTATGAAGCAGCCGAGAGCGCGCACCAAGTGCGAAAAGTGGGGTTGCGCAGGATGTCGAGGTTGGCTTGAATCAGCGGGCCCGGGCTCAATGCGTGCGGATCGGGGCGCGCCAAGGTCTCTTCAAAACGCCAAAACAGCAAGGCGAGGGTGACCGCCCCGAACAGGGCGAGCATGAGCAAGGCGATGCGCCAGCCCAGCCAGTCGGTCAGCATGCCACCCATCGGTGCGCAGGTGCAGGCGATGATGCCCAGCCCCGTGAGGGCTTGTGACATCACGGTGGCGCCTTGCGCGGGCGGGTACAGGTCGCGCACCACCGCGCGAGCGGCCATGACCCCAGCCCCCATGGCTATGCCTTGCAAGGTGCGCCCGGCGATCAGCCAGGCCATGTCAGCGGCAAAGGCACAGGCCACCGAAGCCAAGGTATAGGCGGCCATGCCCCACAGCAAGATGGGCCGTCGGCCAAAGCGGTCCGACAGTGGGCCCCAGACCAGTTGAGACAGACCAAAAGCCAGCAGCAGTGCCGTGAGCGTGAGCTGAGCCTGGCCCATGCCCACCCCAAAAACTTGTGTAATGGCGGGCAAGGCCGGCAAATACAAGTCGGTGGTGACCGGTTGCAGGCCAAGCAGCAGAGCCAGGAGGAGAACAATGAGTTTTTGCGGCATGCCCGTCATTACCGGCCTCGCAAGAACAGCGCATCCAGATCGCGCATGGCCATCTGCCGCCAGGTGGGGCGGCCGTGGTTGCACTGGTCGGAGCGTTCGGTCTCTTCCATTTGGCGCAGCAGACCGTTCATTTCATCCAGGGTCAGGCGGCGGTTGGCGCGCACCGCACCATGGCACGCCATGGTGGCCAGGATCTCGTTTTGCGCGCGTTGCACCACGGTGCTGGCATCGTGTTGTGCCAGCTCATTCAGTACGCTGCGGGCCAATTCCACCGCATCGCCTTGCGCCAGGCTGGTGGGAACGGCCCGAACGGCCAGGGTCTTGGCCGACAGGGGGGAGATTTCCAGACCCAGTTGCTCAAGGGCGTCGGCGCAGGCCTCTGCGGTGGCCACTTCGCTGGGTGTGGCGGCAAATGTGGCGGGGATCAGCAAGGGTTGGCTGGCGATGCGGGGGCCTTCCTTGCTTTGGGCTTGGAGTTGGCTTTTCAGGCGCTCGTAGACGATGCGCTCGTGCGCGGCGTGCATGTCCACCACCACCAAGCCTTGTTTGTTTTCGGCCAGGATGTACACGCCGTGCAGCTGAGCTATGGCGCGGCCCAGGGGCCAGTCGCCTTCTGGCAGAGATGGCGCAGAGGTCTTTGCAACCCCGTAGGGGCTTGCCCCTGCCATGGCAGGACTCTCTGCGAGGGAGGCGGTCTCCCACGACAAGGTTCGCTCTGAGGCATGTGGGGGCCAGGTGTTGTCCTCGCTTTTCGGCTGCCAAAGTGCCTTCAGATCGGCCATCGCCTGCTCGCCGTCCACACGGACACGTAAAAAATCGGCGGGTTTGTAGCTTGGGGCACTGAAAGTGGCTGCGCCTGGCCGCTCAAAAGCCATGCCGCCTTGTTGCCAGTTGGCCGATTCGGGGAGGGCTGTGGGGGCAGGGGCTTTCAGGTCAAAGTGGAGAGGGCCTGCGGCATCGCTCAACTTGTTCGACCGGGGCGCAGCCAAGGCATTTTCCAGGGCGTGCCGCACGGCTTGGTGCACGGCGCGACTGTCTCTGAATCGCACCTCGATTTTGGTCGGGTGCACGTTCACATCGACCAGTGTGGGGTCGATTTGCATGAACAAGGCATAGGCCGGTTGTTTGTGGCCGTGCAGCAGATCTTCGTAGGCGCTGCGTGCGCCGTGCATGACCACTTTGTCGCGAACAAAACGGCCATTCACATAGGCAAACTGGTGGTCCGGGCGCGAGCGGGCCGCGTCGGGCAAACCGGCGCGGCCAATCACCTTGAGCGGCCCGGCGTGGAACTCGATCGGGATGGACTGCGCCACAAAGTCTTCGCCCAGCACATCGGCCAGGCGCTGCGCGAGACCCGCCGTACCCGGGTGGACGCGCCACTGCTCCACGAGCTTGCCTTCGTGCCAAATGGCAAAGCCCACATCGGGGCGGGCCAAAGCGTGGCGGCGCACGGCCTCGATGCAGTGGGCCAACTCGGTGCTGTCGCTTTTCAAAAACTTGCGGCGGGCAGGGGTGGAGAAAAACAGCTCTTTGACCTCCACCGTGGTGCCCACGGCGCGGGCGGCCGGGCGAATTTCACCCGTGCGGCCGTCCAGCGCAAAGGCGGTGCTTTGACCGTCCGTGCGCGAGAGCAAGGTGAGCTCGGAGACCGAGTGGATGGCCGCCAGCGCTTCGCCCCGAAAACCCATGGTCATGACCGATTCGAGGTCCCCCAGGTTGCCGATCTTGCTGGTGGCGTGGCGCTTCAAGGCCGTGCCCAGCTCATCTGGCGCGATGCCGCCTCCGTCGTCTTCGACCGAAATCAGGCGGGTGCCGCCGCCGATCAAGCGCAAGGTGATGCTTTGGGCCCCTGCGTCCAAGGCGTTGTCCACCAGTTCGCGTACCACCGAAGCCGGGCGTTCGACCACTTCGCCAGCGGCGATTTGGCTGATCAGTTCATCGGGGAGTTCGCGGATGGGTCGGCGCGCGGAAGCCGGGTTCTGTTGGGAGGTCACCGCCTGATTTTAGGGCTTGCTCGCTGATAATCCCGACATGGACATCCTTTTGCAACTTGTTGATTTCATCCTCCACGTCGACCGCTATCTGGAAGCTTTTGTAGGGCAGCATGGTGCTTGGGTGTATGCCTTGTTGTTTGCGATCATTTTTGTTGAAACCGGCTTGGTGATCATGCCGTTTTTACCGGGGGACTCGCTGCTGTTCATCGTCGGGGCCATGTGCGGCGCGGGTTTGATGAATCTGCCCTTGGTCATGGCCTTGTTGTTGGTGGCGGCCATTTTGGGCGACCAGACCAATTACACGATTGGGCGCTACTTTGGACCCAAGGTCTTTCAGTGGGAAGACTCCCGGTTTTTCAGCCGCAAGGGCTTTGACCAGGCCCATGCGTTCTATGAAAAATACGGCGGCATCACCATCATCTTGGCGCGATTCATGCCGTTCATCCGCACTTTCGTGCCCTTTGTGGCGGGGGTGGCCGAGATGAACCGCGGCCAATTCACCTTGTTCAATGTGGTGGGTGGCTGCATTTGGGTGGTAGGCCTGACCCTGGCCGGTTACCTGTTTGGCAATTTGCCCTTTGTGCAAACGCACCTGTCCAAAATCATCTGGGCCTTGATCATTGTGCCGGGCTTGATCGCCATGTTCGGGGCCTGGCGGGCGCGTCTCAGCCGCTGACTTTCATTCGGCTTTGACGCCCGCGGTCGAAATGACCTTGGCCCATTTGACGATTTCTTCGTCCAGAAACTTTGCTGCAAACTCAGGCGAAGGGTCAGCGGTGATGATGCCCAAGGCTTCAAATTTGGCCTTGATGTCCGGTGAATTCAGCGCTTTGGCGGTTTCGGCCGACATGCGCCGCACGATGTCCTTGGACACAGCCGATTGCGTCAAGAACAACACCCAAGTGGAGCCTTCGATGGCGGGGCCACCCGATTCGGTGATGGTCGGCACCTCGGGCGCACCAGGCACCCGGTTGCTTGAAAACACCGTCATGCCCTTGATCTTACCCCCCCGTACATGGGGCATCATGGCGCTGGCCGTGTCGGTCAGGATCTGGATGTTGCCGCCCATCAGGTCGGCCAATGCCGGGGCGGTGCCTTTGTAGGGCACATGCACCATGTCAATGCCCGCCACTTGCTTGAACAACTCTTGTGTCAGGTGCGCTGCCGCCCCCACGCCCGAGGAGCCAAAAGCGAGTTTGCCGGGGTTGGCTTTGGCGTAGTCGATCAGTTCCTTGACGTTTTTGACAGGCAACTGGTTGTTCACCGTCATCACCAGTGGCGCGATGCCGACCAGCGATACCGGCGCAAAACTCTTGACCGGGTCGTAAGGCAAACGCCCTGCATACAGCGTGGCGTTGGCAGCATGGGCGCCGATCACCGTCACAAAGGTATGCCCGTCGGCAGAGGCTTTGGCCGCCAGATCGGCCCCCAAAATCGAATTGGCACCGGGTTTGTTGTCCACCACGATGGACCAACCGGTTTGCTCCTGGATCTTTTGGACCACCATGCGGGTGGCGTTGTCGGTGATGCCGCCCGGCGTGTAGGGCACGATCCAGCGTATGGGTTTGCTCGGCCAGCTTTGGCCCCAGGCGCTTGGAAGGGTTGTGGCCGCCAAAACCAAGGCAGCCGTTTTGAAAAATTGAACCCAACGCATGTCTGTCTCCTGATGAAGGCATGGCCATCTGTGGACCATGTCAGTGCTCAGATTAGGGGTCTGCACCCAATGGGTCAATCGGCGGGTGCCTCGCAGGTGACTCTCGACCAAATGCCGTGTTTCCATCAGATCTGAACAAAGGTGCACACTCCATGCATGGAGGAGGTCTTTGCAGAGCCTTTTTTCTTTGGAAATTGGGCTGAAAAATGAACCTCAATCTGGTGAGTCACAGGAGCGCAGATGTCACTTGAGATCACGATGGGCATTTGCATCTCTTTGGGCATTGGACTGCTGATCGGCGCCGAAAGAGAAAGGCGAAAAGACAGCGCGAGGCGACGTGCGGCGGGCATTCGGACTTTCACGGTGGTGGCGCTGATGGGTTCGGTCGGCATGGCCTTGGGTGGCGGCGAATTGCTTTTGCTGGCGGTTTTGTTGGTGGGTTTGGGGGCCATGGTGGCGTACCAGAAAACACCGACCAAAGAGCCAGGATTGACCACCGAGTTCGCTCTGGTTCTGACTTGCATGCTGGGCGGCTTGGCCATGCGAGAGGGCATGGTCGCTGCGAGCGTCGGGGTGGTCTTGGCGCTGTTGTTGGCCGCACGCAGTCGCATCCACAACTTTGTCAGCCAAATACTGACCCAGCAAGACTTGGATGACACATTGTTGTTGGCCGCCATGGCCTTGATCGCTTTGCCTCTGGCGCCTGACCGCTTCATGGGGCCATGGGATGCCATCAACCCCCGTGAACTGACCCAGTTGATTGTGATGGTCATGGGTGTGAGCGCTGCCGGTTATGTGGGCATGCGTTGGATGGGCCCCAGACTGGGCCTGGCCTGGGTGGGTTTGGCTTCAGGGTTTGTTTCCAGCGCCGCGACCATCTATGCCATGGGCAAACGGACCCGTGATGAGCCGTCTTTGTTGGTGCCTGCCGCAGCTGGCGGGGTGTTGTCTTCCATCGCGACCTTGATTCAGATGGCCTTGGTGATGGGATTGCTTTGCCCTGCGTTGTTCTGGGCCATGGTCTGGCCTTTGGCCTTGGGCTCGGCGGTGGCCAGCGTGCATGGCCTTTGCTTGTATCGACAGGCGTTGGCGCTGCCCATGCCGCAGGAATTGTCAAGCGCCGGCCATGCTTTTGACTTGAAAACGGCAGCAGGACTGCCGCTGCTGCTGGCCCTGGTGATGGTGGCTTCGGCAGGACTCAATGCCTGGTTGGGGAGTGCGGGTTTGTGGGTCCTGGCAGGCGTCTCCGGCTTGGTGGATGCCCATGCCAACACCGCATCTTCCGCCACTTTGTTGGCG
>NZ_CAMBNZ010000111.1 GCF_945869175.1 Limnohabitans sp. Rim8 | reverse complement strand
TTGGACGCAGACCTTGGCCTCTTTGGGGCGCTTGCAATCGACCAACCATGTCGAAGCGGAATATGCCCGCACTTTCAAAGGCGCGTTTTCTGATGCACAAGAAATTGCCATTGCCGAAGGCGTGGCCGCAGAGCCCAAGGGCAACTTTGGCACCACCGAAATCGATCAACGTTTGAAGTTCATTGCCAAAATCTTGCCGTACTACAAGTCGGCTGGGTCATCCCGGCAGATTTACCACACGCAATGGGGCCAGTTTGACACCCATGCCAACCAGCGCAACACCACCAACGACGGCGGCAACATGGACCTGGACTCCCAGTTGGTCCAGTTGGCCAAGGCCATGGTGGCGTTTGACCAAGCCATGAACGCGGCCGGCATGGCCAACGAGGTGGTGGTGCTGGTCATGAGCGAATTCAACCGCACCGTAGACCCGGCTTCAGGCAACGGTTCTGACCATGCCTGGGGTGGCCACTGGATGGTCATGGGCCAAGGCGTTAGCGGTGGCCAGTTGTATGGCAAAACTTTCCCCAGCCCCGTGCTGGGGGGGGCTGACGACGCCCACGACGGCAAACGCGGTTACTTTGTGCCCCAATGGTCGACCGACCAAGTGGCGGCCGACCTGTTGACCTGGTTGGGCTTGCCTACCAGTGCGTTCGACGCGGTCTTGCCCAATCTGAAAAATTTCAGCCAAAAAACGGTTGGGGTGATGCATGGCTGATATCTTGCTCACGGAGCAAGACGATGTTTACACCGTTGTCCAAGGTGTTTCGTGGGGCAACATTAAAGCCTTGGCAGGCAACGATACGGTCACATTGCTGAACGGCAGCAATGTGCTGGGTGGTGCGGGCAACGACACCATCATCAATAAAACGGGCCATAACTCCTGTGCGGCAGTTTATTGGGACTCACCCCGTGCGATTGATGTGAATCTGGCCACAGGCGTGGCCCAAGACGGGTGGGGCAGCACGGACACCTTGGTCGACATCCACAACGTCCACACTTCGGGCCGCCATGGCGACCGGGTTATCGGCTCTGATTTAGACGACCAAACCTGGATCAACGGCTTTTGGATGCAGGGCACTGCTTTGATTGACCTAGGCCTGGGCCACGACCGTGTGACCCTGCATGGCAAATTGACCGATTACCAGCTGCAGATCTCCGGGGATGGACGCAGTTTCAGCTTGGCGCGCAACGGCTACACCGCCACGGTCATGAATGTCGAAACGCTGGGGTTTTGGGATGGCAATCAAAACACCGACCTCAACGTCTCCAACCTGATCGACTTCTCCAAGGTTGGCGTGAGAACCTTGATCCAAAACAACAACGACGCCTGGAGCAGTAACGCCCAAGGCGTGACGCTCACCTACAGCTTCATGGACGTGGCCCCGCCCTATTTTGTGGCTGCAGGTGCCACGGGTTTTGTGGCTGCCAGTGCGGGTTACCAAGCTGCCGTGCGCAATGTCCTTTCGCGCCTGAGCCAAGAAACAGGTCTGCGCTTCACTGAAGTGGCCGACACCGCTGCGGCCTTTGGTCAGTTGCGCTTTGGGGCCAACCAGCAAACCAGCACCAAAGGCATTGCCTTCACCGCCAACCCCGCCAACGGCGACTTGGCCGGTGATGTGTGGATGGACGTGGACAGCCTGGCCCAATTGACCGAAGGCAGTGAAGGCTGGCAAGCCCTGCTGCACGAAATTGGACACGCTCTGGGCTTGGTGCACCCCGAAACCGACCTTGCCGCCCCCACGGTGTTGCTGAGCCGGTGGGACCACAACGGTTACACCCTCATGTCTGAAACTCAGTCGCCCAATGGGCTGTGGCAGTCGTGGTACGGCGTGCTGGATTTGCAAGCGCTGCGTTCCTTGTACGGGCCTGGCGCGGCCACCCCATCCCCGGGCAACAACTGGCACACATTGACCGACCAGCAGGGCCTCAAACTGGGCACGCTCAGCGATGCGTCGGGGCACGACACGCTCGATCTGTCCAAGCTCTCGCAGGGCGCTTATGTCGAATTGGTGCCCGGGAGCTTCATCTCGGTCGGTGTTTCGGCCTCCGGTGGCGCATCGCTCAACAACCTTTACATCGACAGCACCACCCTCATCGAAGACGTGGTGGGCACCGCGTACGACGATGTGCTCATCGGCAACAGCGCCAACAACCGGTTCACCCCCGGCACCGGCAACGACATGGTCGACGGGGCAGGGGGCTTCAATACCGTGCAAATGTCCGCTGTGCGCTCGGCCTACCGCTTGTCTGTGGACGAACAGACGGGTCGTGTGCTGATCCAGTCGGTCGATGGCGCATCGGGTGCGGACGAGTTGCAAAACATCCACCGCGTGTTTTTTGCCGACTGTGCCGTAGCGCTCGACATGGCGGTGACAGGCAGCACCGTGGCCAAGGTGTTGGGCGCTGTGTTCGGCAAAAAAGCTGTGGCCGACCGCACCTTTGCGGGCATCGGCGTCACCCTGCTGGACCAGGGTGACACGCCCGAAAGCCTGATGGACAAGGCGCTCAACTTCCGACTGGGTAACGATTTCAGCGTGCAGGCAGAAGTCAAGCTGTTGTTTGAAAACCTCATCGGCCGCGCGCCCAACGCAGCTGAGGCCAGTTACTATGAGGGCTTGGTCACCAACGGTGTGCACACCTTCAACAGCTTGGCCTGGATGGCTGCCAACACCAGTTTCAACACGGACAACATCCAGCTGGCTGGACTCATGCAAACGGGCTTGGACTATGCGGTTTAAAGTCATTTTGGCCTTGCCCCTGGCGCTCAGCCTGTCGGCTTGCCTGTCCATCACGCCCGTTCAGCCCTGGGAAAAAGGCCACCTGGCCAAACCCGACATGGCTTTCGATGCCGACCCGCTTGACAAACTTTTCAAAGAACACACCTACAGCAGCAAAGAATCCGCGCTCGGCGGTGCGGGTGTGGGCGGAGGCGGCTGTGGCTGCAACTGAGCCTTCCCTGCAAACCGCGCTGCTGGCAGCGGCCATGGCTTTGCCGGGTCTGTGCCTTGTGACGCCAATAGCCCATGCCGAAACCGCGCCGGAGCGCGGCTACGTGTCGTTCAAAGTGCTGGACTATCTGGACAGCCAGCCCGGCGCAGAACGCATCCGCGTGCGGGCCCCCGCGCTCAGCGCCTTGGTGCCGCTGGGTGACCAATGGTCGGTGTCTGGCACGCTGATCACCGACAGCATTTCGGGCGCGTCCCCGGCGTACCACGACGCGGCCATCACGCCCTTGCGCGACTTTCGCCGTGCAGTCGACGCTTCGGTCACCCATTACCTGCCGCAAGGCACTTGGTCGCTCGGGGTCTCGCACTCCAAAGAAGCCGACTACCTCTCGCGCAGCGTGTACGGCACCGGCACCCGCTCCAACGACAGCAAAAACACCATCTGGAACTGGGGCCTGGCCGTCTCGAATGACGACATCACGCCGCTCAAGCCCATCCAAAAACTGCCCTCCGGCGCGCAAACCAAACAAACCGTTGACCTGATCGCGGGTGTGACCCAAGTGCTCAGCCCCAACGACTTGGTGCAAATCAACCTCGGCTGGTCGCAAAACCAAGGCTATTTGTCAGACCCCTACAAACGGCTTGACCAGCGCCCCGACTCGCGCACCCGCCAAACCCTGCAAGTGCGCTGGAACCACCACCTGGAAGGCTCTGGCGCCACCATGCGCTCTGCCTACCGTTACTTTCAAGACAGCTGGCAAATCCGCGCGCACACCCTCGACATGGAACACATTCAGCCCCTGGGCGAGCAGTGGAAAGTCAGCTCTATCGTGCGTTATTACAGCCAAAGCGCAGCGCGGTTTTATGTCGAGTCCGACGGCAAAATTAGCCCCTTTGGCCCCCGCATCACCCCGGGCCTGGACCACCAATCGCTGGACTCCCGCTTGTCCGCCTTTGGCGCCATCACCTTGGGGTTCAAACTCACCCACCAGCTGAGCCGCGACACCCAGATCGACCTCAAACTTGAACACTATGAGCAGCGTGGCCGTTGGGCCATGGGCGCAGGCAGCGCCAACTTGTTGCCCTTTCGCGCCCGCAGCCTGTCGTGGGGCTTGACCCATTGGTTTTGAACCACTGGTTCTGAATACCATGCCGGTCCAACGCATCCCCTTTGCCGCCATGGCCTGCACCTGCGAAGTGGTGCTTGATGCCCCCACCTTGGCCGATGCCCAGCGCCTGGCGCAGCCCGGCATTGACGAAGTGCTGCGCGTCGAGCGCACCTTTTCTCGTTACCGGGCCGACAGCGTGGTCTCGCGCATCAACGCCGCAGCGGGCGCCGACTGGGTGGACTGCGACGCCGAAATCCAATCGCTGCTCAACTTTGCCGACCAGATGCACCAACAAAGCAGCGGGGCGTTTGACATCACCTCGGGCGTGCTGCGCCGGGCCTGGAACTTTGGCCAAGCGCAATTGCCCAGTGCCGAGCAGGTGGACGCGCTGCTGCCCCTGGTGGGGTGGGCGCAAGTGCAACGTGAGGGCGCACGCATCCGCCTGCCCCGTGCAGGCATGGCGCTCGACTTCGGCGGTTTTGGCAAAGAATACGCCGCCGACCGCGCCGCCGCCTTGCTGGTGCAAACCGGCGTGCAACACGGCTACGTCAACCTGGGCGGCGACATGCGGCTCATGGGCCCCAAGCCCGACGGCGCGCCCTGGGTCATGGGCATTCGGCACCCGCGCGAAAGCCAGCAACTGTTGGCCACCCAACACCTGAGCACCGGCGGCCTGGCCACCAGTGGCGACTACGAGCGCTTCATGTTGGTGGATGGCCAACGTTACTGCCACCTGCTCAACCCCCGCACCGGCTGGCCCGTGAACCATTGGCGCACCGTGAGCGTGACCGCCCCGCTGGCCGTTCTGGCTGGTTGCGTGGCCACCATCGCCATGCTGCTGGAAGCCGACGGCCTGGCCTTTTTGCACCGCAGCGGCCACGCCTTCATCGCGGTTGACCACACCGGTCAGTGCGTCACCGATCAATCCCTTTGCACACCACCATGAGCACCTTTTACGGAACCCCACAAAACGATGCCCCCGTCGTGCGTTTGCCGATGGCCTTCACTTACGACGGTTTGGCCGGCGTGGACACCATGTCTTTTGGAACGTCACCGCGCAGCTGGTACACCATCACCCAGGCCAGCGACGGTGCCGTTTGGGTCGACTCCATTTCGGGGGCCAGCGAGATCTTGAACGCCAAGCTCTACAACGTCGAAAAGCTCGCCTTCAACGATGAGCGTGACCTGATCGACTTGGCCACTTACTTCAATTCCACCGCAACCCCCATCACCGGGACCGCCCAAAACGACCTCCTGAGCGTCACCACCCCCTCAGCCAGCGTAGACGGCTTGGCAGGCATCGACACCGTGGCCCTGAGCGCTGTGGCCAGCCAATTCAAGCTGCAAAACAGCGACACCGGCTTCAGCTTGGTGCGCCAAGACGGCAGCGGCACCGTGAGCCTGGCCAACGTGGAGCGTCTGACATTTACCGACCAAAAACTCGCGCTCGACCTGACTGGCCATGCCGGCAGCGTGGCCAAAATTTTGGGCGCCGTGTTCGGTCCCGCAGCCGTAGCGCGGCCCGACTATGTGGGCATTGGCCTGTCTTTGCTCGACTCGGGGCAGTACAACGCCACCACCCTCATGGGCTATGCGCTGCAAGTGGCGCTGGGCCCCAACGCCAGCCCCCAAGCCGTGGTCGATTTGCTCTACCGCAACGTGGTCGGTGTGCTGCCCGACGCGCCCACCCAAAAATCGTTCGCTGACCTCATCGCCAGCGGCAGCCACACCGCCGCCACCCTGGGCGACATGGCGGCCAATACCGACGCCAACCAAGCCAACATCCAGCTCACCGGCCTGCAACTGACTGGACTGGCTTACAGTTGAACACCATGTACGCACCTTTCGGCCCCACCCTTGTGACCAGCGCCTTGCTGGTGCTGGCGCTGCGTGCAGGCGCGGTCGAGGTGGGCCAGCCTGCTCCGAACATCGCTTTGCCCGGCACCCCGCTGGTCACCCAACTGGCCGATTTGCGCGGGCGCTATGTGTATCTGGACTTCTGGGCCTCTTGGTGCGGGCCGTGCAAGCTGTCCTTCCCGTGGATGGCCACCCTGCAAGCCCGTTACAAACCGTCAGAACTCACGGTGCTCAGCATCAACCTGGACCAACAGCGGCGCGACGCCGACCGGTTTTTGCAGCAACACCCCGCAGCCTTTGCCGTGGCCTTTGACCCGGCGGGCGAATCGGCCAAGCGCTTTGCCCTCAAAACCATGCCCAGCGCATTCCTGATCGGGCCCGACGGCCAGGTGCTCTGGACCCACCGCGGCTTCACCCTCGACCAGCGGCCCGAACTCGACCGCCAGATCGACCGCATCGTCAAAAAGTAAGCGGCCCTGGTGGCCGCTTTTTTATGGGAGCCCCGTCCTCGGGGCGATGGGTGGTGGTCTTCAAGGCTTTATCGCGGCGGGGGCGCCGCTCCTACAAAAAACCGTTCATGCCAACAGCATTGGTCCGAGTCCACAATTGGTTTTAGACGGCCTTCTTTGCACGCGCCCTTGGTTTGGGCTTTGGGGCCGGGTTTACTTCTGTTGCGTCAACGGCGTTAGGCGCATCCATTCCATCTGGAAGCCTAGAGAGGTTGACACCCTCAACACTCACGACCGCACCATGTAAGGTAGCTGAACCCGGATCGCCATTCATTGCGAATCCACCAACACCGATTCTGAATCCCAGATTCAATTGGTAGATGCCTTCATGGATGTCAAAGTGGCGTATCAAAATCTCAGTCAATGACTTGAGATCAAGCGTAAGAGGTTGCTCAATGGGTGACATTTGTGTTCATTCCAAACTGCTGTGTCAGCGACGGACCCGTGCTGTAGATATAGGGCACCAAGCTCTTCACACCCGAGAGTGACACCAGCTTGACCGTGACGTTGTGATCGTGTGTGTGAGCGTGTTGGATGGTGGTAGGTGCCAGGTATTGCTCAAGAGCGCTCACGATGACAGCGTTTAACTTAACGCCATCCTTCTGAGCACGAATCGCAGCAGCTCTGTGCAAAACCGGCCCCACTCGAACGTTGAACAAGCCACTGCAAGGCTGTTGCGGATCGCGCCCAATCTGCTCGCAAGTCTCAAGATAGTCGTCGACAGCCGTTTGGAACTCATTTTGAAGCGCAGGCACAGTCGCAGCTTCGTATGTCACCAAATCGGTCACAAACAGAATTTTCCCAATCAAAAGACCTGTCTCAACGTCTATCTCAGCAGAGCCTTGATAGCCTTTGTATTCCAGTGTTGTCATACCCATCTCCCGGCCTAAATGAGGCCAATTTCTTCTAATGTTTCCCGGACATCCCTGATGTAACAAGGCTTCACCTCATTGCCAGGATGCGGTCTGTGCAAGCTGATCATGTTGTCCTTCTCAGCGTTGTAAAACTTTCTGCGAGAACCACTGTTGGTGATCACTGCGTAGCCCAGATGCTTCAAGGCCAAAACCAACTCGTCCCACTTGATGTTGCTCGGTGTGGGTTTGGCCTTGATTTTTTCAATGATTTTGTCTGCTTGTGCAATGTGGTCTAGACAAGGCAGTCAAGAATTGTAACTAAATTTTAGTTACACCATGAGGCCAAGAATTTATTGAGGGGTTGTAAGGGTGCTTACCGAATCAATGTAGCACCAAAAGCCTCATATTGAATAGGGTGGAATGCCCCAGACCAGCGCCCGCCTGCATCCTCGAAATTGACAATTTTCACCAAATATTGGTAATGATATTTTTATTGTCAATTTAGTAGTAAAAATAATAAAATAA
>NZ_CAMBNZ010000110.1 GCF_945869175.1 Limnohabitans sp. Rim8 | reverse complement strand
TTGATCTTGGCGTCGATGCGCTCTTTTTGGGGGGTCTTCTCAGCCTCCACCAAACTTTGGGCCAAGCTTTTGATGTCAATGCCAGATCCTGCACCGAGTGAGTTGACAATGTTGTTGGTGGCCATGGGTGGGTCTTGTTTCGAGTGGGTGACGGTTCAGGTCTTAAGGTTTGAATCGGCACCAGTAGGCCAAAGCTGAGCTTGGAGCGGTTCCTTCAACCACGGATGTAGTCAAAAAGGCTGAGACCGGAGATCTTGGAAAAACTGCCCATGGCGGCTTCCAAGGCCATCATTTCTTTGTTCATGCGGGTTACTGCGGCGGCATAGTCGAGGTCTTCGATTTCAGACAAAGTCGACTTGAAGCGCAAACTGGTCTCATCCAATACATCCAGCTGAGACTGAACCACCGTCTGATCAGAGCCGTTTTGTACCTGCGACAGGGTCAGGTTGCTGTGCATTTGGTTGAGATCGGAAATGCCTTGTGTGATGTCGTCGGTTTCACTGCCTTCGACCCCATCGATCATGTTGTCGAGCGCATTGAAAAACCCCACACTCTCGCCGCTGTCTCGCACCACTCGGCTGAACACATCGGTTCCTGCGCGGGTGAACTGAACCGTGCGTTCCTCACCTGCCGGAATGCGTGTTTGCGTTTGATCACCCTGGTAGACGACTTGACCGCTGTCATCTTCTGCAAATGCCGGCGTGTTGACCCGAGTACCCGAAAAGAGGTAATTGCCGCTGTCATCCCGGGTGTTGCCCAAACTCAGCAGTTGGTTGCGCAGGGCTTTGAGTTCCACCGCAACCCCCTTGCGGTTGTCGGGCGACAAGGTGTCGTTGGCCGCTTGCAAGCCCAACTCTTTCATCCGGGTCAGGATGTCGTTGGAGGCGCTCAGGGCCGTTTCTTCGGCGGTGTAGCGGCGCATGGCCACATCGAGCGTGCGCATGTGGCTGTCTTGCCGTTGCACTTCACCCTTGAGTCGCTGGATGGCGGCCGCTTGGTCTGGCGCATCGCTGGGCGAGAGGATTTGTTTGGACTCGGCCATCTGGGCTTGTGTGGTTGCCAGACGGTTTTGGATGTTGCTCATGCGTTCTGTGGCACGGTCAAACAAAAATGAGGTCGAGACTTTCATGGTGCCTCCGTTCAACGCACTTGCAAGATGGAATCAAACAAGGCCATGGACACTTGCATGACCTTGGCATTGGCTTGGTAAGCTTGTTGGAAGCGCACCAAAGCGGAAGCTTCCTCGTCCAGACTCACGCCCGATATGCCGTCGCGTGCCTCTTGAGCTTGTTGGTAAACCACGCTGAGCGCTTGTTCGGCAATGGCCGCCTGCCGGGCCACACTGCCGACCTGGTTGACGCGTTCAATGTAGGCTTCGGTGATAGTCAGGCCGCCAGGCATGATGGCTTCGTCTTCCAGTGCCACCATGAGCAGCATGGTTTCGTTGTTGCCAATGCCGTCTTTGTTGCCATCGATGCTGAACACGTCGCCTGATTTGGGTGCGGTGGAAAACTCCAGACGCAATCCCCTGTAGGTCAATGTGGGGACGTTGTTGTTGGGGTCACTCTCCAACGTGCGCTCGGCCAAAACCGTGTCCGTTTCTGTATCGACAATTTTGTAGGTGGTGTCCGAGGTGAATGTGACGGTCAGTGGCGAGGCCCGAAGTGATTGCTTCATGTTGCCTTCAATCCCAGCAAATTGCGCGCTCACCGATAAGGTGCTGTCGTCACCGCTGCTGTCGGTCACAAAGACGAGCAGATCATCGGTGGTGCCGCCCTGGATGGAGATGCGGGTGTCAAACCCGAGAAGGCTCAAGTCGGCTGGCGTGCCGTTGCTGCCGAGGCCTAAACGGATGTCGTTGGTGGTGTCGTCGACTGGTCGAGACAGCACCAGCTTCCCATCGACGCTGCTGGCCGTGACGCCGGTGCTGTCCGTTTCACTGTTGAGCCAACTGACCACAGCGTCCAAATCCGTTGCACTGGCCAAGGCGGGAAGCGAATGGCCATTGAGTGTGAGCGCGCCGGCTTCAATGCCATCCGCTGAAGCAACAAAGGTCTTGCCGGTGAGCACTGCCGCAGTTTTTTCGGGTGACAGCAACTCGAGGGTGGCAGGGTTGAATTGTTGAACCAAGCCGACATCGGCCTTGGCCCCCATGAAGATGTCCATCTCTAAATAGCTCTGTGTACTTGAGGCGTTGAGGTAGGTGGTGTCGTAACTGGCGCCGTCTTCCACGCCGTTGCTGGTTTTCAGCAGCAAGGATTGCTGGTCGTCGGTCAAGGCCCGACCCAGCACATGGCGACCATCGCGGGTCAGGACCTGGAACGATTGGTTGGCGTTGGGGTTGATCAGGGTCAAGGACAATTCTTGAGTCCCGACGGGAATCAAACCGAGACTTGCAAACGGTTGGTCAGTGGTGGTGTTGACCGTTGCGGTGCCGATTTGGGGGATTTGCCCCAAGGCCAAGTCATCCAGCAAGCCTGTGGGGCCGGCGAAATTCGGCGCACTGTAAATGATGCGCGCTTGCGCCGTTCCGCTGTTCAAGGGGTCGTCGATGACCCGGAATTGACCCGCAGCAGCCACCCGGTTGGCGTCTTTGACAATCATTTGCATGCCAGCGGCTTGCAAAGGTTTGTCGGCACTGAAGGCAAACAAATCGCCGCCCAAAAGCCCTTCGGCGTCCACGCCTTCTCGGTGAATGGCATTGATCTCGCGGGCCATGACCACGGCCAGATCGTTCAGCGAGTCGGTGGCCGGATTGAGCACCTGGTCCCGGAAATTCATGATGCCACCGATCTTGCCGCTGCTGATGCCCGGCATGGTTTCTGGCGTGCCGTAGGCGTCGATGACAAATTGGAGTTTGTTTTGGTCAAGGCTCGATTGCGAAACACTGATGTCGCGGGTTTTGGTTTGTTGCACCAAAATGCCTTGGTCCAGCGTATCGCCGACACTGACCAGCACGGCACCGTTGGGCTCAAACTTGGTTTTCACCGAAACCAGACCCGACAAGTCGCGCAGCAAACGGTCACGCTGGTCGAGCAATTCAGACGGTTGGTTGGTGGCGCTGCTGTGTTTGGCCATTTGTTTGTTGAGCAATCCCAGCTGTTGGGTCAACGAGTTGATTTGGCCCACATTGGTATCGACCGATTGGCGTGTTTCGTTGTCGAGCAGCTCAAATTGACCTGCCAGTTGCTGAAAGCGCGAAGACAGGCCGTCGGCATCGCGCAAAAACGTGCTGCGCGTGACCACCGAAGCGGGGTCGCTGGACAAATCCCGCGACGACTCGAAGAACAGGTTCATGGCTGTGGTCAGGCCAATGCTCTCGTCACCCATGACGTCGATCAGGCGGTTGACGTAAGACAGCAGGGGCTTTTGGCTTTCCAGATCGCTGTTGCTGTTGCGCAGGTTGGACTCGACAAAGGCGTCGTACTGACGTTGCACCGCATCAAACCGTGCGCCCGTGCCCAAATAGCTGTTACCCAGCAACCTTGGCTGGTTGGAACTGAGGGAGACATCTTGGCGTGTATAGCCGTCGGTGCTGACGTTGGCAATGTTGTTGGAGACCGTGGCCAGCGCACGTTGGTACGCCGTGACGCCCGAGCTGCCAATGCTGAGCAGGTCACTCATGGTTTAGCCCTCGGTGTCACGCTGTCGAGTTTGAAGCCGGTGAAGCGTTCGAGCTGGTAGCCCTTGACGACTTCGGGCTGCAAGGCCATTGCTTCACGCGTGGGATGAAGCGGCATCGCTTGCGCTTCGGTCTTGGGTGCGTGCAGGCGTAAAGCGTCTTGGGTGCTCAGCTCTTGTGCCCGCAGCATTTGCTTTTCCATCATGTTGGCCACACCCAAGCCCCCACGCTTGACCATTTCCAGAGACATTTCTTTGTCCATCAGGTCTTGGTAGGTGTCCATGTTGCCGCCTTCGACCAGGTCGCTTTTTTCGATCGACTCGCGCATGGTTTTCATCATCTGCTGGATGAAGTAAGCCTCAAATTGCTCGGAAGTCTTGCGAATGGCCTTGGTCGGGTCTTGCGCTGCCTCACCCTTCAGGCGCGTAAGAGCGTTGAAGTCCAGGTAGGTGCTGGAGGTGCTGGTGGACAGGTCGCTCATGTTGGTCTCTTTAAATAATGATCAATTCGGCACGCAAGCTGCCCGAACTCTTCAGGGCTTCCAAAATGGCGATCAAGGCTGAAGGCGTCGCGCCCACTTGGTTGACGGCATCCACCACTTGGCGCAAGTCCACGCCAGGCTGGAACAGGAACATGGGGTTTTTGGGTTCGTTCACCGAGATGTCGGCGTTTTGTACCGGGGTGGTTTGACCAGTCGAGAAAGCGTTGGGTTGAGACACTTCGTTGGTGGCCGCAATGGCCACCGAGATGGTGCCGTGCGCCACCGCTGCTGCAGTGATGCGCACATTGCGGCTGATCACGACGGTGCCTGTACGGGAGTTGACGACCACACGGGCGGGCGGCTCACCCGGCACCACATCCAGGTTTTCCACCATGCTCAAAAAGGCCACGCGCTGGGACATGTCGCTGGGTGCCTTGATGGCGAAAGACATGCCGTCCAAGGCTTGAGCCGTGCCGCTGCCAAAGCTTTTGTTGATGGCATTGACGATGGCGGTGGTGGTGGTGAAGTCCGACTCGCGCACATTCATGACCACATGGTCCGATTTTTCAAAAGGGGTTTCGACCATGCGCTCGACGGTGGCACCGCCTGGGATGCGAGCAGCGGTGGGAACACCGATGCTGACTTTGGATCCGGCTGCGCTGGTCTCGACGCCGGTGGCCGTCAGGGCACCCTGGGCCAAGCCGTAGATTTCACCGTCCACACCGCGCAAACTGGTCAGCAGCAGACTGCCGCCGCGCAGGCTGCTGGCTTTGCCGATGGCCGAGACGTTGATGTCGATTTTCTGGCCAGGCTTGGCAAAGCCGGGCAACTCCGCAGTCACCATCACGGCGGCCACGTTTTTGATGTCGATCTTGCCGCTGGTGGTGTTTTGCTCGAAGTCCGACAGGGGGCCGTCAATGCCGACACCCAAACGCGCGAGCATGGCTTTCATGCTTTGGGCGGTGAACGACACATCTGCACCATCGCCTGTGCCTTGCAAACCCACCACCAAGCCATAGCCAATGAGTTGGTTGGTGCGGCCAGCGGCCACAGAGGCCAAGTCTTTGACCCGATCAGCCCAGGCAGAGCCAGACAAACCGAGCAAGACGATGAGAGATAGAAGGGCGGATTTCATAGGGCTTCCAGAGTGGTTGGGCTTTAGAAAGGCCAGAACTTCATCAAGGCGTTGGTGCCCCAGCCGGCCTTGGCGGCATTGGCCATGTCGCCTGTGCCGCGGTAAGCAATTTGGGCGTTGGCCAAGCGGCGTGACTGCACCGTGTTGTTGGGTGAAATGTCTTCAGGTCGGATGATGCCGCTGACCTGGATGATTTCGGCGCCTTCGGTCAAGGCCAGTTGTTTTTCGCCGCGCACCATCAGGTTGCCGTTGGCCAAGACCTCGGACACGGTCACGGAGACGTCGCCAATCAGGCTGGCTTTTTGGTCGGCTTCACCGCCGCCCACGCTTTCGATGTTGGCTTTGCTCAAGTCAACGCCACCCAAGATGCCCTGGAGTTGTGTGCCCAGAAATTTGTTGGGCAAGCGCATGTTTTGGACCCGGGCGTTCAAGCCTTGAGGCGCGGAGGTGGCAGAGGGAATCACATCGTTGCTGGCCGCCCGTTTGACAGTCCCACTTTGTGTTCTGCCCGCCTGTGTGGATTCGTTGAGCAACACCGTGATCACGTCGCCCACGTTGTAAGACCGCACGCGACCAAACCAGTTGTCGCTTTGGCGGCCGTTGTAAATGGCGCCCGTCGCCAAGCGGGGCTTTTCGATGACCGCTGGCAAGACGGGGGCAAATTGAGGGGTATGCGCCATGGGTGCGGGGTTGGTAGCGCAGCCGCTCAGGCCCATTGCCATCAAGATGGCCACTGCCAGGGGGGAGAAAAAGGTGCGTTTCATGGGGTGCTACTTACATGTTGTTGTTCAGGAAGCGCAGCATGCCGTCCACGGCCGAGATGGCTTTGGAGTTGATCTCGTAGGCGCGCTGGGTCTCGATCATGTTGACCATCTCTTCGACCACGTTCACGTTGGAGGCTTCCAGGGCGCCCTGCATCAGCTGTCCAGCACCGGTCACGCCGGGTTGGCTCACTTGGGGTGCGCCGCTGGCCGTGGTTTCTTTCATCAGGTTTTGACCCAAGGATTGCAGACCCGCTGGGTTGGCAAAACGGGCGATCTGGATTTGGCCAATAATCTGGCTGCCGCCTCCTGCGGCGGCTTCGACGGACACGGTGCCGTCTTGTCCCACGGTGATGCTGGCCACATTGGGGGGGATGGTGATGGCCGGCTGCAGGGGTGCGCCATTTGCCGTCACCAACTGGCCTGTGGCAGACAACTTGAAGCTGCCATCCCGGCTGTAGGCTATGGTGCCGTCCGATTGGGTAATTTGGAAGAAACCGTCGCCTTGAATCGCCATGTCCAGGGCGTTTTTGGTCGAGACCAGACTGCCTTGGGTGTGGGTTTTTTCGGTCGAGACGATGCGTACACCGGTACCCAGCATCAGGCCGGTGGGGGCTTGCGCATCGGCGCCGACCTGTGCACCGGGTTGACGCAGGTTTTGGTACAGCATGTCTTCAAACGAAGCGCGGTCGCGTTTGAAGCCAGTGGTGTTGACGTTGGCCAAGTTGTTGGAGATGACCGACATGCGCGTTTGCTGCGCGTCCAGGCCGGTTTTGGCAATCCACATTGATGCATCCATGGGGGGCTCCTGTCAGTGTTTAGGCGGGTTTCATCATGGAAGCGCCGGACTCGTCGAGTGCCTTGGTTTCCTTGATGATGCGAATTTGGGTTTCGAAACTGCGCGAATGGTCGATCAGCCGAGTCATGGCTTCGATGGCGCTCACGTTGCTGCCCTCCAGTGCCTGAGGAATCACTCGGGGCTGTGCGTCGCCCAAGGCGATGTCGGTGCCGTCAGGCTGACCATCCACTTTGAACAGACCATCCGACCTGCGGCCCAGCTTGGCATCGGCGCCATCGCGCAAGCGCAATTGGTCAATCAGCACCATGGGGGCCGTGGCCGGTTGGGCTGGGTCTTTGGCATAGACCGTGCCATCGGGGTTGATGGAAACCATCATGCCCGGAGGGATGGCAATCGGCCCGCCATTGCCCAACACCAAGTGGCCTGAACCATTTTCCAATTGACCTTGGGGGTTGATTTTCAAGTCGCCACGGCGTGTGAAGGCGACATCGCCGTTGGGCGCTTGCACGGTCATCACCGCTGTGTCGCCCAGTGCGATGTCCAGCGGACGGCCTGTGGCCATGACCGGACCAGGCGTCAGTCGAATTTGATCACGCACCATGGCTTGGGCTTGGAAGCGTGAGTCAAAACCGGCGCCGTTGACTTTGATGGTTTTGAGCGCCACGTCGTAACTGCTTTTGAAACCCACCGTGGACACGTTGGCCAAGTCGTTGACCAGCACCTGACGTGCAGTGGCCTGCTCCTTGATGGTGGCGTTGGAAGTGAAGACAAGGCGGTCCATGGCGTTTTCTCAGGTTTTTTTGATGATGCGGGTTCAGGTCATCAAGCGCGGATGTTGATGATCGCGCTGGTCATCGTGCTGCTTGTCTCAATCGCTTTGGCGTTGGCCTGGAAGTTCCGTTGCGCCGTGATCAGGTCCACCAGTTCTTGTGTCAAATCGACGTTGGCACGTTCGGTGGCACCGGCACGGATCGAGCCGAAACCGGCCGAGCCCGCTTCACCGATCTTGGCGTTACCTGAAGAGGCGGAGGCCAGGTAACTTGCGTCACCCACCTGCCGCAAGCCTGAGGGGCTGGAGAAGTTGGCCAAAACGATCTTGCCCAGTGACACCTGCGAGCCGTTGGAGTAGGTGGCATTGACCAAGCCGTCGTTACCAATGTTCAAGCCCATCAGCTCGCCTTCAGGGGCGCCGTCTTGCGATTGCGAGAGCACCGCGAACGCGCTGGAGTATTGGGTTGACTTGGTGAAGT
>NZ_CAMBNZ010000109.1 GCF_945869175.1 Limnohabitans sp. Rim8 | reverse complement strand
CAAATCGATGCTGAATTTGACCCGACCCGGGATCACGTTGCGGCTGTTCGGGTGCACATGCACCATGCCCACCGTGCCTCTGGCGTGCGGTGCATGCAAGTTGGCCGAGTTCACCACGGCCTGCATCAAGTGCGTGGCCACCTGCAAGGCGTCTCGGCGCAAGGGCATCGGGGTGGGCCCGGCATGAGCCTCCATACCGGTCACGGTGCAGTCAAACCAACGGATGCCCAAGGAACCACTGACCACGCCAATGGTCACGCCCGCGTCTTCCAGCACCGGGCCTTGTTCGATGTGGGCTTCAAAATACGCCCCGATGGGGTGCTGCCCAGGCACTTCGCTGCCCACATACCCTATTCGCTGCAACTCCTCCAGCACGGTTTTTCCCTCTTGGTCTTGGGCTTTGTAGGCATGCTCCAGCGAAAACGCGCCCGCAAACACACCCGAGCCCATCATCACTGGCACAAAGCGTGAGCCTTCCTCATTGGTCCAAAAGGCCACCTCAATGGGGGCCTCGGTTTCGATGCCGTGGTCGTTCAGACAGCGCACCACCTCCAGCCCGGCCAGCACGCCGTAGTTGCCGTCGAACTTCCCGCCCGTGGGCTGGGTGTCGATGTGGCTGCCGGTCATGACGGGCGGCAAATCGGGCTGCCGCCCTGGTCTGCGCATGAAGACATTGCCGATTTGATCGACCGTGACCGTCATGCCCGCTTCACGCGCCCAAGACGTGACCAGGTCACGGCCTTGTCGGTCAAGATCGGTCAAGGCCAAGCGACAGACGCCCCCTTTTTCGGTGCCGCCGATTTGGGCCAGCGTCATCAGGGATTGCCACAAACGGTCTTCGTCAATGCGCAAGGAAGACAAGGTTTCGGGGCTCAGGTTCATGGGGTGATCTCCAAAGGTGTTCACTCAGGGCTGTCACGGTAGGCTTGAAAAACATCGCGCAATTGTCGGCGAGGTGTCGTTGGGGCCGTCAGGGACTGCTCCAGTTCATTGAGGTGTTTGCGCATTTCTGCACCCGCTGCTGCGGCATTTTTTTGCAGGGCTGCGATCAAGTCGACATGGCGATGGGCCACACACACTTGCCCCCCTTGGCGTTTGAAATGGGACATGAGCAAGGAGGTGGTGGGCAGCAAACCGTTGAGCCAACGGGTCAAAACCGGGTTGCCATGCATGCGCGCCATGGCTTGGTGAAATTCACCCGAAAGACGAACGGCCAGCGCATGCTTGCCTTGGCGGTCCGCCTCGACTTCACAAGTCGCCAAATCCTGCAAGGTCTGCAATTGTTCGGCGGTCAGTCGTCCGGCAAGTTGCCTGGCCACTTCGCACTCGACCACCCTGCGGGCATCAAAAACACTGCCCGCATCTTCCAGGCTGGGAATGGGCACGCGCGCACCGCGGTTGTGCAGCAACTCGATGACCTGCTCTTGCGCCAGACGTTGCAGTGCTTGGCGCACCAAGGTGCGCGACACGTTGAACTGCTCGGCCAGCTCTTGCTCACGCAAGCGCTCCCCCGGGGACAATCGGCGCTCCAAAACCGCCTGATAAATCGCCTCATACACCCGATCGGCGCCTGTGATTGGCAACACCGTGCGCTCTTTGGGGGGATTTGCAAAGCCAGCGACGGCATCGCCCTCCATCGACAAACTGACAGGCTCGTCCGGCTTGGCCTTGCGTGGCAGCGGCACGCCCCATCCAAGCTCATCTGTCATGATGGACCCCATGCACCCAAGTCACCCCAAGAACACGGACAAGCCTGTGGGTATTCTGGCTTGTCAGCCCCTGACAGCAAACACCTTCTCCCCCTATGGCAAGGTTTTGGATTTGTTTGCATCTCCCAACCGATCGATCAACCAAGGCACCAGCGGGCGACTGGATTTGCCTGCTGGCTTGGACCTGGCGGGTGATCAGGGCGCGCCTGTTGTGGCGGTATTCCATGCCCTGGCGCAAAACCCGCAGGGCCCTTGCCACTTGCTGGAACGTCACCAACGGGGCAGCCAGACCTTTGTGCCATTGACCGGTGCGCGATGCCGCTTGCTGGTGGCCTTGGGTCAAGACCAACCCGATCTGACCACGCTGCGATGCTTTGAGGTCTCGGGCCAGCAAGGCTTCACCTTGCACAAAGGCACTTGGCATCACCCCCTGATGGCCTTGGACAACGGGGCCTTTTTGGTGCTGGAGCGCCAGGGCCCCACCGAAGATTGTGAGATTCATTCACTGCCTTTGGGCGTGCGCCTGGGTCCTCTTTGAAGCCGCACGCAGGGAATCAATCTGAAGGTCTCAAGATCCAGCGCGGTGGATGAGTTCCGCCAGTTTGACCAGGCTGCGGTCTGAACCTTTGGGCCCGACCAAAGAGATGCCCAAGGGCGCACCCTGATGGCTGGCCAGAGGCAAGCTCACCTGTGGCAAACCCGCCATGCCCGACACGCAGAGCAAATTGGTGGCCCGGTTGCGGTAGTCCTCCAATTCGGCATCGGTCTGACGGATCCAGGGGGCCGCATCGGGCATGGTGGGCATCAAGAGAACGCCATCTGTGCCCAGGATGTGCTGCATGTGCTTGCACCAGCGTTCGCGAAAAGCCCGCGCCTTGGCCACCTGCTCGTCGCTGACTTTGGAGGACCAGTCAAATCGCTGGGCCACCCCTGCGCCCAACACCGGACGGAAACGCTGAATGAACGCGCCATGAACATCCCAGGCTTCGCGCCCCTGAATGGCGCGGAAATGCCAGTACATGCTGTCCATGTCATCCAGCACGATGCGCACCGGCTTGGCCTTACCCAAGCATTGTTCAATTTTTTGCCGAACAGGCTTGAGCGCCTTGAGGGCGCCTGGCGTGGCCAGCGACCACATGTCGGTCGGAGCCAACAACCGAATCTGATCGGGCAAGGGCTGTGGATCGCTGCCCAACAAGACCTGCGCCACGCGGGCAAAGGTGGGCACATCGCGGGCAAACCATCCGCAGGTGTCCAGGCTGGGCGACAAGGCCATGGTGTCTTGCAGGCTGATGCGGCCATGGCTGGGCCGCATGCCAACCAAACCGCAATGGTTGGCGGGTGCCCGCACCGAGCCGCCGGTGTCCGAGCCCAAAGCCACATCGCACAGGCGGTTCGACACGGCAGAAGCCGAACCCGAGGAGGACCCTCCACTGATGCGTTCGGCCACAGCGCCATTGATCGGCGCGCCGAAATGGGCATTTTGACCATTCATGGAAAATGCCAATTCGTCGGTGACCGTTTTGCCAACAAAGCGCGCACCGGCGTCGAGCAAACTTTGCACCACTGGCGCATTGCGGTCCTGCATACCCCAAAGCGCCATCAGCAGGGGTTGGCCGCCACTGGTGGGGTAACCCTTGACGTGGTAAATGTCTTTGACCGCAAAACTCAAGCCCGACAAAGGACCGGTAGCAGCATGGGCCACCGGGCTGGATGGGTAAGGCATGAAAGCGTGGGCGTTGTCCCACAGGGCATCGGTGTGTTGACTCATATTGACCTCACTTTGAAAAACGATCAGGCCACCCGCTGAGGCTGGGCCAGCAGGCAACGGACACTGTGGCCATCGGCCAACCAAGTGACCTCTGGGCGTGTATCGCTGCATTCAGGCACCGCCATTTTGCAACGGCTCGCAAAAGCACAACCCTTGGGCAAATCCGTCAAGTCCGGCGGTGCACCCGCAATGGTTTCCAAGCGCTGGCCTTTGGCCAAAGCCCCGTCGGCGCGGCTGAGGAGCAAGGCCCGGGTATAGGGGTGCCGCGGCTCACGCATCAAGGTGCGGGCAGGCCCCTCCTCCACGATGCGACCGGCGTACATCACGGCGATCCGATCAGCCACTTCCACCGCAGCACCGATGTCATGCGTGACAAAAATCACCGACAAGCCCATCTCTTTTTGCAACTCGCGCAAAAGCAACAGGATCTGGATCTGCACCGTCGCGTCAAGGGCGGTGGTGGGCTCATCGGCCAGCAACAACTGGGGCTGACAGGCCAGCGCCAGCGCGATCATGGCGCGTTGGCGCATGCCACCCGACATTTCGTGCGGATAGGCCTGCAAGCGACGCTCAGGACTGGGAATGCGCACCCGCTCAAACAGGGCCAAGGCGCGCTGTTTGGCGGCGGCCTCGCTCACATCCTCGTGACGGCGAATGGTTTCAATGATTTGCTGGCCCAAGCTGTAAACCGGATCCAGCGCCAGCAATGGCTCTTGGAAAATCATGGAGGCCACACGTCCACGGAATCGGCTGAGTTGGTCCGGCGAGAGTTTGAGAACGTCGTGATCACCCACACGAATTTGCCCTGCAATTTGGGTTTTTTTCTCCGCATGCAAACGCAACAAGCTGCGCAAGGTCACGCTTTTGCCAGAGCCTGACTCGCCAATCAGGGCGACCACTTCTCCGCGTTGTACGCGCAAGTCCACGCCCGAGACCGCCTGAACGGGTTTCTTGCCCCCGGTGAACGTGACATGCAACTGACGGATGTCCACAAATGCAGGCGTTGTTGTGTCCGGTTTCATGCCACAACCTCCAAAGGCTTGACCAGGCCCTGCCCTGCCGGTGCACCGGTGTGCGCTGCGCCAGCGACGTGCATCCAACAGGCCACCTGTTGGCCATGCTGGGCTTGGGCCAACACCGGCATCTTTTCACTGCAAATGGCTTGGGCATGCACACAACGGGTGTGAAAACGACAGCCGCTGGGCGGGTTGATGGGGTTGGGGGGGTCGCCTGCCAAAGGCGGGGTCTCGGTGCGCCGATCCGGGTCCAAAGTCGGGATGGACGACAGCAACGCTTGGGTGTAGGGGTGCGCGGCATGCTTGAACAGGGTTTCACTGCCCCCCACTTCGACCACTTGGCCGAGGTACATCACCATGACCCGGTCGCTCATGTATCGCACCACATTCAGGTCGTGGCTGATGAATATATAGGTCAGGCCAAACGCCTCTTTCAAGTCCAGCAAGAGGTTCAGCACCTGGGCTTCGACCGACTTGTCCAGGGCAGAGACCGCCTCGTCCAAGATGATCAAACGCGACTGCAAGGCCAAAGCCCGGGCAATGTTGACGCGCTGCCTTTGCCCCCCTGAAAGCTCGTGCGGATAACGCTCAGCAAAGCGCTGTGGCGCCAAACCCACCCGGTCGAGCAAGTCACGCGCTCGCTCGATCGCCTCCCGCTCAGGCAATCCGTGCACCATGGGGGCAAATGCGATCGAGTCCTCCATGGTCAGGCGAGGGTTCAAGGACGCGTAGCTGTCTTGAAACACCATTTGGGCCTGGCGACGGTAGGCCTTCAATGGCAGCAACTTGCTGCCCACCGTCTGGCCATCGAACACCAGCTCGCCCTGGTCGGGCGTGATCAACTGCATGAGCAACCGCGCCGTGGTCGATTTGCCGCAACCGGACTCGCCGACCACCCCCAAGGTCTCGCACTTGAAGACGTCAAAGCTCACCCCATCCACGGCACGCACCACGCCCGCGCCGCGCCCCAACAGGTCTTTCTTGAGTGGGAAGTGCTTGACCAAGCCACGCACCGAAAGCATCGGCTGGGTGGATCCGCCCGCCGCATCATGGGCCATAGTCATTCGAACCTCACTGTTTGATTTCCATGGCCGAGCGCAAACCGTCGGCCAGAAGGTTGAAAGCAATCGATGTCATGAAAATCATCGCCCCAGGCAAGGCTGCAATCCAGGGTTGGGTGTAAATGGCGGTGCGCAAGGTGTTGAGCATCAGGCCCCATTCCGGCTCAGGGGGTTTGACCCCCAGACCCAAAAAGCTCAAACCCGAAGCCAGGATCATGGACACCGCAATCAAACTCGTGGCATAGACAAAAATCGGCCCCAGCACATTGCCCAGCACATGCACCCGCACAATGGTGAATGCCGACGCACCCGAGGCCCTGGCTGCCTCGACAAAATCACGCTCCCGAATCTGCGTGGTCACGCTTTCGGCCACACGGGCCAGCGGGGGTATGAACACAATCGTCAATGAAATAAGGGAATTGGTGATGCCAGCCCCCAAAGCGCCCGACAAGGCAATGGCCAACAAGACCGAAGGAAAAGCATAAAAAACGTCGATGGTGCGCATCATCACGCTGTTGACCCAGCCGCCGGTGTAGCCGGCGGTGATGCCGATCAAGGAGCCGATGACAAACGCACAGACCACGGGGGTGATGCCCATGAACAAAGACAATTTGGCCCCCACCATCAAGCGGCTGAGCATGTCGCGGCCCAACTCGTCGGTGCCCAAGGGGTGCCCTTCAAAACCAATCGGCTTGAGGCGTTTGAGCATGGCGGACTGGTACGGGTCCATGGGCGCTAGCCAGGGGCCGAACACAGCCAGCACCATCAACAACAGCACCACCAGGGCGGCACCCACGGCCACCTTGTCGCGTAAAAACCGACGCCCCACGGTTTCCCAATAACCGGCCGATCTCTCGTACACCAGCGGAAGCACAGGGCTGGCAGCCGCATTCAATGAAGTCATTTCAATTCCTTGGGGTCGGGATCAAGCGCGTGCAATGCGAGGGTCCAGCAAGGTCTGGATCACATCCACGATGAGGTTGAGCACGACAAAAAACATCGCCAGCACCAAGATCGTGCCTTGCAGCAAAGGCAAGTCGCGCTGGAAGATGGCCGAATTGAGCAAGAAGCCCGTGCCAGGCCAGGAAAAAACCGTCTCGATCAGGATCGAGCCCCCCAGCAAATAACCCAACTGCAAGCCCATCACCGCCAAAGCAGTGGGGGCGGCATTTTTGACCACATGCCAAAAAATCCCCAAATTGGTCAAGCCCTTGGCACGCAAACCCACGATGAACTCTTGTGCCAGGATGTCGGCCACCAAGGCCCGCACCGTCCGAGAAATGATGCCCATCGGGATCACGCTCATGGTGATGGCGGGCAAGAGCATGTGCTTGAAGTGCTCCCAATCCCACACCCACTGGCTGGAGCCACCGGGCCCAGCGCCGCCCGGCGGCAGCCACATCAAAATCGACGAAAACACAATCACCAGGACCATGCCCAGCCAGTAATGCGGAACGCTGACCCCCAGAACAGACAGCAAAGAAGCGAATTTATCCAGCCAAGAGTTCTGGAAATACCCGGCCACAAAACCAAACAAACAGCCCAGCACAAACCCGATCAGGGTGGCCAGCAAGGCGAGGCGCAAAGTGTTGCCCACGGCGGTCATGACCTCCGAAGCCACCGGCCGGTTGCTGGCAATGGAAGTACCCAGATCGCCCTGCAAAGCGCGCCAGACCCAGGTCACAAACTGTTCAGGGTAAGAGCGGTTGAATCCGTACAGCTCGATCAACTGCGCCTGCAAATCAGCAGAGGCGTCAGGCGGCAAAATCGACATAAGAGGATCACCGGGTGCCAGGTGCACCAAGCCAAAACAAACCAGCGCCACCCCCAGCATGATGGGCAGGGAATAAATCAGTCGCCGCAACAAAAAGCTGAGCATGCCAGCACTCCAAAACTGCAATTAAAAAAAGTGTGCAGGCAGGCCGCTCACCACCTGACTGCACACCCAGCGGCATGGGCCCGGTGGGCCCACGCCGTGTGACCATCAGTCCATCGACACTGGCGCCAAATCAACAAACCAACTGCGTGGCTGCACGAAACCCTTGACCTTGGTGCTCATGGCGCGAGGCCCCACGTCATGGGCAATCCAGACAAAAGGCGCCTCTTCAACAATGCGGGCGTGCAACTTGGCCAGCGCCTCATCACGCCTCTTATCTTCGAACTGAGTACGGGCATCGGTGATCAATTTGTCAAATTCCGGATTGCCAAAGTAACCCCAGTTGTTGGACACCGGTGGGAAGGCGCCTGTGCTGGTGAAACGAACCATGGCAAAGAAGGGGTCCATCGCTGCATAGCTCACATTGATGGCATTGGCGCCGTTGGCCGATGGGTCCTTTGCACCCTTACGCCAGTTGGTGAACAAGGTGTTCCACTCGATCACGTCAAACTGGACGTCAAAGAAGCACTGCTTGAGCGACTGTTGCACAAACTCGTTCATGGGCAAGGGCTGCATCTGGCCCGAGCCTGACGCCGAAATCTGCACCTTGACTTTGAGGGGTTTAGCCGCGCTGTGACCCGCTTGTGTCATCAAGGTCTTGGCCGCGTTCACGTCGTACTTGATGTCAAATTTGGGGTTGCCCCACCAGGGGTGGCCCGGAGGCACGGTGCCTTTGGGGGCCGCCATCATCCCGCCCAAAAGGGTTTTCAGGCCTTCACGGTCCACGCACAAGTTGGCCGCGTGACGCACCCGCTTGTCCAGCCAAGGCGAGCCTTCGGCAAACGACAACTGCCAAGGCCACACATGCGGCTGGGCGTTGCTTTCAATCTTGAAGCCCCGCTGGCGAATTTGCGACATGGCGTCGGGTGCTGGCGCTTCGATCCAGTCGACCTGCCCACCCAGCAAGGCTGCAGTGCGGG
>NZ_CAMBNZ010000108.1 GCF_945869175.1 Limnohabitans sp. Rim8 | reverse complement strand
CTTGCTATATCAAATATTGGAATTCCTCTTTTTATCATCATTACAGCGTAGAAGTGCCGTAAACTGTACAACGTATACTTCTCTTTGTCTCTACTTTCAGACAAGTTTATTGAGTCAAGTAGTGCGTTGAATTGGTCTATAAGTGTGACTATTTTATTGCCGTCATACATACAAAAAAACCATCCATCTGTATCTACAATCTTCCTTTTAGGGCTACGTACTTCCCTAACAGTTTCTTCATTCATTCTTACTTTGTTTCGCTCTCTTACTCGCTCAACATATCTAACGACACTCGTTCTTGGTATAACGATTCTTCGTCCAGTTTTTCCTCGTACTGAAAACATATAGTTCTTACGCCCAAGCTCATCCTTAAACTCAACAATGTCTTGATCTTTCAAGTTGTTAGCCTCACCTACTCGCATTCCACTGTTAGCCAATATCAGTACGTAATCTCTAACAAGTTCCTTTGTGTACTTCCACTCTTTGTTCTTAGTTTCACGTATTCCCTTACGCATACCTTTAATTATTTGCCAGTACTCAGCAACTGTAAATGTTGGGCGAACAATTGCCTTTTCCGCCTTAAAACGATATGTTGGTAATTGCGTTTTACCCCTATAGCCACGCTCAAAAGCAAACTTAAGCAACGTCTTTGCCAGAGTAGTTTCCCACTCTAAAGTTTTATCTGCTGGGTTTAGCTTGTGATTACGAGGACGCTTGTCCTCCGCCATTCGGTGGTAGTAGTCTTTACGCCACGGCACATAATCTTGTAGAACAGCATTGTCTATATTACTTACGCTCTTTGTTCCACAATACTCTCGCCAGAACTTAGAAACTCGCTTAATTTGACGAAGCATATGAATGCTTGTCTGCTGTTGTGAGCTTGTGTTTGTCTTTACTTCCAAGCTTTTCTGGTATTGACTTTGCCTAAGTGCGATGTATTCGTCTATCACTTCGTTGAAAGACTTGTGCTGTAGCGGCAAGCCTTCGCGTTGCTTAAACTCCATTTCATAAAGATATTTGAGTGCTAACTTGCGTGCCTCATCTACCTTACGTGTCTTTAAGCTTTTGTATACGTACTTCCTATCGCCCTTGTAAAAACGGGCTTGGAAAATGCCATTGCGACAGAAGATAAGGACCTTGCCATCCTCTAACTCTTCCTTAAAGTCTGTGCTTAACATTTGCCTAACTTAGTCCATTAAAGTGCCTTTTGCTTAACAATTGTAAAACATTTTTTGGCTACTGTAAATCAAATAGACCGTTGATTTTATTGACTATTTTAGGCGTCCGTGGCAGTGCTTGTATTTCTTGCCGCTGCCACAAGGGCAGGGATCGTTCCGACCGACTTGACCAAAGGCTTCTTGCAAACCCACCAAATCGGCTGCCACAGTCTGTGGCGTACCGGACTCGTCCGGTGCGCTGTAAGTGACGTTGCTGATCTGCTCAGCACGCTCTTCGATGGCCTGGGCCGCTTGTTCGATCTGGTCACCCGAGTCAATGCGTACCGTCATCAGGGTGCGGGTGACTTCGTTTTTGACAGCGTCCAACAACTGCCCAAACAGCTCAAAGGCCTCACGTTTGTATTCTTGCTTGGGTTGCTTTTGGGCGTAGCCGCGCAAGTGAATGCCTTGGCGCAGGTAATCCAAGGAGCTGAGGTGTTCACGCCAGTGTGTGTCGATGCTTTGCAACAAAATCATGCGCTCAAACGAGGTGAAATTATCCGCCCCCAAACTGTCAAGCTTGGCTTGGAAATGGGCATGGGCTGCCCCCACCACCGTCTCCAGAATGTCTTCGTCTGTGATGGCGTTGGAGGCTTGCACCTTGCCGCGCAAATCCAGCGTCAGCATCCACTCTTCGGCCAAGGCCTTTTCCAAACTGGCCAGGTCCCATTGTTCCTCCACCGTTTCGGCTGGCACGTATTGGCGCACCAAATCACTGAAGCAACCTTCTCGCAGCGAGGCGATCTGACCATTGAGGTCCTTCGCATCCAGGATGTCATTGCGCTGCTGGTAGATCACCTTGCGCTGGTCGTTGGACACATCGTCGTATTCGAGCAATTGCTTGCGGATGTCGAAGTTGCGCGACTCCACCTTGCGCTGGGCGCTTTCAATACTGCGCGTGACAATGCCCGCTTCGATGGCCTCGCCTTCGGGCATCTTCAACCGGTCCATGATGGCGCGCACGCGGTCACCTGCAAAAATGCGCATCAGCGGATCGTCCAAGCTCAAATAAAAGCGTGAGGAGCCAGGGTCGCCTTGGCGGCCTGAACGGCCTCGCAACTGGTTGTCGATGCGGCGCGACTCGTGTCGCTCGGTGGCAATGATCCGCAAGCCACCCAAAGCCTTGACCTTTTCGTGCACCACTTTCCATTCGTCGCGCAATTGCGCCACGCGGGCTTGCTGGGCTTCTTGCGCGAGCGCTTCGTCGGCTTCCACCGCCTGGATTTCTTTTTCGATGTTGCCGCCGAGCACGATGTCGGTGCCACGACCGGCCATGTTGGTGGCAATCGTGATCATGCTGGGGCTTCCGGCTTGGGCCACGATGTCGGCCTCGCGCGCGTGTTGCTTGGCATTGAGCACTTGGTGTGGCAGCTTTTCTTGCGTCAGCAACTGGGAGATCAACTCCGAGTTTTCAATCGAGGTGGTGCCCACCAGCACCGGCTGACCACGTTCATGGCATTCGCGGATATCGGCAATCGCCGCGGTGTAGCGCTCTTGCGAGGTTTTATAGACACGGTCCAACTGGTCTTCGCGCTGGCTCTTGCGGTGAGGCGGAATCACCACGGTATCCAGGCCGTAGATTTCCTGAAACTCATAGGCTTCGGTGTCTGCCGTTCCGGTCATGCCACCAATCTTGTTGTACAGGCGGAAAAAATTCTGGAAGGTGATGGAGGCCAGCGTCTGGTTTTCGGCTTGGATGGCCACGCCTTCTTTGGCCTCGACGGCCTGGTGCAGGCCATCGCTCCAGCGGCGACCGGTCATCAATCGCCCGGTAAATTCGTCCACGATGACGATTTCACCCTCTTGAACCACGTAATGCTGGTCGCGGTGGTAAAGGTGCTGCGCTCGCAATGCGGCATTCAGGTGGTGCATCAAGGTAATGTTGGCCGGATCGTACAAGCTGGCGCCTTCAGGAATCAAGCCCATTTGGGCCAGGACCGATTCGGCTTTTTCGTGGCCCTGTTCAGTCAAGAAGATTTGGTGGGCTTTTTCGTCCAGCGTGAAGTCACCGGGGGTGATGACCCCCTCCCCCGTGCGAGGATCAGCTTCACCTTCTTGGCGAGTCAGCAAAGGCACAACCTGCTTCATCGACAGGTAAGTGGCCGTGTGGTCTTCGGCCTGGCCGCTGATGATCAAAGGCGTGCGTGCCTCGTCGATCAGGATCGAGTCCACCTCGTCGATGATGGCGTAAATCAGGGGACGCTGGACGCGATCATGGGCTTCGTAAACCATGTTGTCGCGCAGGTAGTCAAAGCCGTATTCGTTGTTGGTGCCGTAGGTGATGTCCGAGTTGTAAGCCGCCTGCTTTTCTTCGCGCGACATCTGGGCCAGATTGATACCGACCGACAAACCCAGAAAGTTGAACAACTTGCCCATCCAACGCGCATCACGGCTGGCCAGGTAGTCGTTCACGGTGACCACGTGCACACCCTTGCCGGTCAAGGCATTCAGGTAAGCCGGCAGCGTCGACGTCAACGTTTTGCCTTCGCCCGTGCGCATTTCAGCCACTTTGCCGTTGTGCAAGGCAATGCCACCTGCCAACTGCACGTCGAAGTGGCGCATCTTCATGACACGCTTGGAGCCCTCTCGGACCACCGCAAAGGCTTCGGGTAACAGCGCATCCAATGTTTCACCTGCGGCAAAACGCTCGCGAAAGTGCGGGGTCTTTGCACGCAGTTCATCGTCACTGAGCGACTCCAGTCCTGCCTCGAGTGCGTTGATGCGCTCCACCGTTTTGCGGTATTGCTTGAGCAGTCGGTCGTTGCGGCTGCCGAAAATTTTAGTAAGGAATGGGATGGCCATGTCTACGAGATCCTCCCTCCGCCTAAAGGCTGAGAAACAGACCGTCTATCCTGTCTAGTTAAGGGTTCAAAAGATGCAGGACCTGCGGGATTGATTTCCCCCATGTCCACGAAAGGCACCCCTCAGGCACCCGCCAAATGGGATGATTTTAGCCTCTAGGCGCTGTGGTTTTTGGGCTTATCCTCCACCCTTGCGCTGTGCTGGATAATGAAGTCCAAGCTTATTCACCATGACAAGACATCACCAAGCCATTCCCCTGCAACAAGCAGCGCAAGAGTCGCCGACATTCGCACACTTGTCCAAATTGATCCGTGCTTCCAGCGATCGGCTGCAGGCCATTCGCGGCCTGTTGCCAGCGCCCTTGCGCGCGAGTGTGCAAGCTGGCCCTCTTGATGAAGGCTGCTGGTGCCTGCTGGTGAGCTCCAACTCTGTGGCGGCCAAACTCCGCCAACTGTTGCCTGCACTTCAAGCCCAATTGACTCAAAAAGGGCTGGCCGTGACCTCCATTCGCATCAAGGTTCAAAAACGTCAGGGATGAATGCCACCCCAAGAAAAAGGCCCTGATTGAAAAATCAGGGCCTTTTAAATTTGGTGCCGCTTGTCGGATTCGAACTGACGACCTACCGCTTACAAGGCGGGTGCTCTACCAACTGAGCTAAAGCGGCACGGGCTGAATTTTAACGCGCTACGGGGCCATTTCTGAGCTCGGCGTTGTTAATTTTTTCACTTGATGCGTTTCAATGCAGGACGCATAGGCGATGAGCTGGGCGGTGTCGGCTCATCGTCTGAAGGGGTCTCGGTTTCAGACAAATGCACCGCAGACAACGTGGCTGCAGGCGCACCGTCGTCATTGACTGGAAACGCCATGCCTTGGCCGTTCTCTCGTGCATAAATGGCCATCACACGGTGGATCGGCACCATGATGTCACGTGGTTTGCCACCAAATCGGGCTTTGAACTCGATAAAGTCATTGCCCAGCTTGAGGGAACTGGTGGCATCCATGCTGACGTTCAGCACGATCTCTCCTCCTTGCACGTACTCACGGGGCACTTGCACGCTGGCGTCCACCTTCACAGCCACATAGGGTGTGAAACCGTTCTCGGAGCACCAATCGTACAAAGCCCTGATCAAATAAGGGCGTGTGGAGGGCAATTCGGTGGCACTGATCATCGTCGCTCCAGCAGAACTTACTTGCGCATGACCTTCTCTGATGGGGTCAACGCTTCAATATAAGCAGGGCGCGAAAAGATGCGCTCGGCATATTTCAGCAAAGGTGCCGCGTTTTTACTGAGCTCGATGCCGTAGTAATCCAGACGCCACATGAGCGGCGCAATGGCCACATCCAGCATCGAGAAGTTGTCACCCAGCATGAACTTGTTTTTCAAGAACACCGGGGCCAGCTGCGTCAAACGGTCACGGATGTGCGAGCGCGCTTTCTCCAAGGCCTTGTCATTGCCTTTGAGGGTGCGGTTTTCCAGTGTCAACACATGGGCAAACAGCTCTTTTTCAAAGTTGAGCAAGAACAGGCGCACGCGGGCGCGATCTACGGGGTCGCCGGGCATCAAGTGAGGGTGGGGGAAACGCTCGTCGATGTACTCATTGATGATGTTCGACTCGTACAAGATCAGGTCACGCTCCACCAAAATAGGCACTTGGCCGTAGGGGTTCATGACATTGATGTCTTCGGGTTTGTTGTAGAGGTCCACGTCACGGATTTCAAAGTCCATGCCCTTTTCAAACAGCACAAAGCGGCAGCGGTGGGAAAAAGGGCAAGTGGTTCCGGAATAAAGCACCATCATGGCGGAGGCTCCTCAAAAAATCAAAAAGAGTGGAAGGCCCCAAGGCCTGCCACTCCACAAGACCCAGCCCAGAGGCCGGATGAAAGATCAATTACTTGACGTCTTTCCAGTACGCGGCATTCAAACGCCAAGCAATGAAAGTAAAAAAGGTCAAGAAAATCAGAACCCAGACACCGATTTGAACCCGTGCATTTTGACCCGGTTCGGCCATCCATTGCATGTATCCCACCAGATCACCGATCGCTTGATCGTACTGTAAGGGAGTCATGGTACCCGGCTTGACTTGCTTCCAGCCTGAGAAGATTTGGACAGTTTGGCCATGCTCTTCTTTTTCAGTGAAAACCGGTTCGCGCTCGCCTTGCAACTCCCACAGCGGGTTGGGCATACCGACGTTGGGCATGGCCAAGTTGTTCCAACCTGTAGGCTTGGTCGGGTCTCGGTAATAGGTGCGCAAGTAAGTGTAGAGGTAGTCTGCACCCGAGCCACCATGGCCAGAACGCGAGCGCGCCATCAAGGTCAAGTCGGGCGGGTTCTTGCCGAACCAGTCCTTGGCCAAGACAGGGTCCATGGCCACTTTCATGTTGTCACCCACGCGGTCTGTGGGGAACAGCAAGTTGTCCTTGATCTGCTGCTCTGTCAAACCAATGTCTTTCAGGCGGTTGAAACGCATGAAAGCGGCAGAGTGGCAGTTCAGGCAGTAGTTGACAAACAGCTTGGCACCGTTTTGCAAGGCGGCCAAATCGTTGGTTTTGTGAGGTGCTTTATCCCAGGCGATGCCACCACCAGCAGCGTGGGCACCTGCCATCAGACCCAGGGCCATCACAAAGCCCAAAGCGAGTTTCTTGATGTTTTTCATGTTCTTGAATCTCCGTGATCTCAGTGAGGCGTGAAGGTCACGCGTTCAGGAACGGGCTTGGGCGTACCCAACTTGCTCCACCAAGGCATCAACAAGAAGAAGCCAAAATAAAACAGTGAACCGACTTGGGACACACGCTCACCAATCGGTGAAGGTGGCTGAACACCGAGGTAGCCCAGGATCAAGAAATTGATCACGAACACGGCGTACATGTATTTGTGCCAATCAGGACGGTAGCGGATCGACTTGACCGGGCTGTTGTCCAGCCATGGCAAGAAGAACATGATGACCACAGCACCACCCATCACCACCACGCCCCAAAACTTGGCATCGATGGCCAGCATCATGGCGGAAAGCGCCACGGCCGCACCGATCACAGCGCCTTTGAGCACTGTGGGCAGTTTGCCTTTGGCAACAGCCAACACCGCACCGATGACCACGCAAGCGATCAACACGTACATCATCTCGGTGGTGATCGCACGCAACATCGAGTAGTAAGGTGTGAAGTACCAAACTGGGGCAATGTGCAAAGGCGTGGTCAATGGATCGGCCGGGATGAAGTTGTTGTATTCGAGGAAATAACCACCCATTTCAGGCGCAAAGAACACGATGGCAGTGAACACCATCAGGAAAATGCTGACCGACATGATGTCGTGCACGGTGTAGTAAGGGTGGAAGGGAATGCCGTCCAGTGGGTTGCCTCGGGCGTCTTTGGGCGCATCAGGCGCCTTGATTTCAACGCCATCGGGGTTATTGGAGCCCACTTCGTGCAATGCAATGATGTGCGCCACCACCAAGCCCAGCAGCACCAAAGGCACGGCAATGACGTGGAAGCTGAAAAAGCGGTTCAAGGTGGCATCGCCGACCACGAAATCGCCGCGGATCAACAAAGCCAGATCAGGACCGATAAAGGGAATGGCCGAGAACAAGTTCACGATCACCTGGGCGCCCCAGTAGGACATCTGGCCCCATGGCAACAAGTAGCCCATGAAGGCTTCTGCCATCAGGCACAAGAAAATGGCGCAACCAAAAATCCAGACCAACTCACGCGGCTTTCGGTAGCTGCCATAAATCAAGCCACGGAACATGTGCAGGTAAACCACCACGAAGAAAGCCGATGCGCCTGTGGAGTGCATGTATCGGATCAGCCAACCCCAAGGCACATCGCGCATGATGTACTCGACCGAGGCGAACGCCAGCGCTGCGTCGGGTTTGTAGTGCATGACCAAGAAAATACCGGTCACGATTTGAATCACCAGCACCAACAGTGACAGCGCACCAAACACGTACCAGAAATTCAGGTTTTTGGATGCGTAGTACTCCGACAAATGGTCTTTGTAAAGCTTGGACAACGGAAACCGGTTGTCGACCCAATTCAGGAGTTTTTCACCTGCGGGGGCGTTCGGAGAGATTTCTTTGAAATGAGCCATTTAGTTCTCCATCAAGCTTTCTTGTCTTCACCAATGATCAGCTTGGTGTCAGACAGGTACATGTGAGGGGGCACTTCGAGGTTGTCAGGTGCTGGCTTGTTTTTAAACACGCGACCGGCCAGGTCGAATGTAGAGCCGTGGCAGGCACACAGAAAGCCGCCATTCCAGTCATCAGGCAGTGAAGGCTGAGGACCTGCGGCGAACTTGTCAGCTGGTGAGCAGCCCAAATGGGTGCAGATTCCCACAGCCACCATGATCTCGGGCTTGATGGATCGGTGGCCATTCTTGGCGTATTCGGGTGTGGGGTAAGCCATGCGGGCCGATGCCGGATCGGCCAATTGACCCTCAATCTTCTTGAGAGACTCAAGCTGCTCAGGCGAGCGCTTCATGATCCAAACGGGTTTGCCGCGCCATTCGACCGTGAGTTTTTCGCCCGGGTTCAAAGCGGAAATATCCACTTCTACTGCCGCGCCAGCCGCCTTGGCTCGTTCGGAGGGTTGGAAGCTGCTGACGAAGGGGGTGGCCACAAAGCCAGCGCCTACGGCACCTGCGCAACCGGAGGCAATCAGCCAGGT
>NZ_CAMBNZ010000107.1 GCF_945869175.1 Limnohabitans sp. Rim8 | reverse complement strand
TGAGTTTTCGCAGCGCCTTGGCTTCAATTTGGCGGATGCGTTCGCGGGTCACGTCGAACTGCTTGCCCACTTCTTCCAACGTGTGGTCGGTGGACATCTCGATGCCAAAACGCATGCGCAGCACTTTGGCTTCGCGAGGCGTGAGGCTGTCCAAGATGTCTTTGACCACGTCGCGCAGGCCCGCTTGCAAGGCCGCATCGATGGGCGCGGTGTGCGTGCTGTCTTCGATGAAGTCACCCAAGTGGCTGTCGTCGTCGTCGCCGATAGGCGTTTCCATGGAGATCGGCTCTTTGGCGATCTTCATGATCTTGCGGATCTTGTCTTCCGGGATTTCCATTTTCTCGGCCAGGATGGAGGCATCGGGCTCGAAACCGAATTCCTGCAAGTGCTGACGCGAGATGCGGTTCATCTTGTTGATCGTTTCGATCATGTGCACCGGGATGCGGATCGTGCGGGCCTGGTCCGCAATCGAACGGGTGATGGCCTGGCGGATCCACCAAGTGGCATAGGTCGAGAACTTGTAGCCACGGCGGTATTCGAACTTGTCCACAGCCTTCATCAAACCGATGTTGCCTTCCTGAATCAGATCAAGGAACTGCAGACCGCGGTTGGTGTACTTCTTGGCGATCGAGATCACCAAGCGCAAGTTGGCTTCGATCATCTCTTTCTTGGCATCGCGTGAAGAACGCTCGCCGGCGTTCATGCGCTTGTTGATGTCTTTAAGCTCATCGAGTGGCACCACCACTTGCGATTGAAGGTCCATCAGCTTTTGCTGCAGGTCCTGCACGGGCGGGATGTTGCGGCCCATGACGGCGCTCCAGCTCTTGCCAGCGGCCGCTTGCTTTTCGATCCACTTGAGGTTGAGCAGTTGCGACTCGATGCGTTTGCCGTTTTTGTCACGGCCGCTGAAGTCCGCAATGAAGTTGTCTTGCGGGTAGCCGCACTTGTCCACAATGATGCGGCGCAATTCGCGTTCTTTTTTGCGCACATCGTCGACTTGTCCGCGCACCATGTCGCACAGTTTTTCAATCGTCTTGGCGGTGAAGCGGATGGTCATCAGCTCTTCAGACAGCGCCGATTGCACCTTGATGTAGGCGGGCGTGCCCCAGCCTTCCTTGTCGTACACCTTGTGCACTTTTTCAAAGTACTCGGTGATGCGGTCAAAGCGCTCCAGGGCCTGGTTTTTCAGCTCTTCGAGTTTTTTCGTCAGGGCTTTGGAGCCACCTTTGCCATCGTCGTCGTCGGCTTCGTCGAACTCGTCGAAGTCTTCTTCGGCCACATAGTCATCGGCTTCGTTCAGGTTGGCAAAACCGTCCACCACAGTGGAGATCACGATCTTGCCTTCACGAATTTCATTGGCCAGGCGCAAAATTTCGGCGATGGTGGCAGGCGATGCGCTGATCGCGGCCATCATGTCCATCAAGCCGCCTTCGATGCGCTTGGCGATCTCGATTTCACCTTCGCGGGTCAGCAACTCCACGGTGCCCATTTCACGCATGTACATGCGCACAGGGTCGGTGGTGCGGCCGAACTCACTGTCTACGGTGGACAGGGCGGCCTCCGCGGCTTCTTCGGCTTCCTCTTCTGTGGAGCCGGTGGGCGCGTTATCGGTGATGATCAGGCTCTCGGCGTCGGGCGTTTGCTCGTACACCGCCACACCCAAGTCGTTCAAGGTGGCAATCACCACTTCCAGGGTTTCGGCATCGACCAGTTTGTCGGGCAAGTGGTCGCTGATCTCGCCGTTGGTGAGGTAGCCACGGGTTTTGCCCAGCTTGATCAGCGCCTTCAAGCGGTCGCGGCGTTGCTTCATTTCGGCTTCGGTGAGGACGGTTTCGTCCAAACCAAATTCCTTCATCAAGGCGCGCTCTTTCGCCTTGCTGATCTTCATGCGCAGAGGCTTGACCTTCTCAGCGGAATCTGACCCGGTTTCTACAACGGGCTCGCCTTCCAGGTCGGCTTCAATTTCGAGTTCGTCTTCCAAGCTGGGCTCGGCGATGCTCCCTTTTTTCTTGGGGCCACGTTTGGCACCGACCACCACTTTTTTGGCAGCTGGCTTTTTGTCTTCAGCGGGTGCGGATGGCTTGGCTGCTTTGGCAGGTTTCTTGTCGATCACTTCAGATTTCTTGGCGGGCACAGATGCGGCTTTCTTCACAGGCTTGGCGGTAGAGGCCGGGGTTGCCGTTGCTTTGACTTGGCTGGGTGCCGCCTTGGCTGCCGGTTTTGCTGCCGTTTTCGCTGCGGGTTGGGCAGCGACTTTGGCAGGCGCCTTGGCCTTGCTCACCACGGGGGCGGGCTTTTTGGCTGGGGCTTTGGCAGTCGCAGGGCTTGTGGCTTTGGGCTTGGCGACGGGCGCGGGGGCTTTTTTGGCGACAGGTGTCTTGGCAACGGGTTTGGATTTGGCAGGGGCCTGGGCAGGCTTCTTCGACTTTTGAGCAGGCATGAACACCTCAGAACATCAAAACAGACAAGGAAACGGACACAGTCAGCGCCAAATACATCCCGGCGCAGGCGTGGGTTAAGGACACAGGTCAAAACCTAATATGGGTGTTGATACTGCAAGGACAAGATGGAGGGCGAACATTTGGAGTGCAGTCCTTGCGGAACGGTGACCGGCCCACATGGGGGCATCGCTTGGATGGCGGTGGTCTAGCCGGAGGTGCTGCTGTCGCTCTTGCCGAAAAGGATGGATTATACCGAAGGAAGGGCAGGTTTTTCAGAGCGCAGGTCGAATGGCAGTTTTGGGGCGAAAGGCCTTGCAGATGGCTTCGCGTGTTTCCATGTACGGGCCGCCGATCAAATCGACGCAATAAGGCACCGCAGCAAAAATGCCGTGCACCACAGTTTGGCCATCGGCGTCTTTCAGGCCTTCCAGCGTCTCGGCAATTGACTTGGGCTGGCCGGGCAGATTGATGATCAGACTTTGGCCGCGGATGACGGCCACCTGCCGGGAAAGAATGGCCGTGGGCACAAATTTCAGGCTGATCTGGCGCATTTGTTCGCCAAAACCAGGCATTTCCTTGTCCGCTACGGCCAATGTGGCCTCGGGGGTGACATCGCGCAAAGCCGGGCCCGTGCCCCCAGTGGTGAGCACCAGGGCGCAACCGGCGTCGACCAATTCGATCAGGGTGGCGCTGATGCGCTCTTTTTCATCAGGAATCAGGCGCGGCTCGAAGGTGATCGGGTTGTGCAGCGCTTGGGTCAACCAGCCTTGCAAGGCGGGCAGACCTTTGTCTTCATAAACCCCCGAACTGGCGCGGTCGCTGATGGACACGATGCCGATCTTGACCGAATCAAAAAGCAATTCACTCATCTTCAGCTTCCTCTTGCGCTGTGTGGTCGCTTTCGCCGCCCGTGAGCACACTGCGGACAAACTTGAACAGCTCCCGGTAAGCCCGGCTTTGCCGGGGGGCCAGGCCTTGTGAGACAGTGGCATTGCTCACCGGCACAGCGTCTTTCCGGGCTTGGCGCACCAAGGCGCGCAGTTGCTGGATGTCCGTTTGTGGCTGGTGCGCGATCCACTCGACAACCGCCGCATCGTCCGCCATCAGGCGGTCGCGCCAAGCCTCTGCCAAATGCAGGGCTTGCGTGTCTTTGGCACTGCCCAAGCGCTGAATGTCGAGCGCTTCACGCACCGCCTGCAGGGTTTCGGGGCTGAGCAGGCGCATCTGCTTGCCAATGAACTGCATCTGGCGGCGCTTGCCTTCAAAGTTGGTGATGCGCTTGGCCTCGGCCAGGCCATCGACCAATTTGTCAGGCAGCGTCAGGCTATCCATCAGGTCTTTGCGCAAGGTCAGCAGGTCCGTGCCCAATTCCTGCAGTTCTGTGCTTTCGCGCTTGAGTTCGGTGCGGCTCGGTCCATCCAAGCCGCCTTTGAGTTCGCGCTTGTACTCCAAGTCGAGTTCGCTGCCTTCGGCAACAAATTGACCACGGACAAAATAGCCTTTTTTGGGTTTACGGGACATGACTGGGGGAACTCATTCTCTGATGCAGCGCGCAGGCTAGGTGGCAAGTATCATAGCGGCCACTGCGCGCTGAGCGTTCGCCATCTGCTTTGAGAAACATTCTGTGAAAAAAACCGCCTCCGACAAAGCCACTTCGTCACAAGCCCATGACGGCTTCAGCTACTCGCGTGACCATTTTGAAGAGCTGGTGGACACGGCCTTGCACCACGCCAAAAAACTCGGCGCCACCAACGCGGGTGCCGAAGCCTCAGAAGGCTGCGGCTTGTCGGTCAGCGTGCGCAAGGGTGAGCTGGAAAACGTGGAGCGCAACCGCGACAAATCCTTGGGCGTGACGGTCTATGTGGGCCACCGACGTGGCAACGCCAGCACATCGGATTTTTCCAAAGCGGCGATTGAGCGAACCGTTCAAGCCGCTTTCGACATTGCCCGCTTCACGGCCGAAGACCCCACAGCTGGTTTGCCCGACGAAGCCGACATCGAAACCCATCAGCGTGATCTGGACTTGTTCCATCCCTGGTTGATCAACAGCGAAGAGGCCGCCCGCATCGCCTTGCAGTGCGAAGCCGCCGCCCTGAAAACCAGCCGCCGCATCACCAACAGCGATGGCGCCGCCGTGTCGGCCCAGCAAAGCCATTTTTTCAGTGCCCACACGCACGGCTTTCGAGGTGGTTATGCCAGTTCGCGGCACAGCGTGTCGGTGGCGCCGATTGCCAAGCTGCCTGGCCGCAACGCCGAAATGCAGCGCGATGCCTGGTACACCTCCATGCGTTCGGCCCAAGAGTTGGCCTCGGTAGAGGCCGTGGGCCGTTACGCAGCCGAGCGAGCCTTGTCGCGTTTGGGGGCAAGGAAAATCGCCACCACCGAATGCCCTGTGCTGTTCGAATCGCCCGTGGCTGCTGGTTTGTTGGGTGGTTTTGTGCAAGCCGTGAGTGGGGGGGCGCTTTACCGAAAGAGCAGTTTCTTGCTGGACTCGCTGGGTAAGAAGGTGTTCCCCAAGCACATCGACATTGAAGAAGACCCCTTTGTCTTGCGCGGCAAGGGCAGCTCGCCTTTTGACGACGAAGGCGTGCGCTCGGTGCGACGCCAGGTGGTCAAAGGTGGTCGTGTTGAAGGCTATTTTTTGAGCAGCTACTCGGCCCGCAAGCTGGGCATGAAAACCACGGGCAATGCAGGGGGCTCGCACAACCTGGCCTTGACTTCTCGCCAGACACAGCCCGGGGACGACCTGGACGCGATGCTGAAAAAGCTGGGCACGGGCCTGTTTGTCACTGAGATGATGGGGCAGGGCGTGAACTACGTCACGGGCGATTATTCGCGCGGGGCCAGTGGTTTTTGGGTCGAAAACGGCCAGATCGCGTATCCGGTCCATGAAATCACCATCGCGGGTAACCTCAAGCACATGCTCAAGGGCATTGAGGCGGTGGGCTCTGACACCTACAACATGGGCGCCAAATCAACCGGCTCCATCCTCGTCAACCGCATGAAGTTGGCCGGCAGTTAAGGCCAGCGGCGCGGTGCAGGCTGAACTCTTGGCGGCACTGGCCGCTTTGTCTTGGGCGGTGGGCAGCTTGTTCTCTGCCGCAGCTTCCAGCCGAATGGGCGCGTTTGCTTTTACCCGTTGGCGCTTGTTTTTTGCACTCACCTTGCTGTGGGCGCTGGCGCTTTGGACGGGTCAATGGCGCAGCCTGGACGGCGGCAGCATCGCCTTGCTGGCGCTGTCCGGCCTGATCGGTATTTTTATCGGCGACACAGCCCTGTTTGCGTGCATGAACCGTCTGGGGCCGCGCCGCAGCGGGGTGCTTTTTGCCACACACGCTCTTTTTTCCACCTTGTTGGCTTGGCTGTTTTTGGGCGAAACCCTCTGGGGCTGGACGTTGGTCGGTGGCAGTTTGCTGGTGTCGGGTGTGATGGTGGCGATTGTGTGGGGCCGGCGCGACAGCGAAACCCATGCTTGGGAAAACACCCAAGGGTCTTTGTGGAAGGGTGTTTTGCTGGGGCTTCTGGCAGCCGTCTGTCATTCAACCGCCACCTTGATGATCAAGCCTTTGATGGTGGCGGGTGTGGACGCAGTGGCTGCTTCTGCCGTGCGCACATCGGCCAGTTTTTTGGCCCACTTGGCCTTGCTTTGGGTGGGTGCCAAAGTCGCACGGCTGCAAAGCCCCCTGAACCCTCGCATCTTGTTCAACACGGCGGCCAGCGCAGTGGTGGCGATGGCCCTGGGCATGACCCTGGTGTCCCAAGCGCTGAAAACCGGTCAGGCCAATTTGGTGGGGATTTTTTCCTCCTTGACCCCGATTTTGTTGTTACCGCTGCTTTGGGTGGTCTACCGCCGTCACCCGGCTTGGGGAGCTTGGGCTGGGGCGTTGTTGGCAGTCGTTGGGGCGGCGCTGATTTTTCAGACCTAGCTGTTTCAGGGCATCAGCCCGCCAGCGCAGCCTTGACCGCAGCCGACACCTGACCCATATCGGCTTTGCCAGCCAGTTGGGATTTGACAGCGCCCATCACTTTGCCCATGTCGCCAGGCCCCTTGGCGCCCAATTCGGCCACGATGGCTTGTACGGCTGCTGTGACTTCTTCGGCCGACATGCGCGCTGGCAGGTAAGCCACCAAAACAGCCATTTCAGCCTTTTCCTTGTCGGCCAGGTCCTGGCGCGCGGCTTGTTCAAAAGCCGCGATCGAGTCTTTGCGTTGCTTGATGAGCTTGTCCACGATGGCCACCACCGCCACATCGTCCAGCTCGATGCGCTCGTCCACTTCTTTTTGCTTCATGGCCGACAGCAGCAAACGGATCGTGCCCAGTCGCTCGGCGTCTTTGGCGCGCATGGCGGTTTTCATGTCTTCGGTGATTTGTTCTTTCAAGCTCATGAGAGGCTCCTGGGATAGGTTTTCAACTAGGAAACGGGATCAGAAACAACAAAGCCCGCCTGAGCGTCCTCCAGCGGGCTTGTTTGCAGACCTTGGCAGGTCATACAAAACGGAAGATCAATACATCTTCTTGGGCAACTGCATGCTGCGCACACGCTTGTAGTGGCGCTTGACGGCAGCAGACTTCTTGCGCTTGCGCTCGGTGGTGGGCTTTTCATAGAACTCGCGTGCACGCAAGTCTGTCAGCAGACCGAGTTTTTCGATGGTGCGCTTGAAGCGACGCAGGGCAACGTCAAACGGCTCGTTTTCTTTCACACGGATGGTGGTCATTGAATCAAAGTTTCCAAAAATGTGCCGGCTGCGCAAGCAAGGGAGATCGGGCCCTTGAAAGCCAGTTACGGCGGATCCCCGTCACGAACTAGTATTTGGCAGACGGGGGTTTGCCAGCAAAGCCTGAGATTATAGCCATAAAAGCCATAATTTCATGCTGCGCTTTGCTGTGAATGGGGTGACAAACTTGCCGCCAATGCTTCGGCACAGGCGTGGGCGCTGGCCCAGGCCCATTGGAAGTTGTAGCCGCCCAACCAACCCGTCACGTCGATCACCTCGCCAATGAAGTACAGGCCGGGCTGCTTGGACTCCATGGTTTGCGAGGAAACATCGCGCGTGTCCACCCCGCCCAGTGTGACTTCTGCTTTTTTGTACCCCTCGCTGCCTGTGGGGGTCAGGCGCCATTTCGACAGCGCATCAGCCAGTTTGTTCAAGGCTTTGTCGGGCACTTCGGCCGAGGTGCGTTGCAAGGCGGGGTCTTGGCTGACCCAGGCTTCGGCCAAGCGGCCAGGCACCAAGGTGGCCAATTCGTTGCCCAGCAGTTTTTTGGATCTCAGCTTGGCGTCTTGCAAACGCTCGGACAAGTTGACTTCGGGGGCCAGATTCAGTTGGATCGGTGTGCCTTCTTGCCAGTAACTGGAAATTTGCAAGACCCCAGGACCAGACAAGCCCCGGTGGGTGAACAGCAAGTCCTCGTCAAAGTGCATGCGGGCTTTTTTCTCGCCCGTTTCGATGCTGACGGGCAGGGCCAAGCCGGCCAGCTGGGCATAAGGTGCCCAGGCATCGCCGTCAAAGGTCAGAGGCACCAGGCCAGGTCGTTGCGCCACCAAGCGCAGACCAAATTGGCTGGCGATGCGGTAGCCCCAGTCGCTGGCCCCGATTTTGGGGATGGACAAGCCCCCTGTGGCCACCACCAGGGCGGTGGTTTGCAGGCTGCCTTGGCTGGTTTCAAGCAAGTAGCGTGTGTTCTCTTCGGTGGGCGCTTGCATGGATTTCACGCTGCAGCCGGAGCGGATCTGCACGCCCCCGGCCGTGCATTCGGCCAACAGCATGCGGATAATGTCTTCGGCCGAATGGTCACAAAACAGCTGACCCTTGTGCTTTTCATGGAAGGCGATGCCGTGTTTTTGCACCAGGTCGATGAAATCTTGCGGCGTGTAACGCGACAAGGCCGAACGGCAAAAGTGGGGGTTTTGGCTGATGAAGTGTTTTTGTGGAGCCGATGCATCCAGCAACCGGTTGGTGAAGTTGCAGCGCCCACCACCCGAGATGCGGATTTTTTCGGCGATTTTGTCGCTGTGGTCGATCAACAGCACTTTGAGGCCGCGCTGGCCTGCCAAGCCAGCGCAAAACAAACCGGCAGCCCCGGCCCCCACGATCACCACATCCCATGTACTCATGGGTCAGGAGTGTAAAGGGCGGGTCAGGCCGATCGAAGAGACAACGTGACCGGCGTGGCCTGTGGCCATGCCCGCGCGCCTTGCACCACATCACCGACCACGATGACGCTGGGGCTTTTCATGCCTTCTCGCTGCATGGTGTTCAACAAATCACCGAGTGTGGTCAGGGCCTGCC
>NZ_CAMBNZ010000106.1 GCF_945869175.1 Limnohabitans sp. Rim8 | reverse complement strand
GCCAAAAGCTGGCTGTATTGCTCCAGGCCCAGCCGTGCGGCTTGCTCCTTGAGTTGCAAATCGGTGATGCGTTGGCGCAAAGGGTCCAGTTCGCGCTCGAAGCTCACGCGGCGCTCGTCGCTGGCCCGCAATTTGGCCGTCAGGTCATCGTAGGCGCTGCGGCTAGCGCCCAAGGCTTGCTCACGCTCCATTTTGAGGGCCAGCACATTTTGCAAACCCGCTTGGGCTGCGGCATCGGTCAGGCGGATCAACTCATCGTGGGCACGTTGGGTTTCGGCCTCTGTGCTGGCTACCTGCTGCTGCGCGGTTTCAATCGTGCGGTTCAACTCAGCGCGGCGGGCGTCCAAGCTGCGCTGCGCGAACTGGGCTTCTTGGGCGCGGCGCTCCAGACTGCGTTGCTGTTCACGGCATTCGGCCAGTTTGCGCTCGGCCACGATCACGCGCTCGTCCAGCAGGGCGTGGCGCTCTTGGGTGTCGGCCAGTTGCATGTCGAGCTCTTCAAAGCGGGCTTCGGCGGTCACGCGTCGCTCTTGCAATTCGTCCAGCAGAGCCTCTGCTTCGGCCAAATCGTTGCTGATTTGCTCGCTGCGGGCGAGGGTCTGGGCCACCAGTTGTGACAGGCGCAGGGTTTCGACCTGAAGCCCGTGGTTGCGCGACTGGCTTTCGCTGGCTTCAGTGCGCACCGAATTCAAACGCTGGGACGCTTCGGCGTAGGCCGCTTCGGCCCGCACCAGGGCGCTGCGACTTTCTTGAGCCATCAGGGTCTGGGCACGCAGCTGCTTTTCCAGGTTCTCGATCTCCTGGGCGCGGGCCAGCAAACCGGCTTGCTCGGAATCTTGGGCGTAAAACACCACGCTGTTGAGTTGGACCGCATGACCGGCCTGCACGAACAAGGTCTCACCCGCTTGCAACTGGCTGCGCCAAGCCAGCGCGTCTTCGATGGTGGGCGCCGTGTAGCAGCCTTGCAGCCAGTCGGCCAACAGCGCCGACAAACCGGCATCGTGCACGCGCAGCAGCGCGGCCAGGGGCTTGCAGCCTGTGGGCAGCCCACTGCGCGGCGCGGCTTGGGTGGCCAGCGGCAGGTTAAAAAAGCCCAGCTTGGCGGGTGGAGCGTCATGGGCAAAAGCACGCACCAAGTCCAGCCGCGAAACTTCCAGAGCCGACAGGCGCTCGCGCAGTGCCGATTCGAGAGCGTTTTCCCAACCCGGCTCGGTGTGGATGCGGCGCCACAGGCCTTCGAGCTCCGCCATGCCATGCTTGGCCAGCCAGGGTTGGAGCTTGCCGTCGGTGCGCACTTTTTCTTGCAAGGCCTTGAGCGCCTCGACGCGGGCACTCAGGTCAGAAAGTATGGACGACTCTTGGTTCACAGCGTTTTGGCTGGTGCGGCGCTCTTCGTCCAGCGCGGGCACTTGGCTTTGCAAGGTTTGCAGACGGGCTTGGGCCTGCGCCGACAAGGCCTCGGCCTCGGCCAATTGCACTTGCAATTGGTTCAGGCGAACTTGGTCGGGCGCGGCCAAAGCGTTGCGGTCGTTCAGCAGGCGCTCGCGGCGGCTTTCAAGCTGGCGCGATTGCTCTTCGACGTTGCGCTGGTCTGCGGCCAGCACACCAATTTGTTGCTGCACTTGCACCACGCTGGCGCGTTGGGCCGAGGCGTCGTTTTGGGCTTTGCGCAAGGCCTCTTCCAAGTCAGGCAACGCCATGGCCTGGTCTTCCACTTGGGCAGCCAAGGTCATGCTCTGGTCTTCGGCCATCGCCGCTTGTTCGGACAAGGTTTCCAACTCGGTTTGCGCGTCCTCGCGGCGGATGCCCCACTGCGCGGTTTGCTCGATCAACTGCTGCAAGCGCTGCTCGGCGCGTTGGCGGCCTTCCAACACAAAGCGGATTTCGGCCTCCAGACGGCCCACCTCGGCGCTGACTTCGTACAAAGCGCCTTGCGCTTGGTTGACCTGATCCCCAGCAGCGTAGTGCGCTTGGCGGATGGTTTCCAGATCGGCCTCCACGTGGCGCAAATCGGCCATGCGTGCCTCCAGCGCATTGACCGCCAGGTCCACGTCGGACTTCATGCGGACTTGGTCGGTCTCGGCATCGCGGCGCTTCAAAAACCACAGCTGGTGCTGCTTCAGGGTGCTGTCGGCTTGCAAAGTGTTGTAGCGCTGGGCCACTTCGGCCTGCTTTTCAAGCTTGTCGAGGTTGGCGTTCAGCTCGCGCAGGATGTCGTCGACCCGGGTCAGGTTCTCACGGGTGTCGGACAGGCGGTTTTCGGTTTCGCGGCGGCGTTCCTTGTACTTGGACACGCCTGCGGCTTCTTCCAGAAACAAGCGCAGTTCTTCAGGGCGTGACTCGATGATGCGGCTGATGGTGCCCTGCCCGATGATGGCGTAGGCGCGGGGCCCCAGGCCGGTGCCCAAAAACACGTCCTGCACGTCGCGGCGGCGCACTGGCTGGTTGTTGATGTAATAGCTGCTGTTGCCGTCGCGGGTGAGCACACGCTTGACGGCGATTTCGGCAAACTGGCCCCACTGCCCGCCCGCCCGGTGATCGGCGTTGTCAAACACCAGCTCGACGCTGGCGCGACTGGCGGGCTTGCGGGTGGTGGTGCCATTGAAAATGACGTCCTGCATGGATTCGCCACGCAATTCAGACGCTTTGGACTCACCCAACACCCAACGCACCGCATCCATGATGTTGGATTTGCCACAACCATTGGGCCCCACCACGCCCACCAACTGCCCAGGCAGCAAGAAATTGGTGGGTTCAGCAAAGGACTTGAAGCCGGAAAGCTTGATGGAATTGAGGCGCACGGCGGTGTCGAATCGGTGTCAGATCGGTTGGAGATCAGCGAATTGGGCCAGCCCCAAAGGCCAACACCATACAAAAGGTCAATGTTAACTGACAGAGATGGCCCAAAGACCCGTTCCCCGTCCTCAGGGCCGCAAAACCCTCCGGCATGAATTCAGCCCGGGCATCCCGGATAATTGCCGCATGAATCCCCTACTTGCCAAGCTGCAGCCCTATCCCTTTGAACGGCTCAAGCAGCTGTTTGCCAGCGTCACGCCCAACCCCGCCCTTCGCCACATCAGCTTAGGCATTGGCGAGCCCAAGCACGCGACGCCCGTTTTCATTCAAGAAGCGCTCAAGGCCTCGGTTGCCACGGGCCTGTCGGCCTACCCGGCCACGGCCGGCGAGCCTGGACTGCGCAAAGCCTGCGCCGCTTGGCTGAAAACCCGCTACCAACTGAGCTTGGACCCGTTCACGCAGGTCCTGCCGGTGAACGGATCGCGCGAGGCCCTGTTCGCCCTGACACAAACCGTGGTCGACCCGACCCGAGCCGGTGCGACCGTGGTCAGCCCCAACCCCTTCTACCAAATCTACGAAGGCGCGGCCTTGCTCTCAGGTGCTGAGCCTTATTACGTGCCCAGCGACCCGGCGCGCAACTTTGCCAACGACTGGGACAGCGTGCCCGCCGAAGTCTGGGCCCGAACGCAGCTTTTGTTCGTTTGCTCGCCCGGCAACCCCACGGGCGCGGTCATGCCGCTGTCGGAATGGCAAAAGCTGTTTGCCCTGTCGGACCAGCACGGTTTCGTGATCGCATCCGACGAGTGCTACAGCGAAATTTATTTCCGCGAAGAGGCGCCTTTGGGAGGCCTGGAAGCCGCCCACCAGCTAGGCCGCACCGACTTCAAACGCCTGATAGCCTTCACCAGCTTGAGCAAGCGCAGCAATGTGCCGGGCCTGCGCAGCGGTTTTGTGGCGGGCGATGCGGCCATCATCCAACAATTTTTGCTGTACCGCACCTACCATGGCAGCGCCATGAGCCCGGTGGTGCAAGCCGCCAGCGTGGCCGCTTGGGGCGATGAGACCCATGTGGTGGACAACCGCAACCAGTACCGCACCAAATTTGCCCAGGTCACGCCTGTGCTGGCCGAAGTGCTCGACGTGAAGCTTCCAGACGCCAGCTTTTACCTGTGGGCCGGTGTGCCGGCAGGGTGGGGCGGAGATGACGCCGCTTTTGCCCAAGCGCTTTACCAAACTGAACACGTCACCGTGCTGCCCGGCAGCTACTTGGCGCGTGATTTCAACGGCAGCAACCCAGGTCACGGCCGCATCCGCATGGCCCTGGTGGCCGAAACCGCCGAGTGCCTGGAAGCGGCCGAGCGCATCGCCCGCTTCGTGCGAGCCCACCCCCAAAAAGCCTGAACCGTGAACGCCATGAATGCCACCACCTGCCACGACACCCTGCGCTTGGCCGAGCAGCTGATCTCGCGCCCCTCTGTCACCCCGGAGGATGCAGGTTGCCTGGACCTGATCGCCGAGGCTTTGAAACCCCTGGGATTTGTCTGCGAGTTCATGGACTCAGGCCCTGAGACCTTTCGCGTGCGCAACCTTTGGGCCAAACGCGCTGGCACTTCTGGCCAGACGCTGGCCTTTGCCGGCCACACCGACGTGGTGCCCACCGGGCCGTTGACCCAATGGGACAGTGACCCCTTCACCCCCACCCACCAAGACGGCAAGTTGTTTGGCCGAGGTGCCAGCGACATGAAAACCTCTCTGGCGGCCATGGTGGTCGCCGTGCAAGAGTTTCTGGCGACCCACCCCAACCCGGCATTGGGCATCGCTTTTTTGCTGACCAGCGACGAAGAAGGCCCCGCGCTCGACGGCACCGTGGTCGTCTGCGAAAAGCTCCAAGCCCGGGGCGATGCGCCGCAGTTTTGTATCGTGGGTGAACCCACATCCGTGCAGCAAACCGGCGACATGATCAAAAACGGCCGACGCGGCACCCTGAGCGGCAAGCTCACCGTGAAAGGTGTGCAAGGGCACATCGCTTACCCCCACTTGGCCGACAACCCGATCCACCGCCTGGCCCCCGCGCTGGCCGATTTGGTCGCGATCCGCTGGGACGAAGGCAATGCCTTTTTCCAGCCCACCAGCTGGCAGGTCAGCAACATCCATGCGGGCACGGGCGCGGGCAACGTGATCCCCGGGGACTGCGTGGTGGACTTCAACTTCCGCTTTTGCACCGAATCCACCCCAGAAAGCCTGCAGCAGCGCCTGCAAGCTGTGCTGGACCAGCACGGTCTGAAGTACGCTTTGACATGGACCCTCGGTGGCCGCCCTTTCCTCACCACGCCCGGTACTCTGGTGGCCGCCATCCAGCAAGCCATCACCGACGAAACCGGTCTGAAGACGGAGCTGTCCACCACAGGCGGCACCAGCGACGGCCGCTTCATCGCGCAGATCTGCCCGCAAGTGATCGAGTTCGGCCCCCCCAACGCGACCATCCACAAGGTCAACGAGCATGTGGCGCTGGCCGACATCGCGCCGCTCAAGGCCATCTACCGCCGCACCTTGGAACATCTGAACCTGGACTTGTCCGCATGAGTGAGGTGCCGCTTTCCACACTGATCGCGTACTCGGCCGAACGCCTGAAGCAAGCCGAAGTCTCCTTCGGCCAGGGCACGCTCAACGCATTTGACGAAGCCGTCTGGCTGGTACTTTGGCGTCTGGGTCTGCCGCTCGATACCGACTTGGACGAAGTGGCAGAACAAGCCGTGTCGCCCGCGCAGCAAGCCGATTGCACCGCCTTGATCGAAGAACGCATCACCGCCCGCAAACCCGCCGCTTACCTCACGCGAGAAGCCTGGTTACAGGGCGTGTCGTTTTACATCGACGAACGCGCCATCGTGCCGCGCAGTCTGATCGCCGAAGTGCTGTCAGACGGCACCATCGACGCTTGGCTGTCGGACCAAACCCGAAAGGTGCTGGACCTGTGCACCGGCAACGGCAGCTTGGCCGTGCTGGCAGCGCTGGCCTGGCCCGAAGTACAGTTGACCGGGGCCGATATCTCCCATGATGCGCTGGCCGTGGCCACCATCAACGTCGAGCGGCACGGCTTGCAAGAGCGCGTGACGCTGGTGCACAGCGATGGCTTGAGCGGCTTGAACCCTCCCGAACACGGCCCTTTCGATTTGATCTTGTGCAACCCGCCCTACGTGTGCCAAGCCAGCATGGACGCCCTGCCGGCCGAATTTCGGGCCGAGCCCGAACTGGCGCTGGCAGGCGGCACAGACGGCATGGACTTTGTGCGGCAACTGTTCAAGGATGCTCCAGCGCGGATGAACGAGCACGCGGTGTTGGTGCTGGAGATCGGCCACGAGGTGGAACACTTCATCGCCGCTTTTCCTGAACTGGAAGTGGCTTGGCTGGACACCAGTGCGGGTGACGATCAGCTTGTACTGGTCACCCGTGAAGCCCTGCTCACCCTGTCCAGGACCTGACGCTGGAATCAGGAAATAGGCAAAACTTCCAACACGCCATCGCACCGACACGCACATCGGTGAAAATGGCGGGTTGTGCCCCCTTTGACACCCGCCCTGAAGCTGGTGGCCCCTTTTACCGGAGCTTGTCCGGTCATTGCTTTTTCATGATCAACCTCAAAAACGTCACCCTCCGCCGAGGCACCAAGGTGCTGCTGGACAAAGCCTCCGTCACCCTCAACCCCGGAGAAAAGGTCGGTCTGGTCGGGCGCAACGGCGCAGGCAAATCCACCTTGTTTGCCCTGTTCAACGGTACCCTGACCGAAGATGGGGGCGACTTTGAGATGCCGCGCCAGTGGCGCATGGGCCAAGTCGCCCAGAACATGCCCGAAACCGACCAAGCCGCGTCGGACTTTGTGCTGGAAGGCGACACCCTTCTGGCCGACTTGCGCCAACGCTTGGTGGCCGCCGAGGCCAGTGGTGACGGCATGGAGATGGCGCACGTTTACACCGACCTGGCCGACGCGGGCGACCACGATGCCCTGCCCCGCGCCGAGGCCTTGATTTTGGGCCTGGGCTTTCGGGTGGACGAACTGAACAACCCGGTCAACAGCTTTTCAGGCGGCTGGCGCATGCGTTTGCAGTTGGCCCGAGCGCTGATGTGCCCGTCCGACATCCTGATCTTGGACGAACCCACCAACCACTTGGACTTGGACGCACTGGTTTGGCTGGAAGCCTGGCTGCAGCGCTATGCGGGCACCATGATCGTGATCAGCCACGACCGAGAATTTCTGGACGCAGTCACCGACGTCACGCTGCACATCGACCATGCCAAACTGACCCGCTACGGCGGCAATTACAGCGCATTTGAAATTTTGCGCGCCCAGCAAATGGAGCTGCAACAGGCTTCTTTTGCCAAACAACAAGACAAAATCGCCCACCTGCAAAAGTTCATCACCCGCTTCAAAGCCCAGGCCAGCAAGGCCAAGCAAGCGCAAAGCCGGGTCAAAGCCTTGGAGCGCATGGAAAAAGTGGCCCCGCTGCTGGCCGATGCCGAGTTCACCTTTGGTTTCAAGGAGCCCAACAACCTGCCCAACCCGATGCTGGCCATCAGTGAGGCCAGCTTTGGCTATGTGGTGGACGACACGCCCAAATCCATTTTGCAAGGTGTGAGCAAATCGGTGCTGGCCGGGCAACGCATCGGTATTTTGGGTGCCAACGGCCAAGGCAAATCGACCCTGGTCAAGACCATTGCCCGCACCATGCCGCTGCTGACGGGCACGCTCACCGAAGGCAAAGGCCTGAACATCGGTTACTTTGCCCAGCAAGAATTGGACGTTTTGCAGCCGCAAGACAACCCTCTGGAGCACATGACTCGCCTGGCCAGAGAACTGGGTCCGGGCAGTGGCGAACCCAGCCGTGAACAAGACCTGCGCAACTACCTGGGCACCTTCAATTTCACAGGCGACATGGTCAAACAGGCCGTGGGCACCATGAGTGGCGGCGAAAAAGCCCGCCTGGTGCTGGCCATGATCGTTTGGCAGCGCCCCAACCTGCTGCTGCTGGACGAACCTACCAACCACCTAGACCTGGCCACCCGCGAAGCGCTGTCCATGGCGCTCAACGAGTTCGAAGGCACGGTCATGTTGGTCAGCCACGACCGTGCCTTGCTGCGTGCGGTGTGTGACGAATTCTGGATGGTGGGCCGGGGCAAGGTCGAGCCGTTTGATGGCGACCTGGACGATTACCAAAAGTACTTGCTGGAAGAATCCAAGCGCTTGCGCGAAGTGGCGAAAAATGCCGCCCGCGATACAAGCCCGACAGCGCAGACTGCGGCTGCAGAACTGCCGGCTCCCCTTGTGGTGGTTCAAGCCGTGCCTGCCGCGTCCCCAACGCCAGGCCTGAGCAGCGCCGAACAACGCAAACTCGAAGCCCAAAAACGCCAACAAGTGGCCGCTCAAACCCGCCCTTTGAAGCGCGAACTGGAGCAAAACGAGCAGCGCATGGCCAGCATCGAAGCCGAGAAGCAACAGTTGGAACGGCTGTTGACAACGCCTCTTCCCCTTGCTGAGATGGCCGATGCGGGCCGACGCCTCAAAGCTTTAGCTGAAGAGGTAGCGCGACTGGAAGAGCGCTGGCTCGAACTGACCCAGCAGCTCGAAACCTGCGTTTAAGGCTTGGGCTGACCCACCACCGACCAGCCCACATGCTGGTTGGCCTTGTTGTTTTCGTACTCCCAAGCGGTGCCGCAACGGTCACACCGGTAAGCCGTGATGGTGGCTTGACCCAGGTCCCGCGGCTCTTTGCGGTTGGCACCTTGCACCAATTCGGCGTGACCAGGGGCACGGCGCCAATGGCGCTGGATGCCAGAACAGGGCTCACAAAGCGCTGTCGTCTTCGGGTCGTGAGAGCGCTGTGTATCGGTCATCCAAGGGGTCTTTCGCAGTGATTAGGGGACACGCTGAACGCGCCCATGAAAAAAGCACTTTGTACAGGCGTACAAAGTGCTTTTTTGCATTTTTTGGTGGGACCAGCGGGGGTCGAACCCACGACAAACGGATTAAAAGTGCTGAACTCTGTACCACTATTCACAACATTATCAACGTTTT
>NZ_CAMBNZ010000105.1 GCF_945869175.1 Limnohabitans sp. Rim8 | reverse complement strand
GATAGAATATAGGGATTCTTTTTGGAACCCCTGGTCATGTTGAAAAATCTTTCCGTTTCTCTTAGGCTTTTTATGCTGGTGATCTCCATCAGCATGGCTTCAGTGGTGGTGGGCGTGGTCGGCTTGAGTGGCATGACGCAGGCCATTGCCAGCTTCAAGTTTGTCAACACCGACCACTTGGTTCATCTGCATGACCTGAAAATCATTTCTGACCAATACACCCTGCACGTCATTGACGGGACCATCAAAGTCCGCTCGGGCCAGATGTCTTGGGAGGCGGCCCGAAAGCATCTGGCCACCTCGAGGCAAACGGTCAAAGACAAGTGGGCCGCTCACCCCACCGAAGACTTTGTGGGAGAAGAGAAAAAACTGGTCACCAAAATCGAAGCGTCATTTGACAAAGTCAACACCTTGCTGGACCAGTTGGATGCTTTGTACATAAAAGAAGACCGGGACGACTTGGCATCGTTCACCGACAGACAGCTCTATCTTGGGGTGGAAGAGTTGATCGAACTTTTATCCGAGTTCATTGAAGCCCAACTGACCGAAGCGAACAATGAATTTGTGTTGGCCGAAGACGCTTACGAATTCAACCGCAACCTGACCATCGGCCTGATTTTGGCTGGCTTGCTCGGTGGTTTTTGGCTGGCGATCTCGATCATCCGCTCCATCACCCAACCGCTGGCCAAAGTGCAAGAAGCGGTGGGCACGATCGAAAAAACCGGTAATTTTTCTGTTCGCATCGACGTCACGCAAAACGACGAAGTCGGGCAAACCGCCCACGCCATCAACCGCATGATTGCGTCACAACAGGCCGCCGTGGGCGAAGTCAACCAAGTGGTCACGGCCTTGGCCATGGGCAATTTCACCCCCCGCATCCATGCCGACCTCAAGGGTGACTTGGGCGAGATGAAACAGGCGGTCAACACCTCTGCAGATGCGATTCAAAGCACCACACGCAGCCTGATTCAGCTGATGACGGCTTTGGAAAATGGCCACTTTTCGACCCGCGTTCAAGCCGATGCACAAGGCGAATACAAAGCCGCCATGACGCAAGCCACCAACGCCATGCAGGCCTTGGACAATATGCTGGGCGATGTCTCGGGTGTGCTGCAACACGTGGCCAGTGGCAACCTCACGCAACGGGTCCATGCCCAAGGCCAAGGCGAGTTGGCCACCCTCAAAGACAACATCAACCGCTCGCTGGACGCGCTGTCGATGGCTATGCGTGTCATCAACACCAACAGCCAACAGGTCTCCTCAGCGGCCAATGAAACCAGCCAGGCGATCGGTCAAATTTCTGACGGTGCACAAAACCAAACCCATGCGATTTCGCAACTGGCCTCTGCCGTACGCCAAACGACGGATGCGGTGAGCGATGTGTCACGCAACACCACCGTCGCCAGCCAGAAATCTCAAGAATCCATGCGCATCATGCGCGAAGGCATGAAGCAAATGGAGCAGATGGTCGAGGTGGTCAGCTCGATTGCCTCCAACTCCGAAAAGATCAACAAAATCACCGAAGTGATCGAAAAGATCGCCAACAAAACCAACCTGCTCTCGCTCAATGCCGCCATCGAAGCTGCACGCGCTGGCGAACACGGCAAAGGTTTCTCGGTCGTGGCCGAAGAGGTGGGCAAATTGGCCGCCAACAGCGCCGAGAGCTCACAAGAAATCGCACGTCTGGTGCAACAAGCTGTGCAAGAGACGCAACGTGCTGTGGCCACCGTCAAGCAAGTCAACCACGGCATGCACCAGATCGAACAAGGCTCGCTCGAGACCGACAACATGCTGCAGCGCATCTCTTCGGCCTTGGAGCAGCAAAGTGCAGCGGTTGAGCAAATCAACTCCAACATCACCAGCCTGGATGCCATTGCCCGAAGCAACGCCGCCGCCTCGGAAGAGATCACGGCCACGGTGATGGAGCTGTCTAAAATCGCCGACGCCACACGCAACGAAGTCAACAAATTCGAAATCCATTGAACGCCCTTTTTGCCATGAAAAAATTCAACCAACGCCCTCTCTTCGCTCTGATTTCCTTGACCCTTTGCCTGTGGGCCAGCCATGCCAACGCCGGCCGCCCTTTGGCCGTGGACGATGCCAACGTGAACGAAAAAGGGGCCGGTCATGTGGAAGTCTGGGTCGCCCGTGACAGCAACAAAATCAACACTTGGAACGTGGCCCCGGCTTTTGCACCTGTTGAAGGCGTGGAGATTGGCGTCAGTTACGCCAAGGCCCGCAAGCATGGCAACGCTGAACAAGCCATTCAAGCCAAATGGCGCATCACCCCGAGCCAAGAAAACGGCTGCAACGTGGCCAGCACCTTGGGCACCGTGCATGAAAAAACAGTGGGCAGCAGCCCTTATTTGGTCGGTATCCTGACCTGCAATTCAGCTCTGGGGGCCGTGCACGTCAATTTGACACGCCACAACCCCAAGAACGAAAAAAACTACACCAGCTGGGGCGTTGCCTTTGAACGCGAGATGGGTGGCGTCACGCCACACGTGGAGGTCTTTGGCGACGATACCGGCAAACCCACCGTCCAGTTCGGTGCCAAAACCGAGATCGCTGAAGGCCTGCAGCTCGACGCCACCGTGGGTCGTGACCGTCAAAACAAGGCAAATGTCTTTTCACTGGGTTTCAAGTATTCTTTTTGAAGGCTGGACGCATGGGTCAAACCCCATGATTTCCCCTAGGAAAACGAGCGACTGAATGTCTCATAATGAAGCGAGTGCTTTTTTGGGCACCCGCATCATTCTCACTGGAGACACACATGACCTCACGACGTTCCGTACTGACCCAAGGTGCAGCCTTGTTGGGTGCCACATCGACCTCTTTGCTGGTTTCACAAAACGCTCTGGCGCAGTCCGGGAAGATACGAGTGGGCCTGATGCTGCCCTACACCGGCACCTTTGCCCAACTGGGCGTGGCCATCGAAAACGGCGTGCGCATGGCCATCAATGAACAAGGCGGCAAGCTCGGTGGTCGCGAGATTGAGTGGTTCAAGGTGGACGACGAGTCCGAGCCGTCCAAAGCAATTGAGAATGCCAACAAACTGGTGCAGCGCGACAAGGTGGATGTGCTGATTGGTACAGTGCACTCAGGCGTGCAAATGGGCATCCACCGCGTGGCCCGCGAAAGCGGCGTGATCAGCCTGATCCCCAATGCGGGCGTGCACATCGCTACCCGCGCCCAGTGCGCGCCCAACGTGTTCCGCACCAGCTTTTCCAACAGCCAGCCCACCATGGCGTTGGGCGAAGTCATGGTCAAGCGCGGCCACAAAAAGGCCGTCTGGATCACCTGGAAATACGCCGCAGGCGACGAAGCCTTTGAGGGCTTCAAGGAAAGCTACACCAAGGCGGGCGGTACCATTGTCAAAGAGCTGGGCCTGCCCTTTCCCAACGTCGAATTCCAGGCACTGCTCACCGAAATCGCCGCCCTCAAACCCGATGCCGTGGCTTGTTTCTTTGCCGGCGGTGGTGCCGCCAAATTCCTCAAGGACTATGCGGCCGCAGGCCTCAAGGGCAAGATCCCGCTGTATGGCTCGGGCTTTTTGACCGAAGGCGTGCTCGAAGCTGCAGGCCCTGCGGCCGATGGCGTGCTGACCGCCCTGCACTATGGTGATGGCATCGAGACCAAGCGCAACAACGAGTTCCGTCTGAATTACGCCAAGACCTTCAAGATGCAACCCGACGTTTACGCCGTGCAAGGCTACGACACCGGCTTGCTGCTGGTGCAAGGCGCCAACGCGGTCAAGGGCGATGTGAGCCAAAAAGCAGCCATGATCAAGGCCATGGAAGTGGCCGTGATCGACAGCCCACGTGGCAAGTGGACCATGAGCAAGTCGCACAACCCGGTGCAAGACATCTATTTGCGCGAAGTCTCCAACAAGGAAAACAAGGTCATTGGCATCGCGGCCAAGGCCTTGGCCGATTCCGGCGCAGGTTGCCGCATGTGAAGCCACACGCACCACGGGGATCGCCCTGAGCGCTTGCTGGCTTAAAACTCCGCAAATGCCGACCCATTTGACAATGGTTGCCTATCAGGCGAAACATCCGTCAAATGGGTTTTTCTTCGTCTGGCGTTTGGCCATCACCGAACAGCTCCCAAGTGAACTGCCTCAACCACTGGTGACCCGGATCTCGGTGCAAGCGGCTGTGCCAGAACTGGTGAATCGAACTCTCGTGCACGGCCACCGGCAGTTCTCGCTTGACCAGAGCGTAAGGCCCCAAGGTCCTGTCAGCAAACCGTTCGGGCACTGTGGCAATCAAGTCGGAATGGCTCAGAACATCGCCCAGCGCCACGTAATGAGGAAGCGTCAGTCGAAAGTGTCGGTGCAATTTTTGCTGCGTCAAATCAACGTCGACCCGACCGTGTCCGGTGCCTGCGGCAACCACGCGCACGTGTTCAGCGGCTATGAATGAAGCCAAATTCAGCTTGTTTTGACCCGCCAGCGCATGACCCTTGCGCATCAAACAAATGTATTTCTGCCGAAACAAGACTCGTTGAAAAAAACCTGCCTGCAATTGCGGGAGCAAGCCCATGGCCAAATCGATGCGGCCACTGGCCATGTCCTCTTTGAGCGATGTTTGTGTCACGCTGACCACTTGCAAAGTCACCCCCGGGGCTGAGCGTGTCAACGCATCCACCAACACGGGCAAAAAATACAGTTCGCCCACATCGGTCATGGCGATGTTGAAGCTGCGCGTGCTCGTCTCAGGATCGAAGGCGGCGCGCACATTCAAGGCTTGCTGCAATCCACCCAAGGCCATGGCCACGGGTTCGGCCAATTGCAAAGCGTAGGGCGTGGGTGCCATGCCTCCTTGGGTGCGCAAAAAAAGCTCATCGCCCAAAGTGGCGCGCAATCGTCCCAAGGCGCTGCTGACGGCAGGCTGGCTCATGCCCAACAATTCAGCCACTGCCGAAACCCGCTTTTTCAAGAGCAAATGGTGCAAAACCACCAGCAGGTTCAGATCCAGTTTGGCGATGTCCATGTGCAGATGTCCTTTGTTATTCGATTTTCAAATATTGACTATACAAATAATCCGGTTTACTTATTTTTGGATTTTACGCATGATTTGGATCAAGTTTGATCAGGAGTCAACATGCAGGAACACCCCATCCACTGGGAAATGAAAGGCACGAGCAGAGTCCCATTTGCCCTCTATGTCAACCCAGACATTCACAAAAAAGAGCTGGAACGCTTTTTTTACAAAGCCCATTGGAACTATGTTGGGCTGGAGGCCGAGATTCCCAAGCCGGGTGACTTCAAACGCAGTGTGATTGGCGAACGCTCGGTCATCATGACGCGCAGCATGGATGGCCAAATTCACGTGGTCGAGAACGTCTGCGCGCACCGTGGCATGGCCTTTTGCCGCGAGCGCCATGGCAACAAAAATGAACTGGTTTGCCCCTATCACCAATGGAGCTACGCCTTGGACGGCAAATTGCAAGGCGTGCCTTTCCGGCGTGGCGTGCGTCAGGATGGCAAAGTCAATGGCGGCATGCCTGCCGACTTCGACCCCAAGGATCACGGACTGACCTCGCTGAAGGTGGCGACTCGGGGAGGCGTGGTGTTTGCCTCGTTTGACCACCAAGTGGAATCGCTTGAAGCCTTCTTGGGTCCCACCATCCTCCGGTACTTTGACCGCCTCTTCAGTGGTCGAGAGCTGAAAATCCTGGGCTACAACCGCCAGCGCATCCCAGGCAACTGGAAGCTGATGCAGGAAAACATCAAAGACCCCTACCATCCCGGTCTGCTGCACACCTGGTTTGTCACCTTCGGCCTTTGGCGTGCGGACAACAAGTCAGAGATGCGCACAGACGAGCACCAAAGGCATGGGGCCATGGTGTCCACACGCGGCACCGCCAGCCAGGTCAGCGCAGACACCTCCCAGGTCACCCAAGTGAGCAGTTTCAAGGAGAGCATGCAGCTCAACGATCCGAGCTTTTTGGAAATCGTGCCCGAGGCTTGGTGGCAACTGGATGAGCAAATGCCCACGGCGGTGATGATGACGTTGTTCCCCAGCGTGATTTTTCAGCAACAGGTCAACAGCGTGTCCACTCGCCACATCCAGCCTGATGGCCATGGTGCGTTCGACTTTGTCTGGACGCACTTTGGCTTCGCAGACGACACGCCCGAGATGACCGAACGCCGTTTGCGCCAGGCCAACCTGTTTGGGCCTGCGGGCTTTGTCTCCGCAGACGACGGCGAGGTGATCGAGTTGTCACAACAAGCTTTCGAAACCAAACCCGAGCACCGCATGTTGGTGGAGATGGGCGGACGCGATGTCGGCGGGGCGGACCACATGGTGACCGAAGCCCTGATCCGTGGCATGTACCAATACTGGCGCAAAGTGATGGAGGATTGACGATGGCCAAAACCTTGATGGACCTGCAAACCTGGTTCGACATTCAACAACTTTATGCCGATTACGCCGACGCAGTGGACAGCGGTGACTGGGGCCTGTGGCCCGAATTTTTCACTGAGGCTTGCGTTTACAAATTGCAGCCGCGTGAAAATTTTGACCGAGGCTTTCCGCTGTGCACACTGTCTTTCACCAGCAAGGGCATGCTCAAAGACCGTGTTTATGGGATCCAAGAAACGCTCTTCCATGACCCTTACTACCAGCGGCATGTGGTGGGAGCGCCTGTGCTGCGCAAGGCAGAAGGAGGCCGTATCCATACCGAAGCCAACTATGCGGTGTTTCGCACCAAGCTGGACAAAGAAAGCACGGTGTTCAATGTGGGTCGCTACATCGACACCATCGTGCAGACGCCTGAAGGACTCAAGTTCGCCGAGCGCTTGTGCGTGTTCGACAGCGAGATGATCCCCAACTCCATCATTTACCCCATCTGACCAGAACCCTATGACCCCGTGGATTGACGTGGCCGCTGAGGCCGATTTGTTTGAAGGCGCAGGCATTGCCATGGCCCTCGAAGGCCAGGACATCGCTCTCTTCAAACTTGAAGATGGCAGCATTTATGCCATCAACAACCTGTGCAGCCATGGCAACGCCAAGCTGTGTGATGGTTTTGTGGATGGCCATCACGTGGAATGCCCGTTCCATCAGGCCCTGTTTGACCTGCGGGATGGGACTGTCAGCTGCGGCCCCGCCACTGAGCCGGTCAAGTCATGGCCCGTCAAGATAGAAGACGGCCGGGTCTACTTGAATCTGAATTGCTGAAATTCAGATTGCAATGGCATCTGGCCTGAGTCAACGCTCGGTTGACCCTGCAGTTAAACTCATTGCCAAACCATTGACTGCCCAGCACCAAGCAGTCTGGCCTTGTGCCCTTGGGCCTGAGCTTTTTTCTCTTCATTCTGATAACTGACCCATCGATGGACTTCGTTAACTTCTTGATCCAGCTGCTCAACAGCGTCCAGTATGGGCTGCTGCTGTTCATGCTCGCCGCGGGTCTGACGCTGATCTTCGGCATCATGGGCGTGGTCAACTTGGCGCATGGCAGCTTTTACATGCTGGGCGCTTACTTGGCTTGGTCACTGGCCGCGCAGCTGGGCAGCTTCACTTTGGCCATCATCGCAGGCACTGCTTTGTCAGTGGCTTTTGGCTTGCTCATCGAGCGCTTGCTCTTCCGGCACTTTTACCACCGTGACCACCTCGACCAAGTGCTGTTGACCTTTGGTCTGATCTACGTGTTTGAAGAAATGCGCTCCATGATTTGGGGCGACGACGTGCACGGTCTTCCTGTGCCGGAACTTTTGGCCGCTTCTATTCCCTTGACCGAAAACCTGTCGTACCCGGTGTACCGCCTGTTCATGTCGGGCGTGTGCCTCGTACTGGCACTCGGCTTGTACCTGCTCATTTCCAAAACCCGACTGGGCATGAAAATCCGCGCAGGGGCTTTCAACCGCGAGATGACCGAGTCGCTGGGCATCAACATCCAACTGATCCACTCGGTAGTGTTCGCGCTGGGCATTGGCCTGGCCTCTATCGCGGGCATGATCGCCGCGCCTGTCTCGAGCGTCTACCCGAACATGGGCTCACAGGTCTTGATCATGTGCTTCGTGGTGGTGGTCATTGGGGGCATTGGCTCGGTGCGCGGCGCCTTGATCGCAGCCCTGCTGGTGGGCCTGGTCGACACCTTTGGCAAAGTGCTGCTTCCCCAAGCCTCGGGCATGCTGGTTTACGTGCTCATGGCCGCTGTGCTGCTGTACAAACCCGAAGGCTTGTTCAAGCAATAAAAATACAACAACATGAGCATGCCCCAAATCCACCTTGAAACCCTGCCGCGTAGCATACAACTGGTCATGCTGCTGGGCTTTTTGGCCCTGGCCGCCTTCCCTTTTGTGGGCTCAGACTTCTACACCGCCATGGTCGTGCGCATGATGATTTTGGCCATCTTGGCCATGAGCCTGGACTTGCTGCAAGGCGTCACGGGCCTGGTATCGCTGGGCCATGCGGCTTACTTTGGTTTGGCCGGTTATGTGTTGGCTTTCATCACACCTCAGAACGAAGCCATCAGCCTCTACACCAGCTTGCCGCTGGCTGTGGGGGGAGCGGCGCTGGCGGCTTTGGTCATTGGTTTTTTGGTGGTGCGCACGCATGGCATTTACTTCATCATGGTCACCATGGCCTTTGCACAGATGATTTTTTACATCTTCTTTGACAACAAGGCGCTGGGCGGCTCCGATGGCTTGTTTTTGAACTTTCGTCCGGATGCAGGCGTGATCGACCTCGACAACAAACGGGTGTTTTATTACTTCACGCTGGGCTGCCTGCTGGCGGTGTACGTGTTCTTGCGTCGCCTGCTTTGGAGCCCCTTTGGCCGGGCGCTGTCGGGCATTCGTGTCAACGAACACCGCATGCGGGCACTGGGCTTCAACACCTTCAGCCACAAACTGGCCGCCTTCACGCTGGCCGGCGCTCTGGCGGGTCTGGCCGGTTATTTGTGGGCGGCACAAACCGGGTTTGTGAACCCCG
>NZ_CAMBNZ010000104.1 GCF_945869175.1 Limnohabitans sp. Rim8 | reverse complement strand
ATGGCGGTGAACAGGGCGTACAGCACGCAGGTCAACCACAGGCCTTTGTGGGCAAACAAGGCCACGCTGATGGCGTTGACCAACACCCAGACCAGCCAGTTTTCAAGGTATTTGCGGCCCAGCAAAACCTGCCCCACCAAGCTCAAAGCGGTGGGCAGCGCGTCCCACCAGGCCACATCGCTGTCGGTGAAGCGTTGCAGCAGCAGGGCCAGTGCAGGCCAAAGCGCGGCACTGCCGACCAGCACCACGAGCCAGCCGCGCACAGACAGGCACTGAATGGCGAGGGTGGGTTGGTCGTCGTCCGCCTTGCGAAGCCATTGCCACCAACCCCACAGGGAAATGGCCACAAACACCAGTTGCAGGCTCGCTTCGCCGTACAGCAGACTGTCTTTGAAGACGAAGAAATAAAGCAGGGCGCTGGCGATGGCCAGTGGCCAGCCCCAATGCCATTGTTGGATGTTGCAAACCACCATGGCCAAGCCGAGCACAAAACCCGCAATCTCGACCAGAGACATCATTTGGCGATTTGAACGTAGATCTCGTTGGGTTTGACCATGCCCAACTCTTGCCGTGCACGCTCTTCCACCATGTTCAGGCCTTCTTTGAGGTCATTCACCTCGGCGCTGAGCTGGTCAATTTTGCGGTGCGCCTCTGCGTTCTCGGCCTTTTGTTCCTGCAAGGCCCGCTCCAACTCGGCAACGGTGGGGATGCCGCCTTTGCCCCACCACAGTTGGGCCTGGATGATCGCCAGCAAGGCGATCAGCACCATTGGAACGAGGCGGTTGCCCATGACCTTCAGGGCTTAGCGCAGGTTGTAAAAGGCGGCGCGGCCTGGATACACCGCCACTTCGCCCAAGTCTTCTTCGATGCGCAGCAGCTGGTTGTACTTGGCCATGCGGTCTGAACGGCACATGGAGCCGGTCTTGATTTGACCGGCATTCAGGCCCACGGCGATGTCGGCAATGGTGCTGTCTTCGGTCTCGCCTGAGCGGTGGGAGATCACGGCGGTGTAACCGGCGCGTTTGGCCATTTCGATGGCCTCGAAGGTTTCGGTCAGGGTGCCGATCTGGTTGATCTTGATCAAGATCGAATTGGCAATGCCTTTGTCGATGCCTTGCTTGAAGATCTTGGTGTTGGTCACGAACAGGTCGTCACCCACGATTTGCACGTTTTTCGCCAAGCGGTCGGTCAGCACTTTCCAGCCGTCCCAGTCGTTTTCGGCCATGCCGTCTTCGATGCTGATGATGGGGTATTTGTCGCACCAGGTGGCCAGCATATCGGTCCACTGCTCGGACGTCAGCGAGATGCCGCCTTCACCCGCCAACACGTACTTGCCGTCTTTGTAGAACTCGCTGGCGGCGCAGTCCAGGCCAATGGCGATCTGCTCGCCTGGGGTGTAACCGGCTGCGGCAATGGCATCGAGCACCATCTGGATGGCCGCTTCGTGGCTGTCGACGTTGGGGGCAAAACCGCCTTCATCGCCCACGGCAATGCTCATGCCCTTGTCGTGGATGATTTTCTTCAGGGCGTGGAACACTTCTGCGCCCCAGCGCACAGCTTCGCGGAATGACGGTGCGCCCACGGGGATGATCATGAACTCTTGCAAGTCCAGGTTGTTGTTGGCGTGTGCGCCGCCATTGATGACGTTCATCATCGGCACGGGCAGCTGGTTGCCATTCATGCCGCCAAAGTAGCGGTACAGGGGCAGGCCGGATTCTTCGGCAGCAGCACGGGCCACAGCCATGGACACGGCCAGTATGGCGTTGGCGCCCAAGCGGCTCTTGTTGTCGGTGCCATCCAGATCGATCAGGGTGCGGTCCAAAAAGGCTTGCTCGGAGGCATCGAGGCCCAGCACGGCTTCGGAGATTTCGGTGTTGATGTGTTCCACGGCCTTGAGCACGCCTTTGCCCAGATAACGTTTCATGTCGCCGTCACGCAGCTCGATGGCTTCCCGGCTGCCTGTTGATGCACCCGACGGCACAGCGGCGCGGCCCATCACACCAGACTCCAACAGCACGTCGCATTCGACGGTCGGGTTGCCGCGGCTGTCCAAAATTTCACGGCCAACAATGTCAACAATTGCACTCATGGGAGAACTCTCTCAAAATTGAAAAATAAATCGGTTGGAGCCGTTCAAAAACTCAAACGCCCTCCACGGCCACCATGCAAAAGATGGCAGCGCCTGCCCGGGCTTCCCGGGCTTTGCGGTACTCGGGCAGTTCGTAAAACGCCTTGGCGGCTTCGAAGCTTGCAAACTTCAAAATCACGATACGTTCGGGCGCCCAGTCGCCTTCCATCACTTGGACTTGGCCTCCGCGTACACACACTTCGGCACCGGCCGTTTTCATGGCGGCGGTCGACCACTTTTTGTACTCTTCGTACTGGGTGGGGTTGGTCACTTGGACGTTGGCGATGATATAGCCGCTCATGCGAAATCTTCCTCTAAAAATGGGTTCTTTTTGGTGACGGTATCCAGCTGAACGAGCGTCTCGAGCAGGGCTTTCATCTTGCCCAGAGGCACCGCGTTGGGGCCATCGGACCAAGCCTCTTGAGGCTTGGGGTGGGTTTCCATGAACAGACCTGCTACGCCCGCTGCAACACCAGCGCGGGCCAGCACCGGCACCATCTCGCGCGCGCCGCCGCTGCTGGTGCCTTGGCCACCCGGTTTTTGCACCGAATGGGTCACATCGAACACCACCGGAGCGCCGGTCTTGCGCATTTCGGCGAGGCTGGTCATGTCGGCCACCAGGTTGTTGTAACCAAAGCTCACACCGCGCTCACAGGCCAAAAAGTTGTCTTCGGACAAACCAACTTCGCGAGCAGCCGTGCGGGCCTTGTCGATGACGTTTTTCATGTCCCAAGGGGCCAAAAACTGGCCCTTTTTGATGTTCACCGGCTTGCCCGACTGGGCCACAGCGCGTATGAAATCGGTCTGTCGGCACAAAAACGCGGGGGTTTGCAGCACGTCGACCACGCTGGCCACGGTTTGGACCTGTGACTCTTCGTGCACATCGGTGAGGATGGGCACGCCAATCTGGCGGCGCACCTCGTCCAGGATCTTCAGACCCGCATCGATGCCCACACCGCGCTGGGTGCTGCCCGATGAGCGGTTGGCTTTGTCGAACGAGCCTTTGAAAATGAAAGGGATACCCAAAGACGCACAAGCTTCTTTCAGCCGCCCGGCCACCTCGATGGACATTTCCAGACCTTCAATCGAGCAGGTACCTGCGATCAAAAAGAAGGAGCGGTTCAGGCCAACGTCAAATCCGCAAAGTTTCATGGCTTGTTCCAGTGCAAGGGGGTTCTCAGGCGGCCGCTTGGTGTGCGACGGCGGCTTTGATGAAGGCATTGAACAGCGGGTGGCCATCCCATGGGGTGGATTTGAATTCAGGGTGGAACTGCACGCCCACGTACCAAGGGTGAACGCTTTGTGGCAATTCGACGATTTCGGTCAGCTGCTCGCGCTGGGTCAAGGCCGAGATGATCAGGCCCGCTTTGCGCAGCGTGTCCAGGTAATTCACGTTGGCCTCATACCGGTGGCGATGGCGTTCGGTGACCACATCACCATAAATCTGGTGAGCCAGTGTGCCTTTGGCCACGTCGGAGCTTTGTGCGCCCAAACGCATGGTGCCGCCCAGATCGGAGTTTTCGTCGCGCACTTGGATCGAGCCATCGGCATCTTTCCACTCGTTGATCAGGGCGATCACGGGAAAGGGCGTTGCCGGTTCGAACTCGGTGCTGTTGGCGTCCTTCATGCCGGCCACATGGCGGGCATACTCGATGGTGGCCACCTGCATGCCCAAACAAATGCCCAAGTAAGGCAGCTTGTGGGTGCGGGCAAATTGTGCGGCTTCGATTTTGCCTTCCACGCCACGTTTGCCAAAGCCGCCAGGCACCAGCACGCCATCGAAGTGGGCCAGACTGGCCACGGTCTCAGGGGTGATGGTTTCGGAGTCGATGTGCTCAATCTTCACGCGCACATGGTTGCGCATGCCCGCATGGCGCAGCGCTTCGTTGACCGATTTGTAGCTGTCCGACAGCTCGACGTATTTGCCCACCATGGCAATCGTCACTTCGCCTTGTGGGTGCTCGGTGTCGTGCACCAAGTCATCCCAACGCTTCAAGTTGGCAGGGGGTGTGCTCAGACGCAGTTTGTCGCAAATCAGGCCGTCAAGGCCTTGCTCATGCAGCACGCGGGGAACTTTGTAGATGGTGTCCACATCGGGCATGGAGATCACGCCCCAGCTTTGCACGTTGGTGAACAGCGAAATCTTGTCGCGCTCATCGTCCGGAATGTAGCGGTCCGCCCGGCACAGCAGGGCGTCGGGCTGAATGCCGATTTCGCGCAGTTTTTGCACCGTGTGTTGGGTGGGCTTGGTCTTGAGTTCGCCCGCTGCCGCGATCCAGGGCACGTAGGTCAGGTGAACAAATGCCGCGTTGTTGGCCCCCAAGCGCAGGCTGAGTTGACGCACGGCCTCCAGAAAAGGCAGCGACTCGATATCGCCCACGGTGCCGCCGATTTCGACGATGGCCACATCCACCGCTTCAGGCGTGCCGTAGCCTGCGCCGCGCTTGACGAAATCCTGAATTTCATTGGTGACATGGGGTATGACCTGCACGGTCTTGCCCAAATAGTCGCCACGGCGCTCTTTTTCGAGCACACTTTTGTAGATTTGGCCGGTGGTGAAGTTGTTGGCCTTCTTCATCCGGGTGTTGATGAAGCGCTCGTAGTGGCCCAAATCCAGGTCGGTTTCTGCGCCGTCGTCGGTCACAAACACCTCGCCATGCTGGATTGGCGACATGGTGCCGGGGTCCACGTTGAGGTAGGGATCGAGCTTGATGAGGGTGACAGACAGGCCGCGAGATTCGAGGAGTGCGGCGAGCGATGCGGAGGCGATTCCCTTGCCCAGGGAAGACACCACACCGCCGGTGACGAAGACGAATTTGGTCATGTCCAAGACGGGAGCCTTCAGCCCCCGGTATGTGGAAATCGTGATTATAGACAGTCACGTCTGATACATTCCCGGGCATGAGTACATTGGCTGGAAAACACATCGTTCTGGGCTTGTCTGGCGGCATTGCGGCCTACAAGTCGGCAGAACTCTGCCGCGCTTTGGTCAAAGCCGGGGTCACCGTTCAGGTGGTGATGACCGAGGCCGCTGAGCAATTCATGACGGCGGTGACCCTGCAAGCCCTGTCGGGTCGGCCGGTTTACACGTCACAGTGGGATCCGCGTGAGGCCAACAACATGGCGCACATCAATTTGAGCCGCGAGGCCGATGCGATCGTGGTGGCCCCCGCCAGCGCCGACTTCATGGCCAAACTGTTGCACGGCGGCGCCGATGAGTTGCTGAGCCTGATGTGTCTGGCCCGTCCCATCGACAAAGTGCCGCTGATCGTGGCCCCGGCCATGAATCGGCAAATGTGGTCCAACCCCGCCACCCGGCGCAATGTGGCCCAGCTCCAGGCCGATGGCATCCATGTGCTCGACGTGGGGCAGGGCGACCAAGCCTGTGGCGAAACGGGTGACGGGCGCATGCTCGAAGCCGACGATATTCTGGAAGAGCTCGAGGCGTTTTTTACGCCCAAAGTGCTGGCCGGCCGTGCGGTGCTGGTCACAGCCGGTCCGACTTACGAGGCAATTGATCCGGTGCGCGGCATCACCAATTTGTCGAGCGGGAAGATGGGTTTTGCCATTGCCCGAGCGGCGCGTTTGGCGGGGGCTGAGGTGACTTTGATTGCTGGCCCGGTGAGCCTCGCCACGCCCCGAGGCGTGAAGCGCGTGAATGTGCGCTCAGCCCGCGACATGCTGCTGGCGGTGCAAGCCCATCTGCCTGCCCAAGGCGTTTTCGTGGCCACCGCTGCTGTGGCCGACTGGCGTCCAGACCACTCGGCCGAGCAAAAAATCAAGAAAGATGGCTCGGGTCAAACCCCTGAGTTGGCCTTTGTCGAGAACCCCGACATTTTGGCGACCGTGGCCCAGTCGGCTGCAGCGCAAAAAGGGGCGCTCTTTTGCGTGGGCTTTGCCGCCGAAAGCCACGACCTGCTGGCTCACACCACAGCCAAGCGCCTGCGCAAACTGGTGCCGCTGCTGGTGGGTAACATTGGTCCGGCCACGTTCGGGCAAGACGACAATGCCTTGCTGCTGGTCGACGAGGCAGGCGCCCGAGAACTGCCGCACGCCAGCAAGCAGGTGCTGGCCACGCAACTCATCGAAGACATTGGCCAGCGTTTGAAATAGGCCTTTCCATCCTCAGCCCAGCGCTCTGCGGGAGTGGCCCGGTATTTTTCAATTCAGGATTGCACATGAACATCGACCTCAAAATCATTGACGCCCGCATGGCTGTCCAGTTGCCCGCCTACGCCACCCCCGGCAGTGCTGGCTTGGATTTGCGGGCCTGCCTCGATGCGCCGTTGACCCTGCAGCCCAACGCCTGGCAGTTGGTGCCCACCGGCATTGCGGTGCACTTGAAAGATCCGGGCCATGCGGCCATGCTGCTTCCGCGCTCCGGTTTGGGCCACAAGCATGGCATCGTGCTGGGCAATCTGGTGGGCTTGATCGACAGCGATTACCAAGGTCAACTCATGGTCAGCGCCTGGAACCGCAGCGATGTGGCCTTCACCATTGAGCCGATGGAGCGCATCGCGCAAATGGTCATCGTGCCGGTGGTGCAGGCCACTTTCAACGTCGTCAGTGAATTCGACGCGCCCAGCGAACGGGGTGAGGGCGGTTACGGCTCTACCGGCAAAAAATAAGCTTTAACCGCCAACCTGCAGCGGTTCACTCAGTGCAGGGTAGGGCCCATGGGCGTGTCTTCATCGCCCACTTCGATTTTGAAGAAGCCGGTGCCGCAACTGCCACTGCCCACTTCGGCCTCGGTCGGCTCGCGCACCGACTCGACCTTGAGGTGCAAACGCAAAGCGATGCCTGACAGCGGGTGGTTGGCGTCCAGCACCACGTGCTCAGGGTAGATCTCAGTCACGGTGTAGAGGGCATTGCGCGGCGCATCGGGGTTGCAACCTTCGGGCAGGGCAGTGCCTTCGATCGTGAGGCCAGGTTCGAGCCCCTCAGGGAACAAGGCCAGTGGCTCTAAAAACAGCAGGTTTTCATCGAAGTCACCAAAAGCGTCTTCGGGCTCCAGGTGCAGGTCGACCTTGGCACCGCGTTCATGGCCCTGCAGAGCCTCTTCGATCTTGGGCAGCAGGTCTTGGCCGCCAATGAAAAATTCCACGGGTTCGTCCAGGGTGTCGAGCACTTCGCCCAGCGTGTCTGTGAGTGTCCAGGTCAGTGCGACCACAGAAGGTGTCTTGATTTCCATACGACAATTGTCGCAGTTTGGCGGCCAGTTTTTGACCGTCGACGCTTTGAAGTGCCAAGCTCGCCCCAGCTGCGGCCATTGAATGGAATTGCACATGCACACAGATCACCCTTTGGCCTTGCTCGGCGGCTTGACGCCCAGCCAATTCATGAAGCGCCATTGGCAAAAAAAACCTTTGTTGGTGCGCAACGCCATCCCCGGATTTGTGCCGTGCATAGGGCGCACAGAACTGGTGGCGCTGGCCGCGCAAGAGGGTGTGGAGTCGCGCTTGATCGTGGATTCGCCCAAAGGCTGGAAGATGAAGCATGGCCCATTGGCCAAGCGCAGTTTGCCGCCCTTCAGTCAGAAAAAATGGACGTTTCTGGTGCAGGGCGTGGATTTGCACCACGACGGCGTGCATGCGTTGATGCAGCAGTTTCGCTTTGTGCCGGATGCACGTCTGGACGATGTGATGATCAGCTATGCCAGCGATGGCGGTGGCGTCGGGCCGCACTTTGACAGCTATGACGTATTTTTGCTGCAAGCCCATGGCCAGCGACGTTGGCGCATTGGTCGCAACAAAGACTTGACACTGCAGGAGGGGGTGCCGCTGAAGATTTTGCAAAATTTCAAGGCTGAAGAAGAGTTTGTGTTGAACCCCGGTGACCTGCTTTACTTGCCCCCGAAATACGCGCACGACGGCATGGCCGAGGGAGAGTGCATGACCTGGTCGATTGGTTTTCGGGCACCCCAAGAGCGGGAGTTGGCCCGAGAACTCTTGCTGGGCTTGGCCGATGAGGCTTTCGAAGGGGTGGGCGCGGCCTTGTACCGCGATCCGCGTCAGCCTGCGGTAACGTCTTCTGCTGCCATTCCTGCTGCTTTGGCCGACTTTGCGCGCCAAGTGGTCAATAAAGCGCTTAAAAACCCGGATTTACTGGACAGTTTGTTGGGTGAATACCTGACCGAGCCCAAAGCCCACGTCTGGTTTGAAGGGCTCGAAAAAGAGCCTGATTTGTCTCAGGGTGTTTGGCTCGATCGACGCACCAAAATGATGTACGACCATCGGCATGTGTTCATCAACGGTGAGAGCTTTCGGGTGGGTGGCAAGGATGCGCGCTTCTTGCGTCAATTGGCAGACAGCAGGTGTTTATCTTCAACATCTTGCGCCAAATTGAGTAATCCAGCCAAAGAGGCTTTGCTCGATTGGATGTCGGCAGACTGGTTGAAACCTGCTCAGGATTTTCCCGGTTGAGGGTGATTTTGAAGGTTTCGCGTCAGCTTGGTGCGCTGAATATCGACGCAGATTAGGGAAAACGATATAATCTTGTGCTGAGTGCAGAAGAGCTCGAGTGCTTTTGTCTCGGTTCAAGTTTTTTTGAATCAGTCTTCGACAATTTCCGGAAATTGTTTTTTAACCCCTAATTGGAAAATCATCATGAACAAGTCCCTCGTTTTGGCCGCCATCATCGCTGCTGCTGCTTTGTCCGCTTGCGGTAAAAAGGAAGAAGCCGCTGCTCCAGCCGCTCCAGCACCTGTTGCCGCTCCAGCCCCAGCCCCAGCCGCTGACGCATCTGCCGCTGCGCCAGCTTCTGCACCTGCATCTGACGCAGCTGCTGCCAAGTGATGGGTCGCCGCTCTCCCGGTTTACCGGGACAGCAATAAAA
>NZ_CAMBNZ010000103.1 GCF_945869175.1 Limnohabitans sp. Rim8 | reverse complement strand
CTTCGACCAAGGCGACCAGATCTTTGCTCTTGAAAGGTTTGGTGATGCAGGCCGTAGCCCCTGGCACATGGATGCTGTCAATGCCCAGTCGTCTGGTCACCGAATCCGGACTGCCCGAAGCCACGATGATGGGCAAACTGGGGAATTTGACGCGAACCTGCTCTATGAACGCCACACCGTTCATGTTGGGCATGACCAAGTCCGTGATGATCAAAGAAACGGGCGTTTGCTCCAACCAATCCAAAGCCTCTACACCGTCGGCCGCACCGATGACCGTGTACCCGAACACCTCCAAGGTTTCTTGAACGCCTTCGCGCAACAAGACCTCATCTTCAACGAGCAAAATAGTGGTCATACATGGGTGTTGGCGGGTCGGGAAAGTACAAATTCGTCAAATCTAAACTGAAGAGTGATTTTATCAACTGATACCGACAACCTGTCTATAAAAATAGGATTTATTTACCTACCTGGAACATCGAGTAAGCAAGTGTTTTTACCATTTTCAAATGGTTAAAACGACACTAGGATTCGGTCCATGCCACAAACAACCGGTCTCATTCTTTCAGGTGGTGGTGCCCGTGCTGCTTACCAAGTTGGGGTGTTGGCAGCCATTGGTCGCATGCGACGCGAAGCCGGAGCCGCCCAAGGGAACCCTTTTCCGGTGATTTCCGGCACCTCGGCTGGGGCCATCAATGCCGCATTTTTGGCCAGCAATGCCGACCGATTCGACGAGGCCATCGACGAGCTGGTCGATGTTTGGCGACATTTCCGGGTAGAACAGGTCTACCGCTCCGACGTCTTGGGCATGATCCGTTCTGGCGCTCGCTGGATTTCTTTGCTTTCATTGGGATGGCTCATCACCCAAAAGCGCTTGCGTCCAAAATCACTGTTGAACAACGACCCTTTGAGCCGGTTGTTGGCTGAAAGGATAGACCTTCAGCGCTTGCCCGACTTGCTAGAACAGGGGCATTTGCGCGCGCTCGCCATCACAGCGTCCAATTACAGTACCGGCGAGCACGTCACTTTTTACGACAGCCGCCATGCGGTCACGCCCTGGGTGCGCAACCAGCGGCTGGCACAACACGGCCCTCTTTCGCACGATCACCTCCTCGCCAGCTCGGCCATTCCCTTTATTTTCCCGGCCATGCAACTCGAAGGGCCTCAAGGTTGCGCCTATTTTGGCGACGGCTCCATGCGACAAACTGCCCCCATTTCCCCAGCGATCCATTTGGGGGCCAGCAAAATTTTGGTGGTGGGCGCGGGTCGAATGCTGGAGCCCCCCAAAAAGGACACCGGTGAATCCACTTACCCTTCCTTGGCGCAGATCGCAGGCCATGCCTTGTCCAGCATTTTTCTCGACTCTTTGGCCGTGGACGTGGAGCGCATGAACCGCATCAACCAAACCTTGGCGCTGATACCCGAGGACAAACGCCCGTCCACCCACTTGCGTCCGGTGCAACTGCTGCTGATCGCCCCATCGCAGCGCTTGGATGCGATTGCAGCCAGGCATGCTGAGGCACTGCCCAGCACCGTCAAAAGCCTGTTGCGCACCTTGGGCGCCAGCCTCAACTCACTTCAAGGCCAGGGCAATGCACTGGTGAGTTATCTGTTGTTCGAAGCCGTCTACACCCGCGAACTCATTGCTTTGGGTGAGGCCGATGCTCTGGCACAAAGCGATGAAATTCATCGGTTTTTTGGCTGGCAAAACAGCCACCCATGACACGCCCTTCACGACCTGTCGCAACAATTACAGCGCATCAGAACAGAGGTGGACATGATTTGTCATTCCCTCAATCAACAGGAGTCGAGACATGGTGCGTAGACGACAGTGGATGCAATGGGCCGGCCTGGGAGCCGCTTCGCTGGGTGAGATGGGCCGCGCATGGGCTGGTCCCTTTCCAGAAAAACCGATCAAACTCATCGTCCCCTACCCTGCTGGCGGCGGCGCCGATCAGTGGGCCAGGATCGTGGGGGGCAAGGCTGAGAAATTATTGGGCCAACCCATCGTGATGGATTACAGGCCCGGTGCCAGCACCACCATCGGCGCGGATGCTGCCGCCAAAGCACCCGCCGATGGTTACACCGTCCATTTGATTGACAGCACCGCTTTCGCTTATGTGCCCAACATGCGCAAGGTGTCTTACGACCCGCTCAAAGCGTTCACGCCCTTGGTGCATTTGGGGGAATTGCCATTTGTGCTGGTCGCCCATCCCTCCGTGCCTGTTCGCCATTTGCAAGATTTGATTGCCTTTGCCAAAGCGAACCCCAACAAACTCAATTGCGCCAGCGCAGGGGTGGGCTCACCCCACCATTTGATTGCTGAAATTTTCAAGCAACGTGCGGGCATTGCCATGAACCATGTGCCCTACAAAGGAGCCGCCCAGTACATGGCCGATTTGGTGGGTGGGCAGGTCGACTTGGCTGTCTCCACATTGGGACCGGCCATGCCCCATATTCAAACGGGTCGCATCCGTGCTTTGGCCGTGTCTTCGGGACAGCGTTCGACAGCCATGCCCGATGTGCCGACCATCGCCGAGCAGGGATTTGCGGGCTTTGATGAAAAGCCCTGGAATTGTTTTGTGACCAACGCCGGTGTGCCCGCCGAAGCATTGGACCGCTTGCGTTCAGCCTTTCGTGCCACGCTCGATGACCCCGAGGTGGTTCAGGCTTTGCGCAAGACAGGGGTGGAAGAAGTGGGCCGCATGCCACTGGCCCAGATCAGCGAGCAAATGCGTCTGGACCATGTGAAATGGGGCGATGTGATTCGCCGCGCCAAAATCACCATGGACAGCTGATCTTCGCTGCCCCTTATCAGGGCCTTTGGGCGGGCCTCAAGCCAATGGCCGGGCCTTGTCGGGGTATTGGTCAAACACCGTGCCCTTGGCGAACAGGGCCGCCATGTCCTCGGCCGAATAGCCCAGCTGCTGGAGCACCGCCTTGGAGTGCTGACCCAGCCAAGGGGCTGGCTGCCGAATACTGCCCAAAGCCCCACTCGATTTGATGGGCAAGCCCAATGTCTTCATGGGGCCAATGATGGGGTGATCCATGTCGTGCACCATTTGCCGGGCCAGGACATGCGGGTCTTTCAGGGCTTGCTCGTAGCCAAAAACCGGCCCCCCGGGGATACCCACGGCGTCAAGCCGCGCGACCCAGTGGGATGTCATTTGTTGCGTGGTGACCGACTCAATGTCACGCTCCAGCGCATCCACGTTGTGGACCCGCAATGCCTGCGTCAAGTAATCCGCGCGTTGGAGCCAATCGGGCCGGGCAATGACTTTTTCGCAAAAAGCCACCCACATTTTTTGTGTGCCTGCACCCACCGTGACATAACCATCTTGGGTCCGGTAAGCCTGGTAAGGGGCCGAGCGTCTGTGGCGGGTGCCCGTGGCCGTGGGGATTTCGCCCGACCCGAAATAGGCCCCGAACTCCCAAGGGGTCCAGGCCAGACCGGCCTCCAGCAACGAGGTCTCCAGGTACTGGCCTTCGCCAAAACGCAGTTTACCGATCAAGGCCCCCAAAATGCCCGAAAGCGCAGTCACGCCACTGGCGATGTCGTTCATGGCAATGCCCACTTTGGCCGGACGCCCGCCCGGCTCGCCCGTCATCATCATGATGCCGGACATGCCCTGGGCAATGATGTCAAAGCCGCCTTTTTGGCCATACGGTCCCGTTTGGCCAAAGCCCGACATCGAGGCGTAAATCACGCCGGGGTTGTCGAGGCGTATGCGCTCGTAATCCAGCCCCATGCGCTGGACCACACCCGGGCGGAAGTTCTCCATCACGATGTCCGATTGCGCTGCCAACTGGAGGGCGATCTTCAGCCCGGCCGGGTCTTTGAGGTTCAGGGCGATGCTTTGTTTGTTGCGGTTCAAGACCGCAAAGCAATAAGACTCACCGTTGACTTTGGGCTCAAACTGGCGCGATGTGTCGCCTGTGTCGGCATTTTCCAGCTTGACGACCTCGGCCCCCATGTCCGCCAGAACCATGCTGCAGTAAGGGCCAGCCAGCACGTTGGTCAAGTCCAGGACCCGCAGGCCAGACCAAGGGAGTTTCATGGGGCACTTTCGGAGTGAGCGTGACGAATTCAGCGGCCGATGAAAACCGGTGGGCGTTTTTCCATGAAAGCGGTTCGCCCTTCTTTGAAATCGGCGCTGTTGAAACACTGCGCCACCAATTGGTCACACAGGGCCACATTGCGTGAAGACGCGTCTTTGACGATCTCACCCACAATGGTTTTGATGGAGGCCACGGTCATGGGCGCGTTGGCTGCAATGGTGTGGGCATACTGCGTCACATAAGCCAACAGTTCTTCTCTGGGCACCATGCGGTTGATCAGCCCCATGGCCAGCGCCTCAGGCGCACTGAATTGCCGCGCCGTGAAAAAGATTTCTTGCGCAAACGAAGGGCCGACCACGTCCACCAGTTTGCGCACACCGTCGAATTCATAACCCAACCCCAGTTTGGCCGCGGGCACCGCAAACCGGGAATGGTCTGCCGCAATCCGGATGTCGCAGTTCAGTGCCACGCCCACCCCGCCGCCAATGCAATAGCCCTGGATCATCGCCAAGGTGGGTTTGTTGAGGTTTTTCAGCGCCTGCATGCCTTCTTGCGCCACAGCGTCGTAACGTTGGGTGGCCTCGGCGGAGTCGCGTTGTTCGGCAAATTCCGAAATGTCAGCGCCCGACACAAAGGCCTTGTCGCCAGCCCCGTGCACCACCACCACGCGGATGTCGTCGTCGCGCGCAAAGTCGCTGGCAATGTCCGCCAGTCCCTGCCACATCTCCAATGACACTGCGTTGTGTCGGGCCGGGTTGTTGAAGGTGATCCAGCCCACATGCTGGTCTTTGTGGGCGGCCATCTTGTCGGTTTTCAAAAGGCTCATGAAGCGGCTCCAAAGAAATGGCTTGCCAGTATGTGTCCCATCCGGCTGCACAAGGGTTACCCGTGCGACAGCCACCACAGGCAGGCACGTGCTTTCAAAAGCCTTTGGCGGTGGATGACCCGTGGGCGAATGCCACGCCCAAAAGACCATCGGGCATCCCAAATGCATGTCTGTACTTAACACCCGCAGCGGTGGGTGCAGCCCCTGCCCTTGGTGGTGGATTCAAAACGCCAAACTATTGAACAGGTTTGGGTGCCAGCTGTGATGGGGCCGCCGCCGATGGGGCCATATTGGGCTGAACCAGCGGCTGAACCAAAGGTTGGACCATGACAGGCGGCTGGTTGTTTTGCATAGGCGTGGGAGGCCTTGCCTTGGCCACAGCACTGACTTGCGCTGAAGAAGCGCCATCCGATCCCGTCGGTTTGTTGTCAGTCGGTGGATTGGTCATATTGATGTGCTTCAACTCATTGATGCGGTCAATCATGGCCACAAAGTTGGGCGAATCGGCATGGCCCAACCAGGTGTTTCGGTTGGCACTGATCAAGGCAATTTGGAATGGCGTACAGCTGGGACCAAACTTTTTCAACCAATCTTTGGCCCTCACGCCTCTTTCTTGCACATCGTGAGTTTCCAAGGCAATGGCTTTCAAATCGGCCACGATGCAAGTGGCCTCGGATGTTGTGGGTGGAGCCCCAGTAGATTTAGGTTTATTTTGAGCTTGAGCGCTTAAAACCAAAAAAATCAGTACAAACCACAACCCAATCCCGCGAACAGCGTTCATTTGACAAGCCCTTGGTGGATCCGATGAAACAGCTTTATTTTAGAACTTTTAAAATTAAAAGATAGCTTTTTTCAGTTAGGTGAGATGAATTGGCGTTCAACAAAATTGCGCAACGCGACAGCTCCACTTCAATCAGGCACTGCTGGGATCTCAGATCTTGGTGAGCGGTACCTGCCCAGAAATTGTGACATGACGAAGACAGATGGATAAAGAAAGCACAGAAATACCAGATGCGTACTTTTTAATAATATTTTCCGCATTTACACAAAATCATAACGACGAAACTAAAAAAACGATCATTAATGTTGAATTCGCACATACAATCTTAAAAAATTGAGCACAGACCAAGTGTTTTCGTTAAACAGTCAACTTTCATCCCCCACTTGTGAAGCATTTAGTATTAACTAAAGCATCCTAAATATGCAAAAGATGAGAAAAAATTCAAAATCCAAGTTCAGTTTGCCTGCAATTGGATTGGGAGCCCTGCTTGCTGACCAAGTCGTCGCCAGCATGCGCTCATCTTTTGACGAGCATTCCAAGTCCCTGGCAGTCGCTCGCAATGCCATGGACCAGATCAGTTCCGATGGATCGGCTGTGGTTGAGGCGGACATCTCTCAATCCTTGAAAGATTTGAACGACTTGGTTCAGTCCGAACTGGAGATGGTTTCCTCGGAACCGGCTGATCTGCAGTTCAGTGAAGCCGGTTTGAATGATTCAAATTTTTCCGATACCTCCACAAACACCTCCGTTGTCGAAGGCTTTGTTGAATCGGAGGTGGACAATTCCATTTTGCTTGCGCAAGCCGATGGCAATCCAGCAACTGTCACTGACCAGTCCAACCCTGTGCTTGCACAACTGGCCCAGAACACAAGCCCCAGTTCAACCACTTCATCCGATGCTCAACCTGCCGAAAAAGCAGCGAGCGTTACCGACGGCGATGGCTTCAGTTGGCCATTGATGGGAGGTGCTTTGGCGGGTTTGGCCGTACTTTCAGGCGGTGGAAGCGATTCTTCAACCACAGCCCCCACTGAGTCACCAACCAGTCCACTGAAAGACATCAAGGCGCCCACAGCGACTGTTTCTATTGCTGACAAAACTCTGACCGCGGGCGAGCAAACCACCATCACGGTCACCTTCAGTGAGTTGGTCAAAGATTTTGAACTGTCAGATTTGAACGCACCCAACGGTGTTTTGTCCGACTTGGTTCAAAGTTCACAAAACCCACTCGTTTGGACTGCCAAGTTCGTCCCCACCGCCTCCACTGAAGACCTCACCAACACGGTGACACTTTCCGGTCCATATGCCGATTTGGCGGGTAACGCGGGTACTGCGGCCACCAGTGAGAACTACATCGTCGCCACTCAATTGGATGGCGGCACCTTGGCAGATGGCTACATCGATGGCGCTACCGTTTTCCGCGATCTCGATGGTGATGGCATCCAGGGCAATGGTGAAAACTCGGTCGAAACTGCGGGAGATGGCACTTTTGCAGGTCTTGGCGGCTACGGCGGCACCATCGTCGCCTTTGGCGGTACCGATATTTCGACAGGCTTGAAATTCCAAGGTGTTTTGAAAGCCCCTGACGGCTCGGAAGTGATCAACCCTTTGACCACCATGGTGTCTGCGCTGACGGGCGATATGACGGACAAGTCCCCCAGTGAGATCGCTGACACCATCTCCGCGGCAGAGGACAAGGTCGCCAACCTTCTGGGCATCGACCCTGACTTGGGTGCCATCACGCAAATTGACCCTCTCGCGCTGATTGCAGCAGGAGGTCCTGACGCGTCTGCGGCATTGAGTATGCAGCTGCAGGCCTTGCAAGTGGCCAACGTGTTGGTGACCTTGACGCAAACGATTGTCAATTCTGGGGTGGCGGCTGATGCCAGTGCCGCATCCTTGTTGATCGCTGATGCGCTTGTCGACATGGTCAACGTCGCCTCTGAATCTGGGTCCCTCGACCTGACCGACTCAAGCGTGATCAATGGCTTATTCACCTCTGTGGTGAGCGCGGCGTCGGAATCTGGCGACGTCAGCGCATCGGCATTGGCTTCGCTGCAAAACTCTGCTGAGCAAGCATCCGATGCCTTGGCTGCGGTCAACGGCAAAATCGATGCGATTGACCCCAACTCTGGCATCCAAGGCCTGACCACTGCGGTGGCAGCGCAATTGGTCATTGTGGGTGAAAACGGTTTGCTGAACGCCTTGAGCACGGGGCAAGAGTTTTCAACGGACAACTTAGACCAACTCATCAATGACAATTTGGACAATGTCAAGGATGTGGTGAGGCCAACCGATGAGCCGACCGGTGAACCCACGGATGCGCCAACGGGTGAACCCACGGATGCGCCTACCGATGAACCCACGGATGCACCTACCGATGAACCCACGGATGCACCTACCGATGAGCCCACGGATGCACCCACCGATGGACCCGATGGCGGCGGTGGCGGCGCTGGTGGTGATTCGCGGGATGGTAATTGGGATGTCGCAGATGCCAGCGATCCTGACCGACCAAGTGGCATGACCGTCAGCGGCAGCACCTATACGCTGAACACCAGTTTGAGCGCATTGGCCGCCTCGGGCATTCGTTCTGTCACGAACAGTGGCACTACCGCTTCGATAGTTGCGAATGGTTATGGTTCGTCCACCCCAATCACCGACTTGGTGTTTGATGAAGACTCTTTGCGTGTGTCACTGAACCTGACGGCATCCGACGATGCTTTGGATGCGTCCTCTGATGGCACTGTCAATCTGAACACCAGCTTGAGTTCACTGGCCTCCATGGGCATTGACAGAGTTACAGTCGATTCAGATGATATCGATACCGTGAATGTGCTGGGCTATGGCTCAGCAGACCCAGTTTCTGGCATTGTATTTCACGCTGACCCTGATGTGAACTTGCTATTGACCAATGCAGACGACGCGCTCGACGACGGCGACTCTTTGACAGACGGCACCGTCAATCTGAACACCAGCTTGAGCGCCTTGCGATCTATGGGCATCGACACCATCGAAGCGGATTCTGGTGGTTCTGTCGACGCAGTGAATGTGTTGGGCTATGGCTCAAAATCAGAAGTCTCGGGTCTGGCATTTGCCGATGGTTTGGATGTGACCTTGCAGTTGACGGACGCAGACGATGCGCTGACTTCCTTCTCCAACACATATGATGGCACCGTCAACCTGAACACCAGCCTGAGCGCATTGAGCACCATGGGCATCGACTCCATTGAAGCGGATTCTGGAGGTTCTGTCGACGCAGTGAATGTCCTGGGCTATGGCTCAAAATCAGAAGTCTCGGGTCTGGCATTTGCCGATGGTTTGGATGTGACCTTGCAGTTGACGGACGCAGACGATGCGCTGACTTCCTTCTCCAACACATATGA
>NZ_CAMBNZ010000102.1 GCF_945869175.1 Limnohabitans sp. Rim8 | reverse complement strand
TATTATTGATATCTGTAAATTTATCGATTAGATTTACAATTATTTATGAATAATTAATATATATTTTTATGAATAAATTTATTATTTTTTAAATATTTTAATAAGTCAAGCCTTGAACGCTCGTCAGATTTGAGGACTCAGGTTGAATTTGCGCACGCCCAGCTCGTCCATTTGCCTTTGCTCGTCGCGCATCACATCGCGGGCCACGGCTTTGGCGTCTTGTTCGGCCAAGGATTCCATTTTGTGAAGTTCGACCTCGGCCAACACCCTTTTTTTGCGCATTTGGGCCAATGTGGCCCGGGCTTTGCTCAGGTCGAGCACCACGCGTTGCTGCAAAGTGAGCAGTTGCGCCATGAATTGGCGGTGGTTCATGCTCGCTTGCATGCCCATGATCGGCGCCGTGTTTTGGTTTTCCTGCAGGCGGTACTCGTCGTACAGACTGCACAGCCGGGCGTGGCTGGCTTCCAGTTGGTCCACGCGGGCCAGTGCCTTGGCGATGTCGGTTTGGGCTTCGTTGACCGCGTCTTGGGCTTTGCGAACCAATACGGGCCAGCAGTTTCGAGCTTGTCTCATGGGTGAGGCCTTGGATGGGTCAGACCGACATCAGGTGGTGAACTTCGTGCCTTGTGGCGGCGACGTCCTGGCCCGTGTGCATGTCTTGTTGAAGAAAATGTTCCATCGATGTGCGCAATCGGATGGCTTGGTCCAGGTCGGGGTTGCTGCCGGCTTCGTAGGCGCCCACCTGTATCAGGTCTTGGTTTTGTTGGTACAGCGACCACAGGCGTCGAAACCGGTTGGCCAGTTTTTGGTCTTCGGGCGACAGCAGGTTTTGCATCACCCGCGAGATCGAGCCGTTCAGGTCGATCGCGGGGTAGTGCGCCGCATCGGCCAGCTTGCGCGACAGCATCACTTGGCCATCGAGCGAGGCGCGGGCAATGTCCACAATCGGATCGTTGGCGTCGTCGCCTTCGGCCAGCACGGTGTAGATAGCGGTGATGGAGCCCACGCCGTGGCGACCCACACCCGCACGTTCAATCAAGTTGGGCAGCAGTGCAAACACCGAAGGGGGGTAGCCTTTGGCGGTGGGGGGCTCGCCCACGGCCAGGCCAATTTCGCGTTGTGCGTGGGCTACGCGGGTCAGGCTGTCCACCAGCATCAAGACGTTTTTGCCTTGATCGCGGAAATACTCGGCAATGACGTGTGTCATGTGGGTGGCTTTGAGGCGCAGCACCGGCGACTCATTGGCGGGGGCGGCAATCAGCACCGATTTGGCCAGACCTATTGGCCCCAAAGACTCTTCAATGAACGCCTGCACTTCGCGGCCGCGCTCGCCAATCAGGCCAATGACCACCACGTCGGCTTCGGTGAAGCGGGTCATCATGCCCAGCAACACGCTTTTGCCGACCCCCGAACCGGCGATCAGGCCCAGACGCTGACCCCGGCCAATGGTCAACATGCCGTTGATGGCTTTGACGCCCACGTCCAAAATTTCCTTGATCGGTCCGCGCTCCATCGGGTTGATGGGACGGCCTTGCAGGCTGAGCACGTCGGTGCAGACCGGGGCGGGCCTGCCGTCCAGGGGCTGGCCCCGCCCATCCAAAACGCGGCCCAGAAGTTCTGGTCCCAGAGCCACTTGTGAGGTGTGGCTGAGCACCGACACTTTGGCCCCTGGCCCAATACCTTGGGGCTCGGTGAAGGGCAAAAGGTAGAGTGTGTCGTCGTTGAAACCGACCACTTCGGCCTCGACCCGGTGGCCAAACTGGCCCACCACTTCACAGCAAGCGCCCAACGGCGCCATCAGGCCCCGCGTTTCCAGACGCATGCCCACCAAGCGCACCAAGGTGCCATTGCGTTGGGGGTCCGGAGCGTGCAGCTCGCCAATGAGTTGGCTGACCTCTGCGTCAAAGTTCATCATGGGTGTCGTCTGGCGGTGGGGCCGAAGGGTTCAAAGGCGGTTTGGGGGACTTGATGTCGGAGTCTTCGACGTCTTCAACGTCAAGGACTTGTCGGCTCCAGTCACGGCTGGGGGTGTCGGCGGGCAAGGCTTCTGCGCGTTCTTTGACCAAGGACGATTGCTGCATCCAGGCTTCTGGCTGGGCCAGCAAACGCCGGGCCAAGGGTTCTAGGCGGTTTTCAATCAGGTCTTGCACCACGCTGTCTTGCACCCGCACGCGCACACTGCCCGGGCGCAGCAAGGTGTCGGGTTCGAGCTGCATGTGGTCGGTGACCGACTTGCCCATCTCTTTGAGGCGTTGCAAATCTTCGGGATTCACGCTGACATGGACAGGCAGGGCCGCGTGGTCCAGTTGCTGAATGCAAGCTTGGACCAGGTTGTGAATGGCTTGGCCCGACAGTTGCAGTTCGGCCCGCACCAGTTGCTCTGCCAGATGCAAAGACAATCGCTTGAGGGGTTCAAAAAACCGCTGAGGGTCTTGGCTGATGCTGCGCAACTCGATGCCCAGGTGACGCACCAGTTCGCGCTCTTTGCTGCGCTCGGTCTCGTGCTCTTCTCGCACCTTGGCTTGGCCTTCGAGCAAGCCGCGTTGGTAGGCTTCATCACGCAGCGCCTCCAGGGCGGCATCCGTCCACGGCGATTCAGTCTCTACCGCGGTCGCAGTGGCTTCGCTGGTGACCAAATCTGTCTCGTCGGTTGTTGGATAGACTTCGTTGTGCGTGACTGGTAATTCGGTTGTCAAACCCTCGGTGGGTTCGATTTTTTCGGCCACACGCCAGGGACCAAAGGCGCGGGCCGAGGCCTCGTCCCATTGGGTGCGCAAAAATCGGGGGGCTTGTACCTTGCTGTTGAGCAAGGGGTTGATGCTCCAGACCGCGGGTTCCGGGTGGAGATCAGACAAAGCCATCGCCGCCTCCCGCCAGCACCAACTCGCCCGCATCGGACAGCTTGCGTGCCAAGCGCATGACGTTCTTCTGGGCCTCTTCCACTTCGGTGATGCGCAAAGGGCCTTTGCTTTCCATGTCGTCCACGAACATGACGCGGGCACGGGCCGACATGTTGTCGAGGAACTTGTCCTTGACAAAGTCCGGTGCACCCTTGAGGGCCACCATCAACAGGTCGGGCTCGGCCTTGCGCATGATGGCCTGGATGCCACGGTTGTCCACGCTCACCAAGTTTTCGAAAGTGAACATGTTGTCCTGAATGCGTTGCATCAGGTCCGCGTCGATCTGCGACAAGCCGATCATGATGGAACTTTCCAGCTCGACTTTCACCGAGTTCATGATCTGCGCGGCGGCCTTCACGCCACCGAAGCTGGACGATTTGGACGACGAGTTCGTGGCGAACTGCTTCATCATGATTTGTTCCAACTCTTCCATGGCCGACGGTTGCACTGTCTCCAAGCTGGCAATGCGCTGGATGATTTCAGGGCGTGATTCGGCAGGCAAAAAGTTCAGCACGTCGGCAGCCACGGTGTATTCGAGCACCGACAAGATGATGGCCGTCACCTGGGGGTGTTCGCCGCGGATCATCTCGGCAATCGAGCGTGCGTCCATCCATTTCAAAATTTCCAAGCCCTTGCTGCCTTGGCCCGGCATGATGCGGCTGAGCACCGATGCCGCTTTGTCGTCACCCAGTGCGCGTTTGAGCACTTTTTCGACATAGTCGCCGGTGCCCAAGCCCAAGCTGGTTTGTTTTTTCAGCATGTTGACAAACTCATCCAGCACGATGTTGACCGCCTCTTGGGACAAATCCGACACCGACACCATGGCCGCACCCAAAGACTGCACTTCTTTAGGGTTCAAGAACCGAATGATTTCGGAAGCTTGTTGTTCACCCAGCAAGAGCATCAAAACAGCCGCACGTTGCGTGCCTGTCAGTTCGGCCAATTCCTTGGCCAACTCTTCGGTCATCGCGATGGGTAAATTGGCCGCAGGGGCTGCAGGGGCTGCAGCAGCGCCCTTGTCAGCTTTGTCGTCGGGTTTTTTGGTTGCCATGGTCTTGATTCCTTGATGTGCTTCAGTTGACCTTGATCATGCCCTTGAGCACGTTGGCCACACGGCCTGAGTCTTCGGCCACCAGCATTCGAATGAGCGCCACTTTGTCGTCGTAGGTGTTGGCGGTGTCCAGCATGTCCATGGAAATGCTCGACTTCTTGGGCTTGAGCTTGGCTTTGATCTCTTGCAAGCTGTCGCCTTCGCCAATCTGGATCATGCGCATGTCGTCTTCGCTCAACTCGCCGTCGCTCAGGGCCGCCTTGGCTTCTTCGGCTTGTGCCACACGGTCCTCGTAGATGTTGCGCATGATAGGGCGAATCACGATGAACAAGAAGACGATGAAACTGATGGCCAGCAAGCTGCTCTTGATGCCTGTTTGGACGACATCTTCCAGGTACCAAGGAATGGTTTCCAAGTTGGCGGGGGCTTCAAACTTGGCGGGCACCACCGACACGTTGTCACCGCGTTGTTGGTCAAAACCCACCACACCGCGCACAACTTGCAGCATTTGCTCCAATTCTTGCGGCGTGTAAGCCACAGTGGTGGGTGCGTTGGGCACCACGGGGGCGTCTTTGGCGGGAGGGGGCGCTGGGCGCTCATTCACCACCACGGCCACGCTGATCTTCATCACGCCGCCTGTGGCATTGCGCACATGGCGCACCGTGCGGTCCAACTCAAAGTTGCGGGTCGAACGGCTGCTGAGTTTGCTGCCCGATTCGGCTTGCCCTTTGTTGGGATCTGCAGTGGTCGCGTCGGTCACGGTGGGGGCGACCGGTGCCGTGTTGGCCAAGGCGCCAGGGATGCCCTCGGCCGCTTTGCTGGCAGCACGGTCTTCGGCCAGCACTTCTGAGCGGGTACGCGGGCCTTTGTCGCGGTTGTCAAAGTCTTCGGTGGTGCTTTCAATTTGGGTGAAATCGAGCGACAAGTTGACCTGCGAACGCACATTGGTTTCGCCCACCATGGGGGACAAAATTTGCATGATGCGGTTGCGGTACACCTCTTCGAGCTGCTGTTTGTGCTGCTCTTGGGCCGAAGTCAAACCCAGCTTTTGCTCGGTGGCCGACTCGGTCATGAGTTTGCCAACGTTGTCGACCACGGTGACGTGGTCAGGCGACAGGTAAGGCACGCTGGATGAGACCAGGTGAACGATGGCTTGAACCTGTGAGGCCGACACAGCGCGGCCAGGGTAGGGGGCTAATACCACGGAGGCTTTGGGAGGGGTACGGTCACGCACAAAAACACTTTGCTTGGGGGTGGCCAAGTGCACGCGGGCGCTTTGTACGCTGCCAATTTGCATGATGCTGCGTGCCAACTCTTGTTCCATCGCGGCATTGACCTTGACCTGTTCCATGAATTGGCTGGTGGTCATGGAGGACTGCTCTTTCAAACCATCCAAGCCAGTTGCGCCCGCTTTGGGCAAGCCTTGCGAGGCCAAAAAGATGCGGGCTTCATGAAAGCGATTGCTCGGCACTGTCAGTTGGCCCGTGGCCGGGTCAATTTTGGGGCTGAAGTCCGCTGTCTTGAGCGACTCAAACGCCTTTTGCTGATCGGCCTCTTGCAGGCCCGGCATGACGGGGCGGTAAGGCACCACGTTCATCCAGGCATAAATCAAACCAAAAACCACCACAGCCACCAGCATGACGATCAGCGGCAACACCTTGCGCACCGAGGGCTGGTTGATGACTTTAGAAAATGAATCGGACAGACCCTTGGTGCTCCAAGGGCTCAGGCTGGTGCCTGCGGCTTTGCCGTCTTTGTCGCTTGCACCGGGGACGGTGGCCAAACTGCTGCCACCCGTGGTGGTGGCCGGTAAGTTGTCTGCCCCCTGGGGGGATGTCATCAACCCGGTGTTCATTGTTGCGATTGCTGCAGCCATGTTGTTTCTTCTTCAGTTATGAGGGTCAGACTGGCATGTTGAGGATTTCCTCATAAGCCTTAAGCACCTTGTTGCGCACTTGCAAGGTGGCTTCAAAAGCCAAGGAAGACTTTTGCATGCCCAGCACCACATCGGTCAGTGCCATGTTTTCGCCACGGTCAAAAGCGGTACGCATGTCAGACGACTGCACTTGCAAGTCGTTCACCTGCCCAAGGGCGCCGGACACGAAGTCGGAAAAACCTGTTTTTTGGACACCGCCTGCAGCGCCACCCAACTCGCTGGCACCGGGCATCGACCCAGTTTTGCCAGCGGCTTCGCTTTGGTGGCTGCGCAGGGTTTGCAGCATCGACTGGATGCTGGCGGGGGAAATGGCTTTGTCGATCATGCGTGTCTCCTTCAGCAAGCCGCGCTGGCCATGCCCAAGCCATGCTCACGCAGCTGCGCGAGCTTGTAGCGCAAGGTGCGTGGGCTGATGCCCAAACGCTTGGCGGCTTCTGTTTTGCTGGGGGTGTTGGCCAAGGTGGCCATGATCACCTGGTGTTCGTTCATGCGGGCGGCGCTGTTCAAGTCGGTGGCCTGAGGCAGCACTTCTGGCATCGCGCGCTCCACCATCAATGGGCTTGGCATGGCGCTGGGCATGTCAGCCAACGCGGCTGGTGCCTGCAAGGTTGTAGTTGGTGCCGGTGCGGGCGCTGCGACCAGAGCCGATGCGGTCAACCAGTCGTCAAACATCAGGTGTGCTGGGGTGACCACATGGTCGGCGCAGAGCACCATGGCGCGGCGCATCACGTTTTCAAGTTCGCGCACATTGCCTGGCCAAGGGTATTGCAACAAATGGGTTTGCGCCTGGGGCAACAACTGCCAAGGCTTTTTGTCATGTTGCAGCAAACATTGCATGGCCAAGGGGATGATGTCGCCCGGACGCTCGGCCAAAGGCAGCAGGCGCATGCGGAAGGTGGCGATGCGGTAGTACAGGTCTTCGCGGAACTCGCGCTCGGCGATGGCTTTTTTCAGGTCTTTGTTGGTGGCCGCCACAATGCGCACGTTCAGTTGGATGGTGCTTTGACCCCCCAGACGGGTCAGCTGTCGCTCTTGCAAGACCCGCAGCAGCTTGCTTTGCAGGTGCATCGGCATCTCGCCAATCTCGTCCAGGAACAAGGTGCCGCCTTGGGCTTGCTCAAACAAGCCTTTTTGCTCACGGTGGGCGCCGGTGAAAGCGCCTTTTTCGTGGCCAAACAACATGTCTTCGATCAGGTTTTCGGGCATGGCCGCGCAGTTCAGGGCCACAAACGGACCCTGTGCACGGCCAGAAGCCTCGTGCAGCACACGGGCCAACACTTCTTTGCCCGAGCCTGTGGGGCCGACCAGCAAGGCGGTCACATCGGCTTGGGCCACTTTTTGGGCCATGGCCAAGAGGTGCTGGCTGGCCGGGTCCACAAACACCACATTGCGCACAGGCTGGGGTGTCAGTCGAATGGCACTGGGATTGAGTTGGTTGTGCAGACGCAGCCAAGAAGCCTGACGCACATCTTGAGCGGCCAGCACTGTGAGGGCACCCGCTTGCGTGGCTTCCACGGCCAGGTCCAATTCATGGCGTTCGACACGGCAGACCACCGGGGTGCTCAAACCGGCGTCTTGCAAGAGTTGTTGAACAGCTTTAAGCCGTGTCACGTCGGCCGTGAGGTGCAACACCACCATGGCCGCATCGGCAGCATGGGTGAGCAAATGGTCGAGGGTGTTGACGGGCATCACTGCCCAGCCACTGACCTGCAGAGCTTGGCTGTGCTCTGGGCTCAGGGCGGCTTCGGGATCCAGCCAAAGGGCCAGTGGGTTGGTCGAGGGTTGTGACTTCACGGTGTTGGTCTCATGTTCAGATGAGACTAACTAAGCAACCCTTGTGCCAGCTTAATTTTGTATTTTTAAAAACCCAAAAAATAACAAAATGAATACTTTGATATTTTTATCAATATTGAAAAATTGACAGGGCTTGACGGAAGATTGACAGCCGAAAATCAGGCTTTGTTGGGTGCTTCTTTGGGCGAGAACAGACGGCAAAACTGGCCGTCGACGCGCAGCACTTCGAGAGAAGGAATCAAGCGCGACTGAAACCCCATGCTGCGGCAAGCATAAGGAGAAGAGGGGATGTGGGTGATCGCAAAATGCCGGCATTGCCAGCAGTTGGGGCCACGGCTGGCCGGCTCCTGTCCCTTGCCCAGATCAGACATGGCTGATGGGGCAAGGTGTGACAGTTTTCATCGAGACAACCTCAATACGGTTCATCAGCCGAGCAGTTTCAAAACCGATTGCTGGCTTTGGTTGGCCTGGGCCAAGATCGCCGTTGCCGCCTGCTGGATGATCTGCGAGCGCGCCAACTCGGCAGAGGCTTTGGCGTAATCCGTGTCCAAAATCCGGCTGCGCGATGCGCTGGAGTTTTGCGACACGTTGGTCAGGTTGTCCACTGCATACGTCAGACGGTTGATGGTGGCACCGTAGGTCGCGCGGTTGTCGTCAATCTCGCTGATGGCGAGATCTATAGTGGCCAAGGCTGACGATGCGGATGTTGCACTGCTCAAAGAAATACTGCTCACACCCAGGGTGCTGGTGGTGATCTCGTTGAGTTGAACCTCGATGCGGTCGGTGCTGGTGCCGTCCACACCCACTTGCATACGAACGTTGCCCGAGGTGCCGATACCGCCGGCACTGCCCGCACTGGCGGCGATGAACAGCTTCATGCCGTTCCACTCGGTGTTGTTGCCGATGCGGTTGATTTCGTCCTGCAGTTCGCTGACTTCGGCACTCATGGCCGAGCGGTCAGCGGCTGTGTAGGTGTCGTTGGCGGCCTGCACGGCCAGTTCACGCATGCGCTGCAGCATGTTAGTGATTTCGGTGGTGGCGCCTTCGGCCGTCTGCAAAAGCGAAATGCCATCGTTCGCGTTGCGAATGGCTTGGTTCAGGCCGCGAATCTGCGCGGTCATTTTGTTGCTGATCGCCAAGCCGGCCGCGTCATCGGAAGCGCTGTTGATGCGCTTGCCTGTGGACAGTTGCTCCATGCTGCTCGACAAGGCTCGGTTGTTCCGTGTCAAGGCGTTTTGGCTAATCAGGGAATTGATGTTGGTGTTGATGACGGTCATGGTTATTACTCTTTAAGAAATGGGTTTGAAAAGTGGTGTGACAGGACAGACTCAGTTGGGCGTTAATGCAAAAGCGTGGTCGCCAAATCGGGTGTCTCGGCAGAGACGAG
>NZ_CAMBNZ010000101.1 GCF_945869175.1 Limnohabitans sp. Rim8 | reverse complement strand
CACTGCGATTCAGACTCAAGGTCTACTCCTTTGTATGTGTTCTTTGGGTCACCCCTGAAACACGCCTATTTGCAGCGACCAACTGTTCAGGATCTCCATCCATCTGCAGCGGGATCGCCATCTGCGTTGGCCCAAACATTCAAGCGAACTGGTCTGTTTGATGATTAAGCACATCAGTGTGTGCACCAACGGTCTCGGATGACCTGAAACCTATTAAAAGGCATCAGCCCACCACATTGAGCCAACCCGTAGGAAGACTCAAATCTTCGCCATCAAGCTGCGATGGATTGTGTATCGACGCGAACGCCCACACCCATGGTTGAAGACACGGCCACTTTACGCAGGTAAACACCTTTGCTGGTAGCAGGCTTGGCTTTCACTAAAGCTTCGATCAATGCCGCCAAGTTGCCTTGCAACTTGTCAGTGTCAAACGAACGGCGCCCGATCGTGCCGTGCACGATACCCGCCTTGTCAACGCGGAACTGCACTTGACCTGCCTTGGCATTGCGCACAGCAGTGGCTACATCGGGTGTCACGGTCCCCACTTTGGGGTTAGGCATCAGGCCACGAGGACCCAAAATCTGACCCAAAGTACCCACAACCCGCATGGCGTCCGGTGCAGCAATCACCACATCAAAAGGCATGTCGCCAGCTTTGACGCGCGCAGCCAAATCGTCCATACCGACCACGTCTGCGCCAGCAGCCAAAGCTTCTTCAGCCTTGGCGCCTTGAGCAAACACCGCCACGCGTGCTGTTTTGCCGGTGCCGTTGGGCAACACCACAGCACCACGAACCACTTGGTCAGATTTCTTGGCATCGATACCGAGTTGAACAGCAACATCGATGGATTCGTCAAACTTGGCCGTCGCGCATTCTTTGACCATGGTCAAAGCATCCGTCAAGGCATACAGCTTCAGGCTGTCCACTTTACCCACGAGGGCTTTTTGTTTTTTAGTGAGCTTGGACATTTACACACCCTCCACATTCACGCCCATGGATCGGGCAGTACCAGCGATGGTGCGAACGGCTGCATCCATGTCGGCGGCAGTCAAATCTTTCATCTTGGCTTTGGCGATTTCTTCCAGCTGTGCGCGGGTGATTTTGCCCACTTTCTCCAAACCTGGCTTGGTCGAAGCCTTGTCCAGCTTCAGGGACTTCTTGATCAATGTGGCCGCTGGCGGCGTTTTGATGATGAAGGTGAAGGACTTGTCTGCAAATGCTGTGATGACCACTGGCAATGGCAGACCTGGCTCGACGCCTTGGGTCTGGGCGTTGAACGCCTTGCAGAATTCCATGATGTTCAAACCACGCTGGCCCAGTGCAGGACCAATAGGTGGTGATGGATTGGCTTTACCAGCTGGCACTTGCAGCTTGATGAAGCCGACGATTTTTTTCGCCATGCTTTTCTCCTTGCGGGTCTTAACGCTCAAAACCAACTGGTCTTGGGCTCCCCGGGGTTAACGACTCTCAAAAACTGTCAGACGCCGAGTCGGGAAGCGTCAAACAAAACATTCAAACAAGGTTCAAGTCTTTTCAACTTGTCCGAACTCCAACTCAACGGGCGTGGCGCGACCGAAAATAGTCACCGAAACCCGCATTTTGTTGCGCTCGTAATTAACTTCTTCCACCGTACCATTGAAGTCGGTGAATGGGCCTTCTTTGACGCGGATGTACTCACCCACTTCAAATTCAACTTTGTGGCGCGGCTTGTCCGTACCTTCTTGCATCTGGCTCACGATCTTCTGGACATCGGCCTCAGAAATCGGTGAAGGCCGGTTTTTTGCACCACCAACGAAGCCAGTGACCTTGTTGGTATGCTTCACCAAGTGCCACGATTCGTCGTCCATCACCATTTCCACCAGCACATAACCAGGGAAGAACTTGCGCTCAGTGGTGCGCTTTTGACCATTCTTGACTTCCACCACTTCTTCGGTGGGCACCAGAATGCGGCCGAACTTGGTTTCCATGCCAGAACGCGCTATGCGTTCAATGATGTTGCGCTCAACCGCTTTTTCCATGCCGGAATAAGCATGGACCACATACCACTTCAAATCAGGATTGGTCGAAGAGCCCGCCATTGGCGCATTGACTACAACATCGTTCATTATTTTTTCCACCCAAGAATCAGATCGTAGAAAACCCATTCCAGAGTTTTGTCGGTGAGCCACAAAAACAAGGCCATTACCACCACAAAGGCAAAAACGTAGGCCGTGATTTGCATGGCTTCCTTGCGCTCGGGCCAAACCACTTTTTTGACTTCACGAACGGCATCGCGCCCGAAAGCGATCAATTGGCGACCCGACTCCGAGGTAAAGAAGACAACGGCAGCAGCAACCAAGCACACCAGCAAACCAGCCCACTGAACCAAAGCACCCTTGCCGGCCAACATGTAAAAGACCACAAAAGCAGCCACGACCAATGCTCCAGCCAATGCCAGACGCATCTTGTCACCAGCAGCATTCACGGTTTGAACTTCAGACGTTGCCATACGGCTTGGAACCTTTATTGAGCCCCCTCAAGAGGACTCTTATCAGACAAGGAAGCCCGCTAGGATGTAGCGGGCTTGGAAAATCCACCTTTTCAGATGGCAGGGGCAGTAGGAATCGAACCTACAACCTTCGGTTTTGGAGACCGACGCTCTGCCAATTGAGCTATACCCCTACAGAAAAATTTAAGCAATGATCTTGGCAACGACGCCCGCACCCACCGTGCGGCCACCTTCGCGAATGGCAAAGCGCAAGCCCTCTTCCATCGCAATGGGGTTGATCAACTTCACAGTGATCGACACGTTGTCACCTGGCATCACCATCTCTTTGCCTTCTGGCAACTCGATCGCACCCGTCACGTCCGTCGTGCGGAAGTAGAACTGGGGACGGTAGTTGTTGAAAAATGGCGTGTGACGGCCACCTTCGTCTTTGGACAAGACATAGATCTCGCCCGTGAAGTGGGTGTGCGGCTTGATCGAGCCTGGCTTGCACAGCACTTGGCCGCGCTCGACGTCTTCGCGCTTGGTGCCGCGCAACAAGATACCGACGTTGTCACCCGCTTGACCTTGGTCCAGCAACTTGCGGAACATCTCCACGCCCGTGCAAGTGGTCTTGACGGTGTCTTTGATGCCCACGATTTCGATTTCTTCGCCAACTTTGACAATGCCGCGCTCGATACGGCCCGTCACCACTGTGCCGCGACCAGAGATGGAGAACACGTCTTCCACAGGCATCAAGAATGCACCGTCAACTGCGCGGTCAGGCGTAGGAATGTAGTTGTCCAGCGCATCGGCCAGCTTCATGATGGCCTCTTCGCCCAAAGGACCCTTGTCGCCTTCGAGGGCCAGCTTGGCAGAACCCTGGATGATCGGGGTGTCGTCGCCGGGGAAGTCGTACTTGGACAACAACTCGCGCACTTCCATCTCGACCAACTCCAACAACTCAGCGTCGTCGACCATGTCGCACTTGTTCAAGAAAACGATGATGTAAGGCACGCCCACCTGACGGGCCAACAAAATGTGCTCGCGGGTCTGAGGCATAGGGCCGTCAGCAGCAGAGCAAACCAAAATCGCGCCGTCCATCTGGGCAGCACCGGTGATCATGTTCTTCACATAGTCGGCGTGGCCAGGGCAGTCCACGTGGGCGTAGTGACGGTTGGCAGTCTCGTACTCCACGTGGGCGGTGTTGATCGTGATACCACGGGCTTTTTCTTCGGGCGCCGCGTCGATCTGGTCGTACGCTTTGGCTGCACCACCGAACTTGGCCGCCAACACCGTGGTGATGGCCGCTGTCAGCGTGGTTTTGCCGTGGTCAACGTGACCGATGGTGCCCACGTTCACGTGGGGCTTGGTCCGTTCGAATTTTTCTTTTGCCATATCTTCGACTCCGAAAAGTAGTGGTCAACAACCAAAACAGAAGGCGCACAAACAAAATTGCGCGCCCCGAAACTGGTGCCCTTGGCGGGAATCGGACCCGCGACCTCTCCCTTACCAAGGGAGTGCTCTACCACTGAGCCACAAGGGCAAAATCTTCTCACAAACTCGTCCGGATGACTGGAGCGGGAAACGGGAATCGAACCCGTGTCATTAGCTTGGAAGGCTAAGGTTCTACCATTAAACTACTCCCGCACTGATTGCACCGCACGAGTGAGTGCGAAGCCAATGCTTGGAAACCATTTCCAATTGCTCAAATCAACCGGCATAAGCCAGTTTGCTGGTGGAGGAGACTGGATTCGAACCAGTGTAGGCGTAAGCCAACAGATTTACAGTCTGCCCCCTTTAGCCACTCGGGCACCCCTCCAGAAGCGAGTCTTAGATTATGCCATCTTTTCTTGAAGCCTCGCAAGCCGCTTGAACATTTTTACCATTGAACTTCTTTTTCTTGGTGTAAAGTCCAAAATTGCTCGGCTTGCTGAAAGTGCCCACAACCCAAAAACGGTCGCGGTGGGCGCAAAGCAGACAAAGGCGAGGGATGATTGGCCTGCAAAACCAAATGCTGCCGATGCGCCATACAGGCATCAATCAACGGCTTTTTGGTCTGCGCATGCGCGCCCCAAAGCATGAACACCACAGGATGCTCATGTTGCGCCACAGCGGCGATCAACGCATCGGTCAAAGCTTCCCAGCCCCAACGGGCGTGGCTGGCTGGCAGGCCGTCTTCTACGGTCAAACATGTGTTCAAGAGCAATACACCTTGGCTAGCCCAATGTAATAAAGCGCCGTTGACAGGCACCGCAATGCCCAAACTTCGGTGCAATTCTTTGAAAATATTGCGCAAACTCGGTGGCACACGCATGCTTGGCGCCACCGAAAAGGCCAACCCATCCGCCTGCCCTGGGCCGTGATAAGGGTCTTGACCCAATATGACCACGCGCACTTTCTGCAATGGGGTCAAACGCAATGCCCTGAAAGGATCGGGCGGATAGATGACCTTGCCTGCGATCAATGCTTGACTCAAACGCGCTGACAAGGCGACCCCAGCGGGCGAACCCAGGAAATCCAATACCAAAGGTCTCCAGTCCTCCGACAATGTTTGCACATCGGGCGGCCAGTGGCACAAACGACCATCACTCAGAGTGGCTTCCTCAAGACCCAGCGTCAACTGGTCAAGGGGTTTCGTCATCAAGCAAAGAGCGTGGCCAAGGCCTCGCCAGGCTCTTTCGCACGCATGAAGGCTTCGCCCACCAAAAATGCATGGACTTGAGCCTCACGCATGCGTTGCACGTCAGCGGCCGTTTGAATGCCACTTTCGGTCACCAGCAATCGGTCGGCAGGAACGTCGGGCAACATGTCCAATGTGGTCTGCAAAGACACCTCAAAAGTCTTGAGGTTGCGGTTGTTGATGCCCACCAAGCGGGTTTTCAATTTCAAAGCCCGCGAGAGCTCTGCTCGATCGTGCACCTCCACCAAAACAGCCATGTCCAAACTGCGCGCTACTGCTTCCATGTCGGCCATTTGCAGATCATCCAAACAAGCCGCAATCAACAAAATGGCATCGGCTCCCATGGCCCGCGCTTCGTAGATCTGATAAACATCGATCATGAAGTCTTTGCGCAGCACAGGCAGATCGCAACTGGCTCGGGCTTGCTTGAGGTAATCCACACTGCCTTGAAAGAACTGCTTGTCCGTTAGGACCGACAAGCATGCCGCGCCGAATTCGGCGTAACTTTGGGCAATGTCAGCAGGGATGAACTCGGCTCGCAACACGCCTTTGGACGGGCTGGCCTTCTTGATTTCGGCGATGACAGCGGCCTGCCCTGCGGCGATTTTGGCACGCATGGCCCCCTCGAAATCACGCGTCAGCACCCGGCTTTCGGCATCCGCTCTGACCACAGCCAAAGGCTTTTGCTTGAGGGCTGCAGCCACTTCTTCGCGCTTCACGGCAACGATTTTGTCGAGGATGTCACTCATGCTGTTTTCCTGCTCGGGCTCGGTGGCACCGGTTTTTCAAAGTTCAAAAAAGCGCCATCACCCCAAAACGATCCAGGCGCCATAACACCACACCCTCAGGACGCATTTCGGCTGAAGGCCACAAACTGCGCCAGTTTGGATTTGGCCGCACCCGACTCGATGGCCATACGCGCAAGCGCTAGGCCATCGGCGATGCTGCTGGCCACATTGGCCGCATACAAAGCAGCGCCTGCATTGATCATGACGATGTCACGCGCTGCACCGGCCTGATTGTCCAACACACCGAGCAGCATGGCCATCGATTGCTCGGGTGTGTCGACTCTGAGCGCCCGATTGCTGGCCATGGTCAAACCAAAATCTTCTGGGTGAATGTCGTATTCGGTGATTTGACCGTTTTTCAACTCACCCACCAAGGTGGCAGCGCCCAAGCTGATTTCGTCCATGCCATCTCGGCCATACACCACCACCGCATGTTCGGCTCCCAAACGCTGCAAGGCCCGCACCTGAATGCCCACCAAGTCGGAGTGAAAAACACCCATCAAGATGTTCGGGGCGTTAGCCGGGTTGGTCAATGGCCCCAGGATGTTGAACATGGTGCGAACACCCAGTTCCTTACGCACCGGCGCCACGTTCTTCATCGCTGGGTGGTGATTGGGCGCGAACATGAAACCAATGCCCACCTCCTCAATCGAGCGCGCAATTTGCTCAGGCGACAGGTGGATGTTGCCCCCCAGTGCTTCCACCACATCGGCACTGCCTGATTTGCTGCTGACGCTGCGGCCACCATGCTTAGCCGTCTTAGCGCCTGCAGCTGCTGCTACAAACATGGCGCAAGTTGAGATGTTGAAAGTGTGAGCTCCGTCACCTCCCGTGCCCACGATGTCCACCAAGTGTGTTGAATCACCCACTTGCACTTTTGTTGAAAACTCGCGCATCACTTGGGCAGCCGCAGTGATCTCGCCAATGGTTTCTTTTTTCACGCGCAAGCCCGTGAGCAAGGATGCCGTCATGACCGGCGACAACTCACCATTCATGATCATGCGCATGACGTGGAGCATCTCGTCGTGGAAAATTTCACGGTGCTCGATGGTGCGTTGAAGTGCTTCCTGAGGTGTGATGGGCATGGCTTTGACTTGGGGTGTGATCGGTTGTTGGGAAAAAGGCTTGGACGATAAGGATCTATCGAAAATAAAGGAATGCTTCAATAAATGCCTGCGTTGACACTGGCACCGTTTGGGTGCACCGATGGCTGGCCCATGAAGCGATGAATGCAAGAGACAGCGTGGTCAATGGCTGCTGCATCGACGCCCAAGTGGGTCACAAAGCGCAGGCCGATCAAGCCCGTGGCCAAAACGCCATGTGCCCTCAGATCATCTAGCAGCGCTGGACCGCGTCCGTCGATCACATCCACAAACACAATATTGGTTTGCGCTGACCGCACACTCAGTCCCGGCACGCCCTGCAGGCCTTGAGCCAGTCGCTGAGCCAGTGTGTGGTCATCGGCCAATCGGTCGACATGGTGATCCAGCGCATGCAGCGCTGCTGCTGCCAAAATGCCGGACTGACGCAAACCCCCACCCAAAACCTTGCGCCAGCGCAGTGCCTTGGCGATCAGTTCACTTGAGCCGCACAAGGCCGAGCCCACGGGCGCGCCCAGACCCTTGCTGAAACACACGGACACACTGTCGAAGTGGTCCACGATGCGCCGCACGCTGGCCATGACCGTGCCGTCTTCGGCCTGCGCCACGGCGGCATTGAAGAGTCGCGCTCCGTCCAGATGCACAGCCAAACCATGCTGCCTGGCCAGGCCAGTGGTTTGCGCCAAATAGGCCTTCGACATGGGGTGACCGTTCCAGGTGTTCTCCAGCGCCAGCAAGCGCGTGCGAGCAAAGTGACAGTCGATCGGCTTGATGGCTGCTGCAATTTCCGCCAACGCCATTTCACCTTGCAGGTTTTGCGACAGCGGCTGGGGCTGGATGCTGCCCAACACCGCCGCACCGCCACCTTCGTAACGGTAGGTGTGCGCGTTTTGACCCACGATGTATTCGTCGCCCCGCTCACAGTGCGCCATCAGGGCGCACAGGTTGCTTTGCGTGCCCGAAGGCATGAACAGCGCCGATTCTTTCCCGGTGATTTGTGCGATACGGTCTTGCAGGGCATTGACCGTAGGGTCGTCGCCAAACACGTCATCCCCCACAGGGGCATTCAGCATGGCCATGCGCATGGCTTCGGTAGGCTGGGTGACGGTGTCGCTGCGCAGGTCGATCATCGCCGCACCAAAAAGTTTTTCAACATAACGTGTCCATGTTCGGTCAGTATGGATTCGGGGTGAAATTGCACCCCCTCAATGTCCAGCTCGTGGTGCCGCACGCCCATGATTTCGCCGTCGTCGGTCCAAGCGGTGACTTTCAGGCATGGCGGACAACTGGCCCGCTCAATGGCCAGGGAATGGTAGCGGTTGACAGTGAACTGCTGGGGCAAACCAACGAATACGCCTTCTTGAGTGGTGCTGATGACACTGGTCTTGCCATGCATCAACTCCTGCGCCCGAACGATCTTGCCACCAAATGCTGCGCCAATGCTCTGGTGTCCTAGGCAGACGCCCAAGATGGGCAATTGGCCGGCGAAATGTTGAATGGCCGCCACCGAAATGCCCGCCTCGGCTGGCGAACACGGACCTGGCGAAATCACCAAGCGATCGGGTTGACGTGCTGCAATGCCCTCCAACGTGATCTCGTCGTTGCGAAAGACCTCGACCTCAGCCCCCAATTCACCGAAATACTGCACGATGTTGAAGGTGAACGAGTCGTAGTTGTCGACCATCAGGAGTTTGATTTTTGGGGTCATGATCACTCCAGCCCTTCTTCCACCAACTCACTGGCACGCAACAAGGCACGCGCCTTGTGTTCGGTTTCACGCCACTCCATCTCTGGTATCGAATCGGCCACCACCCCGGCAGCGGCCTGCACATAGAGCGTCTGGTCTTTGATGACGGCGGTGCGGATGGCGATGGCCACGTCCATGTCGCCCGCGTAACTGATGTAGCCGCAAGCACCGCCATAAATGCCGCGCTTGACCGGCTCGAACTGGTCAATCAACTCCATGGCATGCACCTTGGGCGCCCCTGTGAGGGTACCCGCAGGGAAGGTGGCTTTGAGCACGTCCATGTTGCTCATTCCTTC
>NZ_CAMBNZ010000100.1 GCF_945869175.1 Limnohabitans sp. Rim8 | reverse complement strand
AACCAGCGAGGCTGCGGTGTCAGTGGTTGACACCGCAGCCTCGCCCCCATAAACATTTAAACGCTCAGCCACACCATGCACCTCCCCCATGGACTCGGCGTATTCGCGCAAAGCCAGCCCCGTGTGCGATGTCGGGTGCTGGCGCACGTCTTCGGGCGTGCCTTCGGCCACGATCAGGCCACCCGCATAACCGCCCTCTGGCCCCAGGTCGATCAGCCAATCGCTGGCGCGGATCACATCCAGGTTGTGCTCGATGACGATGAGCGAATGCCCGGCTTCCAGCAGCTTGCGTAAAGCCCGCATGAGCTTGGCGATGTCGTCAAAATGCAGGCCGGTGGTCGGCTCGTCAAACAAGAACAGCGTCCCCTTGCGCGCCAGACTCTGGCGGCTCTTGGACGCGCTTTTGGCGGCCTCGGCCAAAAAGCCCGCGAGCTTCAAGCGCTGAGCCTCACCACCCGACAGTGTGGGCACGGGCTGGCCCAGCTTCACATACTCCAGGCCCACATCCACGATGGGTTGCAGGGCACGGATCACGTCGCGGTCTTGTGCAAACAAGGCCGCCGCTTCGCTCACCGTCAGGTCCAGCACATCGGCCACATTCAGGTGGCGCGGCTGCGGCTGGCCCAAGGCTTGGCGCTCGACGGTGATCTCCAGAATTTCCGGGCGGTAACGCTTGCCATCGCAATCGGGGCAACGCAAATACACGTCGCTCAAAAACTGCATCTCGACGTGCTCAAAACCCGATCCGCCGCAGGTGGGGCAGCGCCCATCGCCACCGTTGAAACTGAATTTGCTGGCGGTGTAACCCCGTTGGCGCGAGAGTGGCGCGGTGGCAAAAATCTCGCGGATCGCATCCCATGCCCCCACATAGCTCACCGGGTTGGAGCGGGCGGTTTTGCCAATGGGCGACTGGTCCACAAACACCACATCGCTCAGGTGATCCGCCCCCAGCAAGCGGTCGTGTGCGCCAGGGGTCTCGGTGGCTTTGCCAAAGTAACGCTGCAAGGCCGGGGCCAGCACATCTTGGATCAAGCTGGATTTGCCCGAGCCGCTGACACCGGTGATGGTGACCAAGCGCTGCAACGGAAAGTCCACGCTGATGTTTTGCAGGTTGTGCTCGCGAGCGCCTTCCAAAATCAAGCGTGGCGTGCTGTCGGTGACCATGCGTTTGAAACCCAGGCCCACTTGCTTGCGCCCGCCCAGGTACGCACCGGTGAGGGTGTCGGCGTTGCGCAGGTCGGCGGTGCTGCCGTCAAACACAATATGCCCACCGCGCTCCCCAGGGCCGGGGCCCATGTCGATCATGCGGTCGGCGGCCATCATCACGGCCGGGTCGTGCTCGACCACGACCAAGGTGTTGCCCGCATCGCGCAGGCGGTGCATGGCCAAGGTGATGCGGTGCATGTCACGCGGGTGCAGGCCAATGCTGGGTTCGTCCAGCACAAACAGGGTGTTGACCAGCGACGTGCCCAATGCGGTGGTCAGGTTGATGCGCTGCACTTCGCCACCACTGAGCGTGCGGCTTTGGCGGTCAAGGGTGAGGTAGCCGATGCCCACATCGCACAGGTATTTGAGGCGGGTGGTGATTTCTTCGAGCAGCAGTTTGAGCGCTTGCGCTTCGGCATCAACCGAGGCCAGCGCCACAGCCGATGCACTCATGCGGTCATAGAACTGGCGCAGCTGGTCGATCGGCATGATCATCATGTCGTGCAAGCTGAGGCCTGGCAAGGCTTCGAGCTGGGCACGCGTCCACTTCACACCCGCAGGCATGAAACGCTTTTCGACCGGCAAAACCCCATCGGCATCGGCGTGGCTGCCGATGCGCCACAGCAAACTTTCCGTCTTCAAGCGCGCACCTTGGCAACTTGGACATTCGGTGTAACTGCGGTACTTGGACAAGAGCACACGGATGTGCATCTTGTAGGCCTTGCTCTCCAGGTACTCAAAAAAGCGTTTCACCCCGTACCACTGGTGGTTCCAGCGGCCTTTCCACTCGGGCGAACCCTGGATCACCCAATCTTGTTGCGCCTGGGTCAGTTTGTCCCAAGCGGTGTCGCGCGGAATGCCTGCCGCCTCGGCATGGCGCATCAGGTCGTCCTGGTTCTCTTGCCAGGCGGGCGTCTGCAGCGTTTTGATGGCACCAGCCCGCAGTGTGAGCTTGGGGTTGGGGATGACCAGTCCGTAGTCGACCCCGATCACCCGCCCAAAGCCCCGGCAGGTCTCGCATGCACCCACGGCCGAGTTGAAGGAAAACATGGAGGGGATCGGGTCGGTGTAGCGCTGGTCGCTGTCAGGGCAGTGCAGGCCTGTCGAAAAGCGCCAGATGTCGAAAGTGGATTCGGAAGGAGAAAAATTGGGATCTGACCCCAGTTTCTCCACATACACATTCAGGCGACCGCCGCGTTTGAGCGCGACCTCGATGGCTTCCACCACCCGGGCTTTTTCGGCAGCGCCGATGCGAAAGCGGTCTGCGATCACGTCCAGCACTTTGCGCGGGCCGGTGGGCGTGGCCACTTCACGCTCGGCCTGCACTTTGGTGAAACCACTGGCCGACAACCATTGTTCGACCTGCTCCGCGCTGGTGTTGGCGGGCAGTTCGACCGGGAAGGTCAGGTAAAGGCGGGGGTCACCGGCTTGCGCGGCAAGCTGGGCCAGTTCGGCGTAAATCGTGTCGGGGTTGTCGTGGCGCACGGGCTGTGCGGTGTCTTGGTCAAACAGCTGGCCCAGGCGGGCGAACAAGAGCTTGAGGTGGTCGTTCAGTTCGGTCATGGTGCCCACGGTGGAACGTGAGCTGCGCACCGGGTTGGTCTGGTCAATCGCAATGGCCGGGGGCACGCCTTCGACTTTGTCTACAGCCGGTTTGTCCATGCGGTCGAGGAACTGGCGAGCGTAGGCACTGAAGGTCTCGACATATCGGCGCTGGCCTTCGGCGTACAGCGTGTCAAACACCAAGCTCGATTTGCCCGAACCGCTGGGGCCGGTGACCACGGTCAGTTCACCCGTGCGGATGTCCAAGTCGATGTTTTTGAGGTTGTGCTGACGGGCACCACGGATGCGGATGAGACCTTGGGACATGGGCGGGCTTTTTCGGATGAAGGCCAAACATTCTAGGGCCCAGGTCATGACAAGTCTGGTGCCCAAAAGAAAAGCCACGCACAGGCGTGGCTTTGGTTTGAGACGCTTGACCGAGGTCAAGCACTCAGAGGGGCATCACTTCGCAGCGCTGGCCTCTGAAGCCGGTGCGACGGCAGGTGCAACAGGTGCGGAGGCATCGGTCTTGGCAGGCTCAGAGTGCACAGCGTCTGCGCCGTGCTTTTCACCGCTCATGTCCAGGCTGTCACCGCCTTTGCTGATGACATACAGGGCCAAGGCAGCAAAGATCACGAATCCAACAACGAGTTTCCACATCATTCATCTCCAAAATAAAGAAGGCCCTCCACAGAGGGAAGGCCCAGAATGTAGCACCCGAGTCACCCCGGGATGCTTACAAAAAACGATCAGTCGTTGGCGTAGATGTCAACGTCTTTGGTTTCTTTGATGAACAAGCCACCGATCACGACAGTTGCACCGGCGATGATGATGGGGTACCACAAGCCGTTGTACATGTTGCCGGTCTGGGCCACGATCGCAAAGGCGGTTGTGGGCATCAAACCACCGAACCAGCCGTTACCGATGTGGTAAGGCAAGGACATGGAGGTGTAACGGATACGGGTGGGGAACATCTCGACCAGCATGGCGGCGATGGGGCCGTACACCATGGTCACCAACAGCACCAAGTAGGTGAGGATGATGATGACGGTGACCTTGTCGAACTTGGCCATGTCGGCCTTGGCAGGGTAGTTGGCAGCCTTCAACGCAGCGCCCAGGTTGGACGCCAACAAAGTGTTACCCGCGGTCTTCTCGTTGCTCAGGTCTTTGACAGACTTGGTCGCAGCTTCGATGGCCTTGGCGTCTTTGGGTTCTGCAGCATTCAAAGCCGCCAGCTTTTCCTCGGCCTTGGCCTTGGCAGCAGCGATGTCTTCAGCGGAGTACTTGACGTTCACCACGGTCTCGCCCACTTTGATCACGGCAGGGGTGCCCGCAGGCGCTGCAATGTTTTCGTAGGAAACAGAAGCACCTGCCAAACGCTGTTTAGCGATGTCGCAAGAAGATGTGAACTTCTTGGTGCCTGTGGGGTTGAACTGGAACGAGCATTCTGCTGGGTCAGCAGTGACGGTCACCTTGGCCGACTTCTGCGCAGCATAAAGGTCAGGGTTAGCCGCTTTTGTGAGCGCCTCGAAGACCGGGAAATAAGTGACCACAGCCAACAAGCAACCCGCCAAGATCAGTGGTTTACGACCGATTTTGTCCGACAGCGTGCCGAAGATCACGAAGAACGGTGTACCAATGATCAAAGAAATCGCAACCATGATGTTGGCGGTGGCGCCGTCCACTTTCAACGCTTGTGTCAAAAAGAACAAAGCGTAGAACTGACCGGAATACCAAACCACCGCTTGACCCATCACCAAGCCGAACAAGGCCAAGATCACGATCTTCAGGTTTTTCCACTGGCCGAACGATTCGGACAAAGGGGATTTGGAGGTCTTGCCTTCGGCTTTCATTTTCACGAAAGCAGGCGATTCGTTCATGCTCAAACGGATGTACACCGAGATGATCAGCATGATCACCGAGACCAAGAAAGGAACGCGCCAGCCCCAGTCAGCGAAAGCCTCTTCGCCAATGATGGTCCGAGTGCCCAAGATCACCATCAACGACAAGAACAAGCCCAAAGTCGCTGTGGTCTGGATCCAGGCGGTATAAGCACCGCGCTGACCCGCTGGGGCATGCTCGGCCACATAAGTAGCGGCACCACCGTACTCGCCACCCAAAGCCAAGCCTTGTAACAAGCGCAAGCAGATCAGGATGACGGGAGCGGCCACACCAATGCTGGCGTAGTTGGGCAAGATGCCCACGATGAAAGTGGACACACCCATGATCAGGATGGTGACCAAGAAGGTGTACTTGCGGCCGATCATGTCGCCCAAGCGGCCGAAAAAGATGGCGCCGAAAGGACGCACGATGAAGCCGGCAGCAAAAGCCAACAGCGCGAAGATGAAGGCAGAGCCTTCGTCCAAGCCACTGAAGAATTGCTTGGCGATGATGGCGGCCAATGAGCCGTACAGGTAAAAGTCATACCATTCAAAAACGGTACCCAGAGAAGAGGCAAAAATCACCTTCTTCTCTTCCGCCGTCATCGGGCGGTTTGCTTCAGTTGTAGCCATAGAGCTGTCTCCAAAAAAGAGTCTCCGACACGGAAACTTGGCGCGATTCTTGGGGCTGGCACTTGCCACGTACTGACAGCGAACCAACAGATACTTACAAGCTAGTATTAACCCGAGTAAATTATTTTGTATTGCGAAAAATACCCAAAAAACCAAGGGTAATCACTTGGCATTGGTCGACAAAAAACGCTTCGCCTGTGCAGGATTCGTCCCCACCAGCGCATGAATGCCACCCCAATCTCGCGTTTTGGCATGCCCAAACATTGAGACCCACCCGCCAATTCGGAGATTTCAGCCGCACCAAAGATGGCTTAGGACTCCGAAAAACCCCTTATATGCTCAACCGAATTTTGTTGGTGTTTTCCCTTGAATTGAGGCCCAAATTTCCGTGCTCACCGATGCGCAAATGTAAGAAATTTGTCAGCTTCATTGGTTTCTCGAATGAAGGCTTCAAAAGTTCACCTCAAAAACATATTGACTCACTTTTTAAATGGGCTTTCGCCCCATTTGTTGGGAAACAAGCTAGTTCATAGAATCCACAAAGTTTCCTTGATCTACATCAATTACGTTTTATGTTGCTCGCTGTTGTCATCGCCAAGAGTCTGATTGAGCTTTCTCTCATGTTCATCGTCGGGCGCTTCTTGCTGGGTTTGTTGGCGGGCGCCAAACGCGACAACAATGTTTTTTGGCAATTGCTCGATGTCGCCTCCAAGCCTGCGCTTTGGTTCACTCGCAAAATCAGCCCCAAACTGATCCTGGACCAACACATCCCACTGGCCACAAGCAGCTGGCTCATCATCGCCTGGGTCGTGGTCGTGCAGTTCAAAATTGAACTTTGTCTTGAGATGGGGATCGCGGCATGTCAGTGAAAACCCATCTTTCACCCACCCACACTAACGCGTCCAGCCGAGGCCGGTGCTTTAAGTTGCGCCTGCAAGCCAAAGTTCTTTTGGTCTTGGGCTTGCGCAACCAAGCCCATGCGGTCTTTCAAGAAATCCTCCAGCTCAACCCACAAGACGTTTTGGCCCTGAACAGCGTGGGCTTCAAGGAGTTGAACGATCGCCGTTTGACTCAGGCTTTGGCATTTTTTGAACGCGCTCTGGTGCTGACCCCGGACAAGGCCAATGCCCACTTCAACGTGGGCTTCGTCTGCGAAGAATTGGGACGAAGTCAAGAGGCCGAGCAGGCCTTCAGGGCCGCGCTTCACATTGACGAAAAAATGGACCGCGCATGGTACGGCTTGGGCTTGGTGTTGGTGCGCCAACAGCGTTTTGCCGACTCTTTGGTAGCGTTCAAGCGGAACACCGAATTGCAGTCCATGAGCCCCTACGCCTGGTACCAAATGGCCCGCGTGCACATGGAAATGCAAGAGCCCGAAAAAGCCCTGGAAGTGATGCGCCATTTGAATGGCTTCGAACCCAAGGTGGCCGCCCAACTGGCGCGGGAAACAGGGCTCAAATTAGACAGACCCGTGTAAACACAACACCTGCAGGTGTTGTCTGAAAAATTGAAATGTGACAGTCGGTAGTTTATTTTTTCAACAAGAAGGAGATGACGATGCAACTCACCGCTCGGCACCAGGAGTACTGGGGCAAAAACTTAAGAATCACGGGGCTGTTGCTGGCCCTGTGGTTCTTTGTGACCTTTGTGGTTTTGTACTTTTCACGTGATTTGACGTTCAGCTTTTTTGGCTGGCCATTTTCGTTTTGGGTGGCTGCCCAAGGCGCATTGATCGTCTATTGCTTGATCATTTGGTTCTACGCCCGCTACATGAACAACCTTTACAAGGAATATGGCGTGGCAGAAGGAGAAGAAGCATGAGCGTTTTCGGCGGAGAAGGCCAAACCCAAGGCCAGTTTCAGAAATCTCTGAACAAAGTATTCATTTTCTACGGCGTTGGCTTTGCGGCTTTCGTCTTCGTGCTGGCCATCCTTGAACAGATGGGCATGCACAAAGATTACATCGGCTACGCCTTTCTGGCAGCCACTGTGCTCTTGTATGCAGGCATTGGTGTGATGAGTCGCACCAACGATGCGGCCGAATACTACGTGGCCGGCCGACGCGTGCCAGCCATGTACAACGGCATGGCCACAGGCTCTGACTGGATGTCGGCAGCTTCCTTCATCGGCATGGCCGGTACGCTGTACCTGACCGGTTACGGCGGTTTGGCCTTCATCTTGGGCTGGACCGGCGGTTACTGTTTGGTGGCTTTGTTCTTGGCGCCCTACCTGCGTAAGTTTGGCCAGTTCACCATCCCCGACTTCCTGGGCGCACGCTACGGCGGCAACATGGCACGTTTGATTGGCGTGTTTGCGGCCATCTTGGTGTCCTTCGTTTACGTGGTGGCACAGATCTTCGGCGTGGGCTTGATCACAGCCCGCATGACCGGTCTGTCCTTCGACGTGGGTGTGTATGTCGGTTTGGCCGGCATCTTGGTTTGCTCGTTCTTGGGCGGTATGCGCGCTGTGACCTGGACCCAGGTGGCTCAATACCTGATCTTGATCGTGGCGTACATGATCCCCGTGGTGTGGTTGTCGGTGAAACACACCAGCAATCCAGTGCCTCAAGTGGCTTATGGCTACCTGCTCGAAAAAGTCACAGCCAAAGAAGAGCAACTGCTCAAAGACCCCAAAGAACTCGAAGTTCGCGGGATCTTCAAAGCACGTGCGGATGCAGCCGTTGAAAAGCTGAAAGATGTGCCAGCTGCTATGGCCGCTGACAAAGAAGCCGCCACGAAAAAGCTGGAAGAGCTGAAGGCCGCCAACGCACCAGCAGCAGAGATCAAAGCAGCTGAAGCCGCTGTCGCCGCTTTGCCCAAAGATGAAGCGGCTGCCAAAGCAGCTTACACCACAGCGCGCACCACCAACACGGCACGTGCAGCACCACCCTTGCGACATGCTGAGCCCTTCCCTGGCAAAGATGATGCCGCCAGAGACATTGCGCGCAAAAACTTCTTGGCATTGGTGTTTTGCTTGATGATCGGTACGGCTGCGCTGCCGCACATTCTGATGCGCTTTTACACCGTACCTTCGGTACGTGAAGCGCGTGAGTCGGTGGCTTGGTCGCTGTTCTTCATCTCTTTGTTGTACTTCACAGCGCCTGCTTTGGCGGTGCTTGTCAAGTTCGACATTTACACGCTGTTGGTGGGTACACCGTTTAACCAGCTACCAGAATGGATTGCACGCTGGAACGTGGTGGACCCAACGCTGATGGCTGTGGCTGACATCAACAAAGACGGCCTTTTGCAATTGGCTGAGATTCGTTTGGGTGGCGACATTGTGGTCTTGGCCACACCTGAAATCGGTGGCTTGCCCTTCGTGATTTCCGGCTTGGTGGCAGCGGGTGGTTTGGCTGCGGCCTTGTCAACAGCTGACGGCTTGTTGCTGACCATTGCCAACGCCTTGTCACACGACGTGTACTACAAGGTGATCGATCCCAATGCTTCGGCCAACCGACGTGTGGCGCTCTCAAAAGTGATTTTGGTGTTCGTGGCCTTGGCTGCGGCTTATGTCGCGTCGCTGCGCATGGCGGATATTTTGTTCCTCGTGTCTGCGGCCTTCTCGTTTGCAGCCGCTGCCTTCTTCCCGGCGTTGACCCTGGGTATCTTCTGGAAGCGAGCCAACAAATGGGGCGCGTCCTTGGGCATGGTGGCTGGTTTGGGCATTTCGTTCTACTACATGGTCAAGACACATCCCTGGATGTACGGCTTGTTCCACAATGGTTCGCTGACGCCTGAAATCCTGAAAGCCAACACCTGGTGGGACATTGCCCCCATCTCGGCCGGTATCTTTGGTGTGCCTCTGGGCTTTGCGGTGATCATCATCGTGTCGCTGCTGACCAAAGCACCCGAGCAAGAAGTTCAGGACATGGTCGAGAACGTCCGCTTCCCAAGCTTTGACGGCACCACCTCACAAGGCACTGCTGCTCACTGATCGGTCGATGTTGGCAAGACCTGTCTTGCCAACCTGACCCCTTCCAACAAAAAACCCGATCGCGTCAT
>NZ_CAMBNZ010000099.1 GCF_945869175.1 Limnohabitans sp. Rim8 | reverse complement strand
TGGCGGGTGTCTCAGGCCAGCCTTTGATCTCGCCGGTACCCGAGTGCATGGCCATGGCCAAGTGACAGCCCAGCCCAAGTCATGAGCATGACGCCTTTGCGCCTGATCGTCATGGGGGTGTCCGGTTGTGGCAAATCGACCATGGCCAGCGCTTTGGGCGAACGTCTGGGTCTCGAGATGGTGGATGGCGATGACCTGCACCTGCCCGAGAGCGTGGCCAAGATGCGTGCTGGCATCGCCTTGCACGATGCCGATCGCTGGCCTTGGTTAGACCGCATTGGCGCATGCTTGGCGCAAGCGCACGCCAAAGGACGGGTGGTCGCCTGTTCCGCACTCAAGCGGACCTACCGCGACCGCATCCGACAACAAGCGGGAGAGGTCTGCTTTGTGTTTCTGGACGGCGACTTTGAGTTGATAAACCAACGTATGCGCCAGCGCGTGGGCCATTACATGCAGCCGGGTTTGCTGGAAAGCCAATTTCGCACCCTTGAAAAACCCCAAGCCGATGAGACCGATGTCATCCGCCTGCCCATCACCGAGCCTGTGCAGGACATGGTCCAGCATGCACTCGAGGCTTTGCAGGCACGCCTGCACCCTGCCCTCTGAACCCTCGAAAGCCACCCATGTTCATCCGCTGTGCATTTTTTCAAGGCCACGTCAAACCTGGCATGGAAGACGCCTTCAACCGCTACATTCGCGAAAAACTCGTTCCCTTGTGGACGCGCTTCCCGGGCGCCCAAGAAGTGCGCGTGTTGCGCCAAGTCGAGAGCGATGTGACCGACCCACACTTTGGCATGGTGCTGTCGGTGCGCTACCCCAGTCGCGAGTCGATTGAAATCGCACTGGCTTCGGCCGTGCGTCTGGAAAGCCGCGAAGTGTCCAAGGATTTGATCGCCATGTTCGATGGCACTGTGTTTCACACCGTCTTCAGCGCCAACGAGTACGCGCTGCCTACCGATTGATTTTTTCGACCGCTCTTTTTTTAACCAGGAGACAAAACCATGAAACTTTCCCGCATCCTTATCGCCTGCCTCGTGGCTGCTGCTGGCACCAGCGCCTTCGCCGCCAAGTTCAATCTGAAAATGGGCCACGCGGTCAACGCGACCGATGGCCAACATGCCGCCGCCCTGAAGCTGGCTGAATTGGTCAAGCAACGCACCAACGGCGATGTGGAAATCACCGTGTTTCCCGCCAACCAATTGGGCAATGACGCGGCCATGATCAACGGCACGCGCGGCGGCACGATCGACATCGTCTCCAGTGGCGCTTCCAACTTCAACGGCATCGTGCCCAACACGGCAGCGATGGAATTGCCTTTTGTGTTCCGCAACGCGCAACACGCCTACACCGTGCTCGACGGTGCAGTGGGCACGGGCGTGCTCAACGAATTGGCCCCGCACGGCCTCAAAGGTCTGGCCTATTGGGAAAACGGCTGGCGCGCTTTCACCAACAACAAGCGCCCCGTCAACAAGCCTGAGGATTTGAAGGGCTTGAAAATCCGCTCCACACCCAACCCTTACCACATCCAGGCGTTCAAGCTGCTGGGCATGAACCCTTCACCCATGCCCATTGCCGAGCTGTACACCGCTTTGGAAACCGGAACCTTTGACGCGCAAGAGCACCCCATCAACGTGACCTGGTCGTCGAAGTTTTATGAAGTGCAAAAACACCTCACGGTGAGCAACCACGTTTACTCACCCCTGGTCGTGGCCATGAACAAAGCCAAGTTCGACAGCCTGCCGGCCAATTACCAAAAAGTGGTGGTGGATGCCGCACGCGAAGCGGCCACATACCAACGCAGCTTGAACGCGTCCAACGCGGGCAAAGTGGTAGCTGATCTGAAGAAGTCCGGCATGCAAGTGATCGAGAACGTGGACATGGCGCCGTTCCAGAAGATTGTGTCGGCCGAAATTGCCAAGACCTTTGGTGAGAAAAGCGGCACCGCTTTGCTCAAGGCCATTGAAGACACCAAGTGATGATTTGAGTCACGTCACGCCCCCTCTTTGGAGGGGGCTTTTTTGTGAATAACGTATGAAAAAAATCAACGACCTTTTCTTCAAGCTGGCAGAGTTCACGCTGGTCATCATGCTGTCGGCCATGGTCATCATGGTGTTTGGCAACGTGGTGCTGCGCTACGGCTTCAACGACGGCATCATCAGCTCGGAGGAATTGTCTCGATTTCTTTTCATCTGGATTACGTTTTTAGGAGCCATCGTCACCATGCGTGACAACGGCCACTTGGGCTTGGACTCTGTGGTTCGAAAACTCAGCTTACAAGGCAAAAAAATGGCTTTTGCCATCTCCAATGTGCTGATGCTGGGCTGCTGCGTCCTGATGTTCTATGGCACGCTCAAACAGCACAGCATCAACGCCACCACGCGCTCTGCCGTCACCGAAATCCCGATGAGCTGGGTGTATGGCGTGGGTTACATCACCAGCGTGGCCATGGGCCTGATGATTTTGGGCAAACTGGTGCAACTGGCCAAAGGTAATTTCAACGAATCCGATCTGATTCAGGTACAAGACTCGGAAGAAGTCGTGACAGCGCACACCCAAGAGGCCGCCAAATGACCGTCCTTGTATTCATTGTTTCGCTCCTGGCAGCCATGGCGCTGGGCATGCCTTTGGCGTTTTCACTCATCGTCTCGGGTGTGGCCTTGATGCTGCACATGGACAACTTCGACACCCAAATCGTGTCGCAAAACCTGATCAACGGGGCCGACAACTTTCCGCTCATGGCCGTGCCCTTCTTCATGCTGGCCGGTGAATTGATGAACGCGGGCGGCATGAGTCGGCGCATCGTCAACTCGGCCATGGTCTGGGTGGGTCACTTCCGTGGTGGCTTGGGTTACGTGGCAGTGTTTGCTGCCATCGTCATGGCCAGCTTGTCGGGCTCGGCCGTGGCCGACACGGCAGCACTGGCCGCCGTCTTGTTGCCCATGATGCGCAAAGCCGGTTACCGGATGGACCGCTCGGCTGGCCTGATCGCAGCGGGCGGCATCATCGCACCCGTCATCCCGCCTTCGATTGGCTTCATTTTGTTTGGCGTGATTGGCGGCGTGTCCATTTCCAAACTGTTCATGGCGGGCATCTTCCCTGGCCTCCTGATGGGTTTTGCCTTGATCGTGACCTGGTGGATCGTGGCGCGCAAAGACAATGTGGTGGTGGCAGATAAGGTGCCGTTCAAAGAACGTATTTCGGTGACCATCAACGCGTTTTGGTCTTACTTGTTGGCCATTGTGATCATCGGTGGCATGAAGATGGGCATCTTCACGCCCACCGAAGCAGCCGTGGTGGCGGTGGTGTATTCCTTGTTCGTGGGTCTGTTCATCTACCGCGAGATCAAATTCAAAGACCTGTACCGCATCATCCTGTCTGCGGCCAAAACCTCTTCGGTGGTGATGTTCCTGGTGGCAGCTGCGCTGGTATCAGCCTGGTTGATCACGGTGGCCAATATTCCGTCCCAAATTGTTGAAATTTTGCGGCCGCTCATCGACAACAAAACCCTGCTGATGGTCGTGCTGATGCTGCTGGTGATGATTGTGGGCACGGCGCTGGACTTTGCGCCCACGGTGCTGATCCTCACGCCCGTGCTGATGCCTTTGGTGCGCGAAGCAGGCATTGACCCGGTTTACTTTGGAGTGCTGTTCATCATGAACAACGCCATCGGTTTGCTCACTCCACCGGTGGGCACGGTGCTCAACGTGGTCTGCGGCGTGGGCCGCATTCCCATGCACGACGTCATCCGTGGCGTCATGCCTTTCCTCTTGTCTCAGGTTGTTGTCATGGGCTCTCTGATCGCCTTCCCCAGCTTGGTGATGGTTCCTCTCAAATGGATGTTGATGCGATGACTGTTCTGGACTCTTTCCAACTCACCGGCCGCCGCGCCTTGATCACCGGCTCTTCTGCAGGCATTGGCTTGGCACTGGCCGAAGCCCTGGCCCAGGCTGGGGCGCATGTCATCCTGAACGGCCGCACGGCCAGCAAGGTGGAGTCCGCAGCTCTTGCCCTGCAAGCCCAAGGCTTGTCGGTCAGTACCTCGGTTTTTGACGTGACCGATGCCGACAGCGTGCGTGCAGCAGTGGACCAGATCGAGGCCCAAGGCCCGATCGACATTCTGGTCAACAACGCGGGTATGCAAATTCGAGGTCCCCTGCACGAGTACCAGGATGCGGACTGGCACACCCTCATGAAGACCAACCTGGACAGTGTGTACTACGTCGGGCAGGCGGTGGCCAAAAAGATGATCCCCCGTGGTCGCGGCAAAGTCATCAATATTTGCTCTGTGCAAAGCGAACTGGGCCGCCCCGGCATTGCACCCTACACCGCCTCCAAAGGCGCGGTGAAAATGCTCACCAAAGGCATGGCGATTGACTGGGGCCAGTTCGGCATCAACGTCAACGGCATTGGCCCGGGCTACTTCAAGACCGAGCTGAACCAAAAACTGGTGGATGACCCGGCCTTCAGCAGTTGGCTGGTGGGCCGCACGCCCAGCCGCCGCTGGGGCGATGTGCAGGACCTGGGCGGCGCGGCCGTCTTTTTGGCCTCGGACGCTTCGCGCTTCGTCAATGGCCATATCCTTTATGTTGACGGTGGCGTGACCGCCACCCTTTGAATTTTTTGCGAGGAACACCCATGAAATCCGTTGTCTGCCATTCGGCCAAAGACCTGCGCATCGAACACACCGAATTGCCCGACTTGGGCGAGAAGCAACTGCGCGTGAATGTGGCCTATGGCGGCATTTGCGGCTCAGACCTGCATTACTACCAACATGGCGGCTTTGGCACCGTACGCATCAAGCAACCGATTGCCTTGGGCCATGAAATTTCGGGCGTGGTGGATGCGTTGGGCAGCCAGGTCAGTGGCATCGCGCCAGGTCAGCGCATCGCCATCTCGCCTTCGCGCCCCTGTGGCCACTGCCGTTTTTGCCAGGCTGGGCAACACAACCACTGCCTGAATATGCGCTTTTACGGCAGCGCCATGCCCTTTCCGCACATTCAGGGCGCTTTTTCTGAACAAATCATCATCGAGGGCTATCAAGCCCACCGGATTGCCGACCACCTGAGTTTGTCGGAAGCCGCTTTGGCTGAGCCTTTGTCGGTGGGCCTGCATGCCATTCAGCGTGCAGGCAGTGTGCTGGGCAAACAGGTGTTGGTCACCGGTTGCGGCCCCATTGGCTCCTTGCTCATTGGGGCCTTGCGACGCGCTGGTGCGGCACGCATCGTGGCCGCGGACATCGCTGACTTGCCTTTGAAGTGCGCCAAAGAGATGGGCGCTGACGAGGCCATCAACTTGAAGACCAATGCAGCGGCCTTGGACAAATACAAAGTGGACAAAGGCCAGTTCGACGCCGTGTTCGAAGCCTCGGGCAGCGAAGCGGCTTTGCGTGTGGGCCTGGACACCATCGTGCCAAGGGGTGTGCTCATCACGGTGGGCATGGGTGGCGACATCAGCCTGCCCATGACACAAATCGTGGCCAAAGAGGTGGACCTGCGCGGCACCTTCCGTTTCCATGCCGAATTTGCGACCGCGGTGCGCTTTTTGAACGAAGGCTTGGTCAACGGCAAACCGGTGATCACCGGCATTTTGCCGGTGGAGCGCGCCATCGAAGCCTTTGACCTCGCGGCCGACAAAAGCCAGTCACTCAAGGTACAGATTTCATTCCAAAACGCCTGAAAATCAGGGGTTTCAAGGCCTCTCTAGAAAGTTCACAACATGTCGAAAATCGCCCTCGTCACTGGAGCCAGCTCCGGCATTGGCAAAGCCTGCGCCCTGGCCTTGCTCAATGAAGGTTGGCAAGTCGTTTTGGTTGGTCGCCGCGCCGATGCTTTGGCCGCGGCCGTGGCCGAAGCTGGAACCCACTCAGTCAACGCCCACGCCATCCCGACCGACCTGTCCCAAGAGCCAGAAGTCAAAGCCCTGTTCGAGGAGATTCGCGCACGCTTGGGTCGCCTTGATCTGGTGTTCAACAACGCAGGGATCTCCCTGCCCTACACCTTGCCGGGCGACCTCTCGGGCGAAGAATGGCGCCGTGCAGTGGACATCAATTTGAACGGGGCGTTCTACACTTTGTCGCATGCCTTCAAGCTGATGCAAGAGCAAAGCCCACAAGGCGGCCGCATCATCAACAACGGGTCGATTTCTGCCCATGTGCCTCGTCCTGGCTCCATCGCCTACACCGCCACCAAACACGCTGTTTCGGGTCTGACCCGCGCGGCCTCGCTCGATGGCCGCCCTTACAGCATCGCCGTGGGTCAGATCGACATTGGCAACGTGGCCTCGGACATGACCGAAAAAATGGCCAAAGGTGTTCACCAAGCCGATTTGAGCATCAAGGCCGAGCCCCGCATGGACATGAGCGCAGTGGTCGAAACTTTCATGACCATGGCCCGTCTGCCTTTGTCGGCCAACATCTTGTTCACCACGGTGATGGCCACCAACATGCCTTTTGTGGGTCGGGGTTGAATCGAACCTATGAAGAAGTTGGACATCGGCCTTGTGGGCCTGGGCGTCATGGGCGAAAACCTGGCGCTGAATTTGCTCAGCAAGGGGTTTTCAGTCAGTGGTTTTGACCTGGACGCAGGCAAACGTGCCAACTTTGACGCGCGCACTCAGGCTTCGAACGCTGAAGCGGCGAATTCATTGAGCGCGCTGGTCAACGGCTTGCAGCAGCCTCGCTGCATCTGGCTGATGGTGCCTGCAGGTGCCGCAGTCGATGCGGTGCTCGCCGAGTTGACACCTCTTTTGGCCTCGGGTGATGTGCTCATGGACGGGGGCAACACCCTGTACACCGACACCCAACGCCGATTGCAGGCGCTCGAAGGATCGGGCATCCTTTACGTGGGTGCGGGTGTGAGCGGTGGCGAAGAAGGTGCACTGCGTGGCCCCGCACTCATGCCTGGAGGCTCAGCAGCGGCTTGGCCTCGTTTGAGGCCCATGCTGCAAGCCATCGCCGCCCAAACCGAAGACGGCACGCCCTGCTGTGAATGGATGGGGCCAGGCGGTTCGGGCCACTTCGTCAAAATGGTGCACAACGGCATCGAATACGCCGACATGCAAACCATTTGCGAGGCTTATGCATTGATGCACCAGATGCTGGGCATGCGCCCCATCGAAATGAGTGCGGTGTTTCGTGACTGGAACCAAGGCGAACTCAGCAGCTACCTGATCGGCATCACCGCCGACATTTTGGCTTTCACCGACCCCGAGACGGGTCAGCCCTTGCTTGACCAAATTCTCGACACGGCCGAACAAAAAGGCACCGGCAAATGGGCCAGTCAGGTGGCGCTCGATTTGGGCGTGACCGCGCCCACCATTGCCAACGCCGTTTTTGCCCGCACCATCAGCGCCTTGCAGACTGAACGGGTCCAAGCCGCGAAGGTTTTGGCCGGCCCCCAAGCCACACCGGCACCCGAGCGTGCGTCGGTGTTGCCACGCCTGGAGCGGGCGCTGCTGGCGGCCAAGATTTGCGCTTACGCCCAGGGCTTCTGCTTGCTGCGGGCGGCAGACATAGAAAACCAATGGCAACTGCCCATGGGCACCGTGGCTTCGGTCTGGCGTGCAGGCTGCATCATCCGTGCGCGATTGTTGCAGGACATTCGGCGAGCCTTTGACGGTGCGCCCGATCTGAACAACCTGCTGATGGACCCGCACTTTTCTGGTGTGATGGCACGCTGCCAGCAAGACCTGCGTGAAGTCGTGGCGCTGGGTGCCCTGCACGGTGTGGCCATGCCCTCTTTCATGAGCGCCCTGAGCTACTACGACGCTTACCGCTCGGCCCGTCTGCCTGCCAATTTGCTGCAGGCCCAGCGCGACTACTTTGGAGCGCACACCTACCAAAGGATAGAACGGCCAGGCCAATTCCACACGCGCTGGACCGATTGAAGTGCCGGCTCAAAGGCTGATGCGCACCACCGCATCGGCCCGCTTGTGCAAATCGGGCAGCAACTCCAGTCCCAGACCCGGCTTGTCGTTCAGGCTGATCATGCCGTTCTTCACCTGAGGCAACTCGGTGACCAGCTCTTTGTACCAACCGCTGTAAAAAGCGCGCACGCTCTCCTGCATCAGCGCATTGGGCGCGTGCAGCGACAAGTGCGTGGAGGCGGCCCACACCACAGGCCCCGTGCAGTCGTGCGGCGCCACGGGCAGTTGCCAAGCGTCGGCCATGGCCGCGATCTTGCGGGCTTCGGTCAAGCCCCCGCACCAGCTCAGGTCCAGCATGGCGACACCGGCCACACCAGTCTGCAGGTAATCCTTAAAGCCCCATTTGTAGCTGAGTGTTTCGCTGGCGCAAATCAGGGCTTTGCAGTCCACTGCGTACTGCTTGAGCAGATCCAAGCTGTCCATACGGATCGCGTCTTCGTGCCAAAAGGTGTTGAATTCTTGCAAGGTGCGCGAAATCTTTTGCGCCATGGGCAAGCGCCACAGGCTATGAAACTCGACCATGATGTCCATCTTGTCACCCACCGCATTTCTGATCTTGCGAAACGGCTCAAGCGCCGTGTTCAGGTCTTGCGGGCTGATGTACTGGCCATGCGATTTTTCAGCGGCCACATCGAAGGGCCAAATTTTCATGCCGGTGATGCCTTCACTCAGCAGGGACTCGGCCACCTCGTCGGCGCGGTGCAAAAAGCCTTGCAGGTCTTCGTAAGGTCCAGCGTTGTGGCCCAGACCCCAATTGCTGCTGGTCTGGTTGACGTTGCTGCGGATGTACTGGTAGCCCGCGCAGGTGTTGTAAACGCGGATTTCGTCACGGCTCTTGCCGCCCAAAGCGGTGTAGACAGGCATGCCTGCAGCCTTGCCAAAGATGTCCCACAAGGCAATGTCCACCGCCGAGTTGCCGCGTGTCTCAACACCGGAGCCACGCCAGCCCAGATAACCCGTGATGTCACGCTGACGCGACTCGATGGCCAGCGGGTCTTGTCCCATCAGCTTGGGCGCCACCCACTCGTGCAAATACGCCTCGACCGCTTGCGCACCCATGAAGGTTTCGCCCAGGCCCACCAAGCCTTCATCGGTGTGCAATCGCACCCAAATGATGTTGGGGAATTCACCCAATCGGATGGTTTCGAGTTGCGTGATTTTCATGGCAGCACCCATTTCAGTCGTTAAAAAAGCCCCACAGCGGTAGGCTGTGGAGCTGGGAGGCTCAGCAAAAGGGCTGAGCGTCAGGCATCAACCGCCGCGCGACTTCTTCAACTCGTCTTGCACCACCTTGATGGCATCGGCACCGATGGAGTCCTTGTGCTTGTCGTACACCGAAGCCACTTTGGCACGGATGCGGTTTTGCTCGGCTGTGCTCACCTCATTGACCTGCATGCCCTTGGTTTTGAGGCTGGCCAAAGATTTTTCGTTCAAAGCGCGGTTGGCCGCACGTTGCACTTTCTGGCCTTCCATGGCGGCTTCACGCAACACGGCTTGCTCTTGTGGGTTGAGTTGGTCCCAAAGTTTCTTGCTGTACAACACCAGGAAAGGCGTGTAAGCGTGGCGCGTCACGCTCAGGAACTTTTGCACTTCATTGAACTTGGAGGTTTCAATGGTGACAAAGGGATTTTCCTGGCCGTCGATGGTCTTGGTTTCCAAGGCGGTGAACACTTCGCCAAAGGCCATGGGCACGGCGTTGGTGCCCAAAGTCTTGAAGGTGTCCAGGAAGATGTTGTTCTGCATCACGCGAACTTTCACACCATCGAAGTCTTCCAGCTTGGTCACAGGGCGCGTGCTGTTGGTCAGGTTGCGGAATCCGTTTTCCCAATACGCCAGGTTCACCAGGCCTGCGGCTTCAAGCTTGGCATTGAAGTATTTGCCGGCCGCACCGTCCAGCACAGCGTCGGCTTCTTTCTCGTTGGCAAACAAGAAGGGAAGATCAAATACACCCAACTCTTTGATGATGCCCACCAGCGGTGAACTGGAGGTGCAGACCATCTCTTGGGTGCCTGCACGCAGGGCCTGGGTGGCTGGCAAGTCACCACCGGCTGCACCGCCCCAGAAGGCCGTGATTTTCATCTTGCCGCCGGTCTTGGCGGCCAAAATTTCTTGCATTTTCTTGACGCCCACGCCCACCGGGTGGTCTTCGTTCACACCGTTGGTGAACTTGATGTTGCGGTCGGCAAACTGCGCCATCGCGCTTGAAGCCACCAAGAAAGTGCCCGCGATCAGGGTCACCAAATTTCTGCGTTTCAACATGACTGTCTCCTTTGATAAAAACACACAGGGTTAAGAAA
>NZ_CAMBNZ010000098.1 GCF_945869175.1 Limnohabitans sp. Rim8 | reverse complement strand
CAAAGGCAAAAAAGACGGCAGCCTGCATGAGGTCAAACCGATCAGCTTGCTGACGGGCGTGCTGCGCGAGCTGCAAAGCCGTAACCAGCTGGATACCGCAGCGGTGGACGACGTGGTCATGGGCGTGGTGTCGCCCATCGGTGAGCAAGGCTCGGTGATTCCCAAAGTGGCGGCATTGGCCGCAGGCTGGGACTGGCGCTGTTCGGGTGTGCAACTCAACCGCTTTTGTGCTTCGGGTCTTGAAGCGGTCAACATGGCCGCCATGAAAGTGCGCAGCGGCTGGGAGGACCTGGTGGTGGCCGGCGGCTTGGAGAGCATGAGCCGCGTGCCCATTGGCTCAGACGGCGGTGCTTGGGCGCAAGACCCCGAGACCAACAGCGCCACGTTGTTTGTACCGCAAGGCATTGGCGCCGACCTGATCGCCACCATGAGCGGCTTCACGCGCCACGATGTCGACGCCTTTGCGGTCGAGTCGCAAAAACGCGCCACGGCCGCACGTGCAGCGGGCTACTTTGACCGCTCGGTCGTACCGGTCAAAGACAAGTTGGGCCAGGTCATCTTGGCGCAAGATGAATTCATCAAATCGAGCACCACGGTGGAAACACTGGGCGGTCTCAAAGCCTCGTTTGATCAACTGGGCGCCATGGGCTTTGACGCCGTGGCCTTGCAGCGTTACCCGCAGGTCGAGCGCATCCACCATGTGCACCATGCGGGCAACTCCTCGGGCATTGTCGACGGTGCGGCTGCGGTGTTGATCGGGTCAGAGGCCGCAGGCAAAACCCATGGCCTGACACCTCGCGCCCGCATCGTGTCGGTGGCCTTGTCGGGGGCGGACCCGACCATCATGCTCACGGGCCCCATGCCCGCAGCCCGCAAAGCCTTGGCCAAAGCCGGCTTGACGATTGACCAGATCGATCTGTTCGAAGTGAACGAAGCTTTTGCTGCAGTACCCATGAAGTTCATGCAGGAGATGGGCGTGCCGCACGACAAGGTGAACGTCAACGGCGGCGCGATCGCTATGGGCCACCCGCTGGGGGCCACGGGGGCGATGATTTTGGGCATCCTGATTGACGAGCTGCACCGCCGCCAGCTGCGCTACGGTTTGGCCACTTTGTGTGTGGGCGGCGGCATGGGCATTGCCACCATCGTTGAACGCGTTTGACCGGGGAGAAAGCACCATGATTTTGAAGACACTGCGCTACGAACTGTCAGGCGGCATCGCTACCATCACTTTTGACGAGCAGGGCTCGCCGGTCAACACCATGTGCCTGCAATGGCAGGCCGATTTGGCCCAAGCGGCAGAGCAAGTCGTCCAAGACAAGGCCCAGATCAAGGGCATCATCTTGGCCTCGGCCAAGTCCACTTTTTTTGCGGGGGCCGACCTCAAAGGCGTGATGCGCTCAACGGCCTTGGACGGCCCGCGGGTGTTTGCCGAAATCGAAGGCATCAAGAAATGCTTTCGCACCCTCGAAACCCTGGGCGTGCCGGTGGTCAGCTGCCTCAATGGCGCAGCGCTGGGCGGCGGCTGGGAAGTGGCGCTGATCGGCCACCACCGCATCGCCACCGCCAACCCCAAAACACAGTTTGGCTTACCCGAAGTGACGCTGGGCCTGATTCCTGGTGGCGGCGGCATCACCAAAATGACGCGCCAGTTGGGCTTGCTGGCGGCGCAGCCCTACGTGCTGGAGAGCAAACTCTTTGGTCCTGAGGAGGCTCAAAAATTGGGCTTGGTGCACGAACTCGTGGCCAGTGACGAGCAACTGCGCCCCCGCGCTTTGGCGCACATCGCTGCAAGCCAAGGCCAGCCGGAAGCGGCCCAGCACCCGTGGGATCGCAAGGACTACAAAATGCCCGGTGGCACGCCGAGCAACCCCAAGATCGCGGGCATGCTGAGCGTGGCCCCGGCCGTGCTCAAGCAAAAAACACGTGGCTTGTACCCCGCGCCTGAAGCGGCGCTGGCCGCCATGGTCGAGGGCGCGATGGTTGACTTTGACACCGCCATGCGCATCGAAAGCCGTTACCTCGCGGGTCTCATGACCAGCCAGGTGGCGCGCAACATGATCAACACCTTTTTCTTCAACATGAACAGCATCAAGGGCGGCCAAAGTCGGCCCCAGGCTGTACCGCGCTACAAGCCCCAAAAGGTGGGCATCTTGGGCGCGGGCATGATGGGTTCGGGCATCGCATATTCGCAAGCGAGCCGAGGCATCGCCACCGTGCTGAAGGATGTGAGCATGGAAGCCGCTGAAAAGGGCAAGGCCTACAGCCACCTGCTCACGCAAAAGCGTGTGGACAAAGGCCACATGGCGTTGGACAAACAAGTGGCCTTGTTGTCACTCATTCAGCCCACGGCCAGCGCCGCAGACCTCAAGGGCTGCGACCTGATCATCGAAGCCGTCTTTGAAAACCGTGAACTCAAGGCACGCGTCACGCAAGAGGCCGAGCCGATGCTGGCTCAAACGCCCGAGTTCAGCGGGTTCTTCGCCAGCAACACCTCGACCTTGCCCATCAGCGGTCTGGCCACGGCCAGTGCCAAGCCTGAAAAGTTCGTGGGCATCCACTTCTTCAGTCCTGTGGACAAGATGAAGTTGGTGGAAATCATCCGTGGTGCGCAGACCGATGACGAAACCATCGCCCGGGCCTATGACTATGTACAGGCGCTGGGCAAGTTGCCGATCGTGGTGAACGACTCCCGGGGTTTTTACACCAGCCGCACCTTTGGCACCTTTGTGATGGAAGGCGCGGCCATGCTGGGCGAGGGCATCCCCGCCCCCGTGATCGAAAACTTGGCCATGCAAGTGGGCATGCCTGTCGGCCCATTGGCCGTGCTGGACGAAACGGCGCTGTCACTGTCAGTGCATGTGCTGGACCAAACCCGCGAAGACTTGGCCAAAGAAGGCAAAAGCCATGCCGCCACACCCGGCGAGTTGTTGGTCGAGCGCATGGTCAAAGAATTCAAGCGCTCCGGTCGCGCCGCAGGCGGTGGTTTTTACGACTACCCCGATGGGCAGAAAAAAGTGCTCTGGCCTGAACTGAAAACCCGCTTTGAAAAAGCGGAAGCGGCCTACAGCCTGCAAGACATCCAAGACCGCTTGCTGTACCGCCAGGCCGTGGAGACCTCCCGGTGCCTGCAAGAAGGCGTGCTGACCTCGGTGCACGACGGCAACATCGGCTCCATCTTCGGCATCGGTTTTCCGGCCTGGACGGGCGGTGCGCTGCAATTCGTCTACGGCCAAGGCGTGGATGCGTTTGCCAAGCGCTGCGCCGAACTGGCTGCCTTGTATGGCGCAGGTTTTGCGCTGACGGCAGAAGTGATGGCCAGCCTGAAGCAGCACCAGCCTGTCTATTGAGTCGTGTGCAAGCCCTGAGTAGGGTCAAGCGCGCTAGCCTTGAAAGCGGCTGCGTTTTTGACCTCAGCCGTGAAGGGCCTTGTGCATGGCCTCACCCATGCGCTCGAAATGCAGGGTCGCCAAGGGGGTGGCGATCAGGTATTTGGTGCGGTGGTCGGTGTCTTCTTGCTTGAAGCTCAGCAGCCCCGCATGGCGCAAGCGTTTGATTCTTTTGTGCATGGTGGCTGGTGACCCCAGGTCTTTCAGCGCCAACGCCTCGCTCACGGTCAACGCACGCTCTTCAAAATAACGCAAAGCCACTTCTTGCAACACATGGGTCTCCATGGGTGTGAGCTGAACGCCGATGTGGGTGCTCTTGACCGATTGCGTGAGTTTTAAAAATCGCAAGTACTTCTGACCGCTGGGCTGAAAGTCGTCTCGCTTCATGCCTTGCTTCCTGAAGCAGGCTTGCGGGGTTCCTGGAGCAAGTCTGCGACATTCACGTTCAAATAGTTGGCCAGTTTTAACAGCGTTTCAAGGCTGGGATTGGTTTTGGCCCTTTCGATTTTGCTCATCATGGTCCGGTCAATGCCGGCTTCCCATGCGCAACGCTCTTGCGACAGCGGTTTGTCGGGCGGTGGGATTTTCAATGCGCGGTAATGCCTGACATTGAATGCGAGGATGTCGCGCAAATTTTGAGGGGTGATGTTTCGAACAGCAAACATTTAATAAGTATTCGTTGTATTTCATTTTAAAGCAACAGTCCTTTCATCAACGGATATACAAGACACGGTTTTTGATCTGTGGCCTGTGCGTCACCACACAGACAATTTTCAAAAGAGCTTAGGGGTGCGCTGCCTTGGCAATCGATTTGACTCGTACACCCGTGATCACCCCCATCACCAACAGTGTCATGCCCAACAGCGTGAGTGGCTCCGGCCAATGGCCGCGCAGCCAGAAGGCGTAAGCCAGCGCCGCCAGGGTTTCGAACACGATGAGTTGACCCGCCAAGGCGGTGGGCAGCCGTTGGCTGGCCGCGTTCCAGCAGAGCGTGCCCAGCCACGAGGCGAATAGGCCGATGGCCATCATGAGACCGATGAATTCAAAGGGGCGTGGCCCCAGTGGCATGGGCAGCGGGTCGTGCGTGGCGCTCGCCCAAAGCCAGAAAGCAGCATAGCCGAGCAAGGCCAGGGGCAGGGTGGCCAAACCTTGCGCTGTGGCCCACACCCGTGGGTTCCTGTCGGGGTGGCCGCGCAACCAATCGGCGTTTTTCAGGGGGTACCAGGTCCAGCAGACCACTGCACCGATGGCCAGTAAAGCGCCCGTGATGTAACGCGTGGTGTCAGCCGCTGGGTTTTGCACCAGCGCCGTCCATTCCACATGGTGGACGCAGGCGATGCCCAACAAAATGAGCGCCAGAGGCGGCGCCAGTTTCAGCCAAGGAAATCGCCCATCGCGCTGGTGATTGAACACATTGGCTGCAATGGTGATCACCACGGGTAAGGTGCCAATGATCATGGTGGGCAATGCGCCGCCGGCCCGCTGGATGGCGCTGGCCAAAAACAGGTAATACAGAACGTTGCCAATCGCCGCCAATTTGAGCGCGGCCAGCCAGTCGGGGCGGGTCAGCCGACGGATCTCTGCACGGTCCACGAAGGCCAAGGGCAGGGCGATCAGGCCAAAAGCCAGGTAGCGGCCAAAGGTGTGCAGTGCAGCCGGGTATTCGGGCAGCATAAGCGGGCCGACAAAGACCAATCCCCACATCATGCCGGCGGCCAAAGAAAAAAGGATGCCGCTCGAAAAGGCGGTGACGGTCTGGGGCATAAGAGGGCGATTATCCGCCCAGCCAAACCTTTCGGAAGCGGCCTTGCGGGTCGTGGTCTTGCGTTTGTTTGGCGGGGTTGAAGCGCCGGCCCACACGCGGGTCGGTGCCACGGCCACTCACATACAGCCAATTGCCCTGGTTGCTGCTGACATCGAAGTCCACCAGTTGCGACTCGAACCAGGCTGCACCCGCACGCCAATCGCACGACAAATCGTGCACCAGATAGCTGGCCACGATTTGGCGCATGCGGTTGGAGGTGAAGCCCGTGGCAGCCAACTCGCGCATGCCCGCGTCCACGATCGGCTCGCCCGTTTGCCCGCTGCACCAGCGCTGAAAGTCTTTGGGAAAGTGTGGGGGTCTGGGCAGATCCGACAAACCTCGAGCGGCATACAGTTGGGGGCCATGTTGCAGGTGCAGCATGCGAAAGTTGTCGCGCCACAGCAGCTCAAACCACAGCCAATAGGTGCCATCGTTGCTACCATGGTGTTGTTCATAGGCTTGAAGGTCTGCCCAGATGCGGCGAGCCGACACCGCGCCCGTGGCCAGCCAGGGCGACCAGTGGCTGCTGGTGTGCTGGCCTTGCAGGGCATTGCGGGTTTGTTTGTAGCGGTCGGGCCAAGGCGGTGTGAGGTAGCTTTGCAGGTGGGCCAAAGCACTGGCCTCACCGCCCCGGCACGGCGCATGGGTGTACGGAAAGTTGGACCTCTCGTGTGCGTCGTCTTCGGCGTGGGCTTGCAGCAGACTGAACGCGTCGATGGTCCAGCCAGACAAGGCGCTCAAGTTGTCATTGGGTGGTGCAGGCAGTTGGGTCGGCGCGGGCAGCGGTGTCAGCGGCATGAGACCGGCCGATTCGATGCGCTGGCGAAACGCGGTGAACACCTGCGGCATGTTTTTTGCCGCAAAGGGCAGGGCGTCGGGTTCGAGCAAACTCGACTGCCACAGCGTATGGACGGTCAGGCCAGCGTTGATCAGGGCTTGCACTTGGGCTTCTTCTTCGGGCGCAGCAATGTCTTCGCAAAACACCGTGTCGGCTTGCACCGAGCAGGCGCAGGCGGGCAGCACATCGGCCACATTTCCGTGCAGCAAAATCAGGTGCTGACCCAAAGCATTCAGTGAAGTTTGCAGGTCTTGCAGCGTGTCGGCCACAAAGCGTCTGCGGTGCAGGCCCATGCGGCGAAAACCCCAAGCGGTGTTGCCGTCTTGCGTGGGTTCGTGCACATAGACCAGAAGCAGGGCCTGGCCATGCGTTTGGGCGTGGGCTAGGGCCTGCTGGAGTGCGCGTTGATCGTGCAGACGCAAGTCGTTTCGAAACCAAAAAAGTGTGGTGCGCATGGTCAAAAGTCAAAGCCCAGTTGTTGGTCGGCTGGGGTGTGGGTGGGGGCGAGCTGGGTCGTTTTTCGGCGGCTGGTCTTGGGCGTGTCCGAATCGCGCGGGAACACATTGCGTGGGTGGCCGCTGCCATATTTGCGTGAGACGTGTTTCTCGACGATGGCTTTTTTGCCCGCTTTCACTCCGGGTTCGGCGCGGCGCGCATGCAGGGCGGCTTTGGATTGGCGTGTGGCTTCGGCCAGGTCCACCACGGGCAGGGGAATGTCAGCCTCTGGCCCGTTGCCCACCGTCAGGCCGCAGTGGCGCTGCACCTCGGGCGGCATGAGCCAGGGCTCGAACAACCAGGTGTCGGGCACACGCCGCATCTGAGGCAGCCAACGGCGCACAAAGATGCCTTTGGGGTCATGGTCTTGCGCTTGCTTGATGGGGTTGTAAACCCGCGTGGTGTTGATGCCGGTGGTGCCCGACTGCATTTGCAGCTGGCTCCAGTGGATGCCGGGCTCGTAGTCGAGAAACTGCGTGGCCAGCCATTGGCCCACCGGCCGCCAGTCCAGCCACAGCGGGTAGGCCGCCACCGACACCAACATGGCCCGCATGCGGAAGTTGAGCCAGCCCGTCTCGTGCAGCATGACCACGCAAGCGTCCACCATGGGCCAGCCGGTGCGGGCCGAGGTCAGAGCCGAAAAATGCGCGTCGTTCCAGTCGTCTTCGCGCAGGCCGTCGTAACCCCTGTGCATGTTGCGCCACTCGATCTCAGGCTCGATTTCGAGCTTCTGGATGAAGTGGCAATGCCAATACAAACGGCTGATGAACCCGACCAAACCCGCTCGGTGCCGACTGGCTTGTGGGGGCAGGGCGTCCAATGTGGCGCGGGTGCTTTGCACCACTTCACGCAGGCTGATGCAGCCAAAAGTCAGGTAAGCGGACAAGCGAGAACACGCCGTGGGCGACGACAAGGGCGAGGAGATACCGCCTCGGTACGACAAAGCCCGCACATCCAAAAAACTGTGCAAGGTGTCGAGTGCCAAACGACGGCCCCCACGCTGACGCTGGGCGGGGTTGTGCTGCAGGCCTTCTGGCCGCCTCATCACCTCAGGCCCTTGGTTTTGAGTGGGATTGAAAAAGCGCAACGCGGGCAACACCGCTTGCGGCGCGGCCATGTGCGCTTCCCACCGGGCTTGCCAGGTGTTGCGGCTTTGCAGGCGGCGGACCACGCCAAACTGTGGCAACTCGGTCCAGCCCACCCCCACACTGCGGCACCACGCGCCCACTTGCAGGTCACGTTCATAGGTGAAGGCGTTGCCCGTTTCTTCGTGCGCCACCAATTCGGCAAACGGCGCTTGCGCATAAAGGCCAGTCAGCACCTGCACCGCGGGTCCCCATCGCACCTGCAAGCTGCCGCCTTGTGCGTGCAAGTCCTGGTCCAGCTCAGTCAATGATTCGCGCACAAATTCAAAGTGCTGCAAGGCCACATCGGGCTGCGCCCAGAGACCCGGCTCAACGATGTACAGGCACAGCACGGGCCCTTGGGCAGCAGCGTGTGCAAGCGCCGCATGGTCATGCAGGCGCAGGTCGCGTTTGAACCAGACCACGCGGTAAGTCATGGCCGGTCTCGATGGCGCAATTCGACAGGCCCCAGCCCACCAGGTCCTTGACTGTAACGGGCGGGGTCGACCGCAAAGCAAGCCAGCAGCGTTTCAGGCAAGGCGGGGGCCTGCTGGCGCAAGTATTGGCGCACCAAAGCGCCAGCATGCCAAGGCGCGGTGGAGCCGCTCCAGACGGCACGGTCTTGGATTTGCCAATGACCATGGACACGCTGCAACACCACAATGCTGGGGTTCAGAGTTTTGAAGGCCACCTCGGCCATGGCCCAATCGCCATGGGAACGCAGCTGCAGGAGTTGGGCTTGTAAGGAATCGGGCAGGCTGTGTTCTTGGATGCGCTGAAAAATTTCGCGTGCATTGTCTGGCTTTTCGATGCTGCTTTTCCTTCGGCAGTCATTGCGCCATTGCCGCCATTGATCCGTTGCCCAACCCTGGGGGTCAAAGACTTGCCCGCTGACTTCCAGCAAAGTGCCATGGTCATGCGGCACCCAGTTGATGTGGCTGTCGACGACCATGACCCCCACCACGGCCAACAGGGTGGCTGCGACATGTTTTTTCATGCGGGTTTTTCCGGGAAATCTTTCATGGCGTTTCTTGCAGCGAAATGCCTTCGTGATCGGCCACCATTTGAAGGGCTTCTTCAAACAAGGCTCTGGCGGAGGCCGCCATCGTGTTGAGCTGGGTGTGCAAGGCCTTGTCTTTGGGGCTTTGGTTCAAGCAGTCACGGCTGTAGTCTTCAAATCGTCCCAATTGCCCAATGAGTTCCGCCACATGACGGGGGCATTCGCACAGCACCTGGCTGGGTATATTGACCACCCTTTGCAGCACCGCATCCGAAAACTTTCGAGGTGGAATTGGCCGGCTGTGTTCACCCCATGCCTGCACAGGTGAGGCCAGCGGCGGACGTGCACTTTGGACAATATCGGCCAAAGCGGCATCGTCGAGTGTGTTGCGGTGTACCAAAAATGAGGCGCTGTTCAATCGCGCAAGGGCGTTTTTTTGGCCAAAGCCGTAAAGCACCACCGTGAGCCTGGCTCTCAGTTGTTGTGAGATCGCCAAAATTTTTTCGGCGGCCTGATCGTTCAAACTGTTGACCGACACCATCCACACATCCACTGGCCCATTCATAAGACGGTTTTGTGCCTCGTCGAGGTCGGCCCAAACCTGCTCAATGGCCAGCGGATCGCCAAGTCTGTGTGTTTGGAATCCGATTGATTGGAGGCGATTGGCCAAACCGTGACCCACCACGCCCCAGGCGCTTGGCCGTGGGCCCAAGGCCGTGTCGTCAATGTGAAGGTGTGGCGATGCCACGCGTCCCATATCGGCGCTGGTTTGCAGCAATTGTTGAAGTTGGGCGTTGTCCAGACCTGCGATCAAGCGAATGCCGTGGCCTTGTTGGGTCAATGCCTTGAGAAATGCCGCCTTGCGCAAATCCCTATCGTTGTACAAGCGGTGTTGCCCTTGGGATGTGGCGGGTGAAAACGCCTGATACCGTGTTTGCCATATTCGCAAAGTGGGAACAGGCACACCACTGAGCTTGGAGACGGCACCAATGCGGTAAAGCGCCTGTGGGGGGGATAGGGTTTGGGTCATTGGATTGTTCATATATTGAGTAGATATTTTAACTGTAATAAAGTTAAAACTCAAATAAAATATAGATTGAGTGGATTTTTTGACTTTAAAGCATACAATAACCACTCAATTAAGGAGTTTTCATGATCTTGAAGAAAACAGCGAAAGCCGTCGACATCGCGGTTTTCATCACTTCTCGCTCGGCCGTGGAACCGGTGACGACCGAAGAAATTGCCTCAGGTTTGGGCTTGTCTTCCTCCTATACCGAGTCCATCCTCAAAGAATTGCGTGAAGCGGGTTTGATCAGGGCACACCGGGGACCCGGTGGGGGTTACCAAATTCGGGGCAATCCTGAAGACATCACGCTGTGGGATGTGGTCAAACACTTTGAAGTGATGCACAGTTTTGATGAGGTGTATGCCGATCAGACCCACCCCATGAAATCCTTGGAGGCAGACATCCAGCGCCACTTACAAGAGGCGCTGGCTTCTCAGACTTTGGACGATGTGGCCATCCCTTTTATGCCACGCGACGAACGGGTGTCCTCCATGTTCGGCCAGTTCCGCTTGAAACCTCTGCCTGCACCAGTGATGCCCAAAGCACCCAACTCGGTGTTCCAGTTGAGCATGATGCTCTGATCTCAGTTGAAGAGCACTTTTTCTACCTTTAAAGTCACGGAAACTTAACGCAAAAGACTTTTTCATGTCATCGCTTTTTTGGATCATTCATGCATTGATTCAAAGGAGACAAGGCCATGAAAGAGTTGACCCTTCCAGCATTTGCGCTGCCGCCCGTGAGTGCATCTACCCACTTGGGGTCATCCGGAGAATGCGGAAATGGCGTGGAGTTCTTGTCACGCCCGGCCAAAAAAGCGGTTGAAGTCACGTGGGCACGGCACCAAGATGAAGTGCGTGAGGCCCAAAAACACCGGTTTGATGTGTTTGGCTTAGAAATGGGTGCCCGCTTGTC
>NZ_CAMBNZ010000097.1 GCF_945869175.1 Limnohabitans sp. Rim8 | reverse complement strand
CCAGGTGTGCCCCGTTCAGTGGGCATCCTGCAACCGGTCTTGCTGTTGGTCGGAGTCTCGCTGTCTCGGACGTTTGTCCGCTATTGGTTAGGGGGCATTTACCAAAATCTGGTCGGAAAAGAGCAATGGCCACGCGTGCTCATTTATGGTGCGGGCTCGGCTGGTCGGCAATTGGCGGCCGCTTTGAAGACCAGTCCCGAGATGGTGGTGGTGGGGTTGCTGGACGACGATGATCGATTGCACGGCCAGGTGCTCGATGGTTTGAAAATTCACGATCCGGCCAGCCTCTTGACCCTGGTGACAAAGCTGAGAGTCACGCAGGTATTTTTGGCGATTCCTTCAGCGACCCGTGCCCGGCGCAATGAAATTTTGGAGTTGGTGCGTGCAGCCCATGTTCAGGTTCGCACATTGCCGGGCGTGCTGGCTTTGGTCCAAGGTGAGGTGCAGGTGTCTGATCTCAAGGATTTGGACATTGAGGATTTGCTTGGCCGTGATCCGGTGCCCCCCAACCCTTTGCTGCTGGCCAAAAACACAAAAGGCAAAGTGGTGATGGTGACTGGTGCAGGCGGCTCCATTGGCTCAGAACTGTGTCGTCAAATTGTGACGGCCGGCCCCTCTGTTTTGTTGTTGTTGGAGATGACCGAATTTGCGCTGTATGCCATTGAGCAGGAGTTGCAAAGTTTGGTTTTTAAAGGGCCATACAGGGATATTCGTGTGGTGTCCATCTTAACCAATGTGCGCGATGCATCGCGCATGGACGAGATTTTTCGAGCCTGGAAACCACACACGGTTTATCACGCTGCCGCTTACAAGCATGTGCCTTTGGTGGAGCACAACCCGGCAGAAGGCGTCCTGAACAATGTGATGGGGACATTGAACACCGCCCAATTGGCGGCAAGCCATGGTGTCGCGGACTTTGTCTTGATCAGTACCGACAAGGCGGTGCGCCCCACCAACGTGATGGGTGCGAGCAAGCGACTGGCAGAGATGGTGTTGCAAGCGCAAGCGGCATTGTTCCAGGGTCAAGCCGACAAAACCCGTTTCAGCATGGTGCGCTTTGGCAATGTGCTGGGGTCTTCGGGTTCGGTGGTGCCCCTGTTTCGCCAACAGATCAAGGATGGTGGCCCCATCACCTTGACGGATGCGCGAATCACCCGTTACTTCATGACCATTCCCGAGGCTGCACAGCTGGTGATTCAGGCGGGGGCAATGGCCAGCGGTGGCGATGTGTTTGTGCTCGACATGGGCGAGCCGGTCAAGATCATCGATTTGGCCAAACGCATGGTGGAACTTTCGGGCTTGGCTGTGCAGGACTCGGGGAGTCCGAACGGCGATATCGCCATTGCCGTCACGGGCTTGCGCCCTGGAGAAAAGCTCTACGAAGAGCTTTTGATCGGTGACAACGCTATGCCCACGGGTCACCCCCGCATCATGAAAGCCCACGAAGATTTTTTACGCTGGGACGCGCTCCAAGCCAAATTGGGTGATTTGGGTTTGGCACTGCAGGCCAACAACGTGCCGCGGATTCAGTCGCTCTTGAAAGAACTGGTGCCGGGTTATCAACCCCATGGTGATGTGGTCGATTGGGTCTGGGTGGAGCGTGCTCGTTCGCAGGGGTTCAAACCACCACCTTGATTTGGCCTGCTGCCTCCCGCGCTCGCGCCAGTGCGTTGGGGCCTTTGGCCAAGGCCACGGCCATGCGGCGGTAGGCCCGTGTGGTGGGCTTGCCGAAGACGCGCACGTCCACGCCGGGCTCGCTCAGGGCCGCTTCGACCCCTGTGAATGATGGGTTTGTGCCATCTTTGTCGGCCAGTACGACGGCACTGGCTCCTTCTGCGCATTCAATGACAGGAATCGGCAGACCCAATAGTGCGCGGACGTGCAAGTCAAATTCGCTCAAGTTCTGGCTGATGAGGGTGACCATGCCCGTGTCGTGCGGGCGGGGGCTCAGCTCACTGAAGATCACCTCGTCTTGGGTCAAGAAAAACTCCACCCCAAACAGGCCTGCACCCCCCAGGTCGTTGGTGACTTTTTCAGCCATGTCTTGTGCGGTTTGGATTTGTTCGTGTGTCATGCCCTGCGGCTGCCAACTGTATTGGTAGTCACCGCGCTCCTGGACATGACCAATTGGTGGGCAAAACAGCGTCGGGCCTTGCGTTGGCGCACGGTGAGCAGGGTGATTTCAAATTCGAAGTGAATGAACTCTTCAACGATGACTTTCTGGCGATCTCCGCGCATGCCAGCGCAGGCGTAATCCCAGCTGGCTTGAATGTCAGCAGCGGTTTGGGCCACGCTTTAGCCTTTGCCCGATGAGCTCATGACGGGTTTGATGACGACCGGGAAACCGATGTCGGTGGCGCGGGCCAGCAGCTCAGCGGCCGAATCGGCATAGCTGAAATAGCTGTCGCAGGCTATGACGTGGCAGCCAAGGCGTTTGGCGCTGATGACGAATTCTTTGCCAAGCTCACCGGAGCCGAGGAGGAGAATTTTTTTCATAGGGAAAGGGACGGTTTGTAGAAGGGAGAGACCTGATTTTTGCCCAGATCACTGACATGGAGCCTGAAGGCGATCCATTCTTGACCTGCATCATGCCCTCAGCCACTGAAGCTACACACAATGGGCCATATGAATGCTGTTTGGATTTGGCTACGCCAACATGGCGGTCAATTGTTGATGGGTTTGTTGGCCTTGCTGCTGGGCGCCGCTTTGCTGCGCTGGTGGATGGGCCCGCAGGTTCAGACCGAGGCTGTGTCGCGCCGTGATTTGCTGCAAACGGTGGTGGCCAGTGGCCGTGTGGAAACGCCGCACCGGGTGGGCATTGGCGCACAGATCATCGGCACGGTGTCGCGTGTGCCCGTGGCGGAGGGGCAAGTCGTCAAGCGGGGCGATGTATTGGTCGAGCTGGCGAGCATCGAGTTGCAGTATGCCAAGCGGCAGGCCGAGCTCGCCGTGGTGCAGGCACAAGGCAGACTGCGCCAGTTGAACGACTTGCAGGGGCCTGTGGTGCAGCAGACCTTGCGACAGGCGCAAGCCAGTTTGGAGGTGGCGCTGGCCAGCGGGCAGCGCAGTTTGGCTTTGTTCGAGCAAGGCTTCATCGGTCAGGCGGCGCTTGACGAGTCGCACAAGGCCTTGGCTTTGGCCGATGCACAAGCGCTGGCCGCAAAACAACAGGTCGCATCGACCTTGGCGGGTGGCGCTGAGCACAGCTTGGCCGTGGGTGCTGTGGCCGAGGCGCAGGCCAACGCCGAAGTGCTGAGCGCCAAGGCCCGCTATGCGGTGATCATGGCGCCTTTGAGCGGCCAGTTGATAGGTCGAAATGTGGAAGTGGGTGATGTGGTGCAGGCGGGCAAGGTCTTGATGACGTTGTCACCAGATGGGGCCACGCAACTGGTGGTGCAGATCGATGAAAAGAACCTGCGCTTGGTGGCATTGGGGCAGCAAGCGCTGGCCTCGGCCGATGCTTATCCGCAGCAAAAATTCAAGGCCCAGGTGGTTTATATCAACCCAGGTGTCAACGCACAAACGGGCGCGGTTGAAATCAAGCTCGATGTGCAGGAGCTTGTTGAAACCTTGCGGCAAGACATGACCGTGTCGGTGGACTTGGTGGTGGCGCGAAAAGCGCAGGTGCTGGCGCTGCCGGTGGCGCTCATCAATGACATCAACGGGCCGGCGCCATGGGTCTGGTTGTGCGATGCTGGCCGTGCGGTGCGACGCCCGCTCAGCTTAGGCTTGCGCGGTGGCGCGTGGGTCGAGGTGCAGGATGGCTTGCGTGAAGGCGATGCCGTTATTGTGTTGCCCAATGCGCTGCGCCAGGGCCAGCGCGTGCGTGCGTCACGTTGATTGGGCCGCACATGTTCAAACAATGGGTGCCGTTTGAATGGATTGTGGCCATCCGTTTTTTGCGTGAAGGCCGCATGCAGACGGTGTTCATACTGGTGGGCGTGGCCATCGGAGTGGGCGTGATCGTATTCATGTCAGCGCTGCTGGCCGGTTTGCAGGGCAACTTCATTGCGCGGGTCTTGTCCGGGCAGGCGCACATCCAGCTTTTGCCGCCCAAAGAGATCACGCGCACTTTGCATCTGGCCACGATCGGTATGGTGAATTCGGCCATTGTCCAACCCCCTTTGCAAAGGCTCAAGTCGATTGACCAGTGGCAGCCCCTCCTCAACACAGTGCGCAACACGCCCGATGTGATGGTGGTCTCGCCCGTGGTGGGCGGCTCGGCGCTCGCGGTGCGCGGCAGCGCCAGCCGGGCCATCAGCTTGACGGGGGTGGAGCCTGAGGGGTATTTCCAGATCGTCAAGCTGCCCGAAAAAATCGTGCGTGGCACACCTCGTTTGACGGGGCAGGACATGTTGATCGGCACCGAACTGGCCAGTGACTTGGGCGTAGATGTGGGCGACAAGCTGCGCGTCGCCAATGCCGCAGGCGTGGCCACCAGCTTGACCATCAGTGGTGTGTTTGACCCGGGCAACAAAGGGGCCAACCAGCGCAGCACTTTTGTGGCGCTGCGCACGGCACAAAGCCTGCTGGGCTTGTTGGGTGGTGTGACCAGCATCGAAGTCACCGTGCGAGATGTGTATGCGGCCGAGGTCATCGCTCAGCGTATTCATGCTGCGACCGGGGTGCAGGCCGACAGCTGGATCAAGACCGGGGCACAGTTTTTTGCCGCCGTGAGTGCCCAGAGCACGGCCAATACGGCGATTCGGTTTTTTGTGGGCCTGTCTGTGGCCTTTGGCATTGCCAGTGTGCTGGTGGTGTCGGTGGTGCAAAAGTCGCGCGAAATCGGGATCATGCGGGCCATGGGCATCTCGCGTGGGCAGGTGCTGCGGGTGTTTTTGTTACAAGGCGGCTTGCTGGGCTGGGGCGGCGCGGTGCTGGGCTGCCTGTTGGGCGCTTTGGGGCTGGTGCTTTGGCAGCAACTGGCCTTGAATGCCGATGGCACACCCTTGTTTGCGCTGGTGCTGGACCCGAAGTTGTTTGCGCTGGCCCTGGGGCTGGCCACGCTGACGGGCTTGGCTGCGGCTTATGCGCCGGCCTTGCGAGCGGCCCGTTTGGACCCGGTGGAGGCGATCCATGGATAGCTCGGATGTGGTGGTGGGTCTGCAGAATGTGTGCAAAGCCTTCAATGTGGGCACCGGCATCGAGACCGAGGTGCTGCACGGTATTGATTTGACGCTGCACAGGGGCGACTTTTGCGCCGTGATGGGGCCTTCGGGCTCGGGCAAGAGCACCTTGCTCAACATCATCGGTTTGTTGGACCGACCCACTTCAGGCTTGCTGCAAATGGCGGGCGAAGAAACCACGCGGTTGGCCGACCAGGCCCTGACGCGTCTGCGCGGTCACCACATTGGCTTTGTGTTCCAGTACCACCACCTGATCTCGGCTTTCACGGCACTCGAGAACGTGATGATGCCCCTGCTGGGCGCAGCGGGGTTCCCGAATCAGGCCATGCGCGAGCGTGCTGAAGCCTTGCTGGAGAGTGTGGGCTTGACGCCTTGGAAAAACAACATGGCCAACAACATGAGTGGAGGGCAGCAGCAAAGGGTGTCTTTGGCGCGTGCCTTGGCCATGAACCCGGCTTTGCTGCTGGCCGATGAGCCCACCGGCAACTTGAACACCAAGAGCGCCGATGCGGTGTTTGCGTTGCTGCGCCGCATCAACCAGGAGCAAGGCACCACGGTGCTGCTGGTCACGCACAACCCCGAGCTGGGGAAGCGTTGTGACAAGACCATCCAGGTGGTGGATGGCCTGATACAGACCTAAGCCTTGTTGGCTTGGGCAGCGATGCCTTGCATTTGAGCCGCCGTCAGTCGGTTACCGTGCTGACCGACCACAGCAGCAGCGGCCCGGTTGGCCAGCGCAGCCGCTTGAGCGGGTGTGTGGCCATGGGTGATGCCGTACAAAAATGCACCTGCAAACATGTCGCCCGCGCCGTTGGTGTCCACGGCCTGGGTGGGTACGGCGGGTACGTCCATGCGTTGATCACCTTGCACGACGGTGCAGCCTTGGGGGCCGCGTGTCAGGCAGACCGTGGTGGCCAAAGCCGACAGCTGTCCGATGATGCTGTCCAGATCGGTTGTGCCGCACCAGGTCTGCGCTTCCTCTTCGTTGGCAAACAGGTAGTCCAAGCCGTCACCGATCATGGCGTCCAGGCCCGCTTTGCAAAAGTTGATCATGCTCACGTCGCTGAGCGTCAACGCTGTGGCCACTTGATGCTCGATGGCGATCTGGCGGCCTTTGATGGCCGCTTCCAGGCCCGTGGGCGAGGCGGCCAGATAGCCTTCCATGTAATAAATTTTGGATTTTGCGATGGCTTGGGGGTGCAAGGCGCTGGCGTCCAGCTGCGAGGTCGCACCTAAAAAGGTGCACATGCTGCGCTCGGCATCGGGGGTGACCAGCACCATGCAGCTGCCGGTTTGGCCTTCGGTGGGGTGGGTGTGGGTGAGGTTGGTGGCCACGCCATTGGCTTGCAGGTCTTGTGTGTAAAAAGCGCCCAGCGCATCATCGGCCACACGGCACGAATAAAACGCTTGGCCGCCCAATTGGGCCAAGGCCACCACCGTGTTGCCCGCCGAGCCACCGCCGGTGCGGCGGGCGTGCAAGCCTTGCACATGCGTCAGCAATTGGGCGCGTTGAGGGGTGTCGATCAGCGTCATGTGACGCTTGCTCACGCCCATTGCACTCAGCAGTTCATCAGAGACTTCGTATTCGGTATCGACCAGTGCGTTGCCGATGGCGTAGAGGTGGTAGTGGGACATGGCCTTAGGTTTTCGAGGAAAACGTGGAGTTTACCGGCCGAACGCGCGGGTCACATCCAACCTTGCTCCGCCATCGACAGGGCTTGTCCCTGTCCCACGATGATGTGGTCGAGTACGCGCACATCGACCAAGGCCAGTGAGGCCTTGAGGGTTTGGGTCAGGTGTTCATCGGCGCGGCTGGGCTGCACCGAGCCGCTGGGGTGGTTATGACTGAGCACCACGGCCGCCGCTTGGTGGTGCAGGGCGCGCAAGACGACTTCGCGTGGGTAAACGCTGGTCTGGCTGAGGGTGCCCTGGAACATTTCTTCCAGAGCCAGCATGCGGTTTTGGCTGTCGAGAAACAGCACGGCGAAGACTTCCTGGTTTTTGTGGGCCAGTTGCAGTTGCAAATACTGCTTGACCACGTCGGGTGTTTCAAAAGCCGTGCGCTCTTTCAGGCGTTGGCTCAATGCCCGTCGAGCCAGTTCAAACACCGCCAAGAGTTCTGCTTGTTTGGCGGGTCCCAGGCCTTTGACCTTTTTGAGCGAAGTGGTGGTCGCCTTCAGCAGCCCCGCGATGCCATCAGGCGCCAGCAGTTCTTCGGAGAGCTGAAACACGGTTTTGCCCGCCATGCCCGTACGCAGCAAGATGGCCAACAGTTCCACATCGCTCAGGGCCTGCGGGCCTCGGGCGAGCAATTTCTCGCGCGGTCGCGCGTCGGCAGGCAAGTCTTGAATGCGCATGGATCTCTCCTCCCTGGCGCTGCCATTGGTCCATGGAGTCCCTTCTCGGGAACAGGCCGGCCAGGCTTTTTACAATAGTCCTATCTTTATGCCCGTTTGGCCGCCTCGGCGGCATTCCAGAAAACCCTTATGCCCATTGTCGAACCCGGTTCTTTCTTGACGCTTCACTACCGCCTGGCAGGACCGCAGGGGGACATCATCAACACCTTCAACGAAAAACCCGCCACTTTGTCGCTGGGTTCGGGCACTTTGTCGCCCGCTGTCGAGCAGCGTTTGCTGGGGCTGGCCGAAGGCACCCGGGTGGTGATTGAGATTCCGGCGGGTGAGGCCTTTGGTGAGCACATCCCGGACATGCAGCAATGGGTAGCCCGCAAGCTGCTCCATGAATTGGGCGACCCGACCGAAAAATACGCGGCGGGCGATGTGGTGCAGTTTCCCACGCCAGACGGTTTGGGCTCCTACGCGGGCACGGTCTTGGAGGTGGGCGAAGCGGGTGCGGTGTTGTTTGACTTCAACCACCCGCTGGCGGGTCAGCCTGTGATTTTTGAAGTTGAATTGATTGGAGTGATGTGATGACGTCTGAAGTGCTTTTGGCGGAACCCCGCGGCTTTTGTGCAGGTGTGGACAGAGCCATCGACATCGTGGAGCATGCGCTCACCAAGTTTGGTCGGCCCATTTATGTGCGCCACGAGATCGTGCACAACACCTACGTGGTGAACGACCTGATCGAAAAAGGCGCTATTTTCATCGAAGAACTGGCCGATGTGCCGCCAGGCGCCACCTTGATTTTCAGTGCCCATGGCGTCAGCCGTGCGATTCAGGATGAGGCACAGCGTCGGGGTTTTCGCATTTTTGACGCCACCTGCCCTCTGGTGAGCAAGGTGCATGTGGAGTTGGCCAAACTGCACAAAGAGGGCTATGAGTTCATCATGATTGGGCACAAAGGCCATCCCGAGGTGGAAGGCACCATGGGCCAGCTCGACAGTGGCATCCATTTGGTTGAAGACGTCGAAGACGTGGCTAAGGTTCAACCGGTCCAGACCGAGCTGTTGGCGGTGGTCACACAGACGACCTTGAGTGTGGACGACGCTGCAGAGATTGTGGCGGCCGTCAAAGTACGTTTCCCGCAGGTGCGCGAGCCCAAACAGCAAGACATTTGTTATGCCACTCAAAATCGCCAAGATGCTGTCAAGTTGATGAGTCCGCTGGTGGATGTGGTGATTGTGGTGGGCAGCCCCACCAGTTCCAACAGCAACCGCCTGCGTGAGCTGGCCGATCGCCTGGGCACGCCCGCCTACATGGTCGACAGCGCAGCCGATCTGCAAGAGTCTTGGTTTGACGGCGCGCAGAAAGTGGGGCTCACCGCGGGTGCCTCGGCCCCGGATGTGCTGGTGCAAGATGTGATTGCGCGTCTGCGGGCATTGGGCGCGGTATCGGTGCGCACCTTGGACGGTATCCAAGAAACCATCAAATTCCCTTTGCCCAAGGGCCTCAAGAACTGACTTTGTCGGCCTTGAGCTTGTGATGAAGGCGACGGGACGTCACTACAATCACTCCATGCTTGATATTGTTCTACTCCGCAAAGATCTGGACGCTGCCGTGGCGCGTTTGCAGACCCGTAAATCCCCCCAGCCTTTTCTGAATGTGCAGGCCTTTCGTGCTCTGGAGGGCGAGCGCAAAACGCTGCAGACCCGCACCGAAGAGCTGCAAAGCCAGCGCAACAGCCTGTCCAAGCAAATTGGCATGCTCAAGGGCAAAGGCCAGCATGCCGAGGCCGATGCGGTCATGGCGCAAGTGGGCGCGATCAAGGACGAGCTGGACGCTTCGGCCCAGCGTTTAGAAGTGATTCAGGGCGAGCTGCAGACTTTGTTGTTGGCCGTGCCCAATTTGCCCCACGAGTCGGTGCCTGTGGGGGTTGACGAAACCGGCAACATCGAGGTGCGGCGCTGGGGCACGGTGCGCAGTTTCGAATTTGAGCTCAAGGACCATGTGGACATTGGTGAAAAGTTGGGACTGGACTTTGAGACGGGCACCAAATTGACCGGTTCGCGCTTCACATTCATGCGCGGCCCGGTGGCCCGTTTGCACCGGGCGCTGGCGCAGTTCATGCTTGATGTCCAAACACAGGAGCACGGCTACACCGAGTGCTACACGCCCTATATTGTGAACGCCGACACCTTGCGCGGCACGGGCCAGTTGCCCAAGTTCGAGGCCGATTTGTTTGCTGCCAACAAGGGCGGCCAAGAGGGCGAGGAAAGCCAGGCGCTGTACCTGATCCCCACTTCAGAGGTGACGCTGACCAATGTGGTGCGCGACGAGGTGTTGGCTGAATCGGATTTGCCCATCCAGTTGACAGCGCACACCCCATGCTTTCGGTCCGAAGCCGGCAGCGGTGGGCGCGATGTGCGCGGGCTGATTCGGCAGCACCAGTTTGACAAAGTCGAGATGGTGCAGATCGTGCACCCGGATCAAAGCTACACGGCGCTGGAGGCGATGACCGGCCATGCCGAAGCGATTTTGCAAAAGCTGGGTTTGCCTTACCGCGTGATGAGCTTGTGCACGGGCGACATTGGCTTTGGCGCCAGCAAAACCTATGACCTGGAGGTCTGGGTGCCTGCGCAAAACACGTACCGCGAAATCAGCTCGGTCTCCAACTGCGAAGCCTTTCAGGCGCGGCGCCTGCAGGCCCGTTTCAAGAATGCGCAAGGTAAAAACGAACTGGTGCACACATTGAACGGTTCCGGACTGGCCGTGGGCCGTGCACTGGTGGCTGTTTTGGAAAATTACCAGAACGCCGATGGCTCGGTCACCGTGCCCGAGGTGCTGCGCCCTTACATGGGTGGATTGGCGCTGCTCAGTGTTTAGGCGCGGCCGACGCTCTGCTAGAATCTGCGCTTCGACGAGTCTCAGGAGGGGTGGCAGAGTGGTCGAATGTACCTGACTCGAAATCAGGCGTAGTGGCAACACTACCGAGGGTTCGAATCCCTCCTCCTCCGCCAGTACAAAGACCTCAAACCTGCTCAGCCGGCCTTGAGGCAGCCTCAGGCCCAGCACCACGCGGGGCTTTTTGCTTTGGGCTCCTGACTGCGACCTGCGCCATTGGCCCGGTAAAGGCGTCTCAAACCCCGTTTGTCTCAAAACCACATGACTTTTTCGGACTTGGTTCCGCGCCGTGAATTTGAGGGTTTCTGCAAAACGGGCTTTGAACCAAGTTGAATGAAATTTTGTTGTGTTGATTAGCCAGACAAACTGAGCCAGTGTTTGCATCGAATATTGAGCCACTGGTTTTTAAAGAATTTGCTTATTCGGTTGTGGATAAGTTTAGCTGCTCGGTGCTTTTGCCCCCTTTCGTTTTGGATTGTTTACCCTTCAGGCTGACCGCCTGAGAGTGCTTGAAGCGCCAACTCTCGTTGCCCGTCTCCACAATGTGGCAATGATGCGTGAGCCGGTCCAGCAA
>NZ_CAMBNZ010000096.1 GCF_945869175.1 Limnohabitans sp. Rim8 | reverse complement strand
ACCATAGCAAGTTGGTCCCACTCCTTCCCATCTCGAACAGGACAGTGAAACGACTTAGCGCCGATGATAGTGCGGATTCCCGTGTGAAAGTAGGACATCGTCAGGCTTTTAACAGCACCAAAGCGCCTCACCTTACGGTGGGGCGTTTTGCTTTGTGCGAAGCATTTCTTCATCGCACCCTCCTCCATTTTTTGTGTTCTCTACGGGTTACTCCCCGATTGACCATGTCTTCATTTGATTAAATACTTGAGGTTTAAAATATATAGGCCTGAATCAATGGCCTGTGTGGTCGATAGCAAAGAGAACGAATATGAATATTGTCTGCATTGGTGGCGGTCCCTCGGGCTTGTACTTTGCGTTGTTGATGAAAAAGCTCGACCCTCACCATGACATCATCGTGGTCGAACGCAACAAGCCCTACGACACCTTTGGTTGGGGTGTGGTGTTTTCGGACCAAACGCTGGAAAACATGCGCGAGTGGGACAAAGAAACCGCAGCAGAGGTGGAGCAAGCCTTCAACCATTGGGATGACATTGAGCTGCACTTCAAAGACCGCGTGATCCGCTCAGGCGGTCATGGCTTTGTGGGCATTGGTCGCAAAAAGTTGCTCAACATTCTGCAAGAGCGATGCGAGCAAGTGGGCGTCAAGCTCATGTTTGAACAAGATGTGAATTCGGATCTGGACTTTCCTGACGCAGACCTCATCATTGCCAGCGATGGCGTCAATTCGCGTGTGCGAAGTCGACTTCCAGACGTGTTCAAGCCAGACATCGTCACGCGACCCAATCGCTTCATCTGGCTGGGCACCCATCGGCAGTACGACGCCTTCACCTTTTTGTTCGAGAAGACCGAGCACGGCTGGTTCGCAGCTCACGTTTACAAATTCGACAACCTGACGTCGACCTTCATCGTTGAGTGCCCCGAGCACGTTTGGCTGGCGCACGACTTGGACAAAGCCGACCAAGACGCGTCGATCGCCTTCTGCGAAAAGCTCTTTGCCAAGAACCTGCAGGGCGAAAAGTTGATGACCAATGCCCGGCACCTTCGTGGCTCGGCCTGGTTGAATTTTCAGCGGGTCAAATGCGCCAACTGGTCGCACTTCAATGGCAACAGCCATGTGGTGCTGATGGGCGACGCGGTGCACACCGCGCACTTTGCAATTGGCTCGGGCACCAAGCTGGCACTGGAAGACGCGATTGAGTTGGTGCGTCAGTTCAAAGACCTTGGCGATACCGCTGACCGCATACCGCAAGTGCTGAAGCACTACCAAGCTGTGCGCGAGATAGACGTGATCCGCCTGCAAAACGCCGCCTGGAACGCGATGGAATGGTTCGAGGTGTGCGGCGAGCGTTATTGCGATCAGCTCGAACCCGAGCAGTTCATGTACTCGATGCTCACCCGCAGCCAACGCATCAGCCACGAGAATTTGAGACTGCGGGACAAGGCTTGGCTGGAGGGCTACGAGGCTTGGTTCGCTGGGCGCACAGCCAGACCCGGGGTTCGTCCACCGATGTTCACGCCCTACACGCAACGTTCCGTCACACTCAAGAACCGCGTTGTCGTCTCGCCCATGGCGCAGTACATGGCCCTTGATGGGCACGTGGGCGACGACCATCTGGTGCACTTGGGCGCGCGTGCCATGGGCGGTGCCGGGCTGGTGATGGTCGAGATGACCGCACCCAGTGCCGACGGTCGCATCACCCACGGCTGCCCAGGCTTATGGAACGATGCACAGACCGACGATTTCAAACGCATCACCGACTGGGTGCATGCCAAGTCTGACGCCAAGATCGGCCTGCAGATCGGCCACGCCGGACCCAAAGGCTCCACCTGCCGCCCATGGCAAGGCACGGGCATGGACCAGCCTGTGCCGGCCGATGACGCCGAGGGCAACTGGCCATTGATGGCGGCCTCTGCTCAGCCCTATTTGCCGCACGGCGATGTGCCCCGCGCCATGACCCGCGCCGACATGGACCGCGTCACGGCCGAGTTTGTGGCCAGCACCCTGCGCGCTGTCCAAGCTGGGTTTGATTGGCTGGAGTTGCACTGCGCCCACGGCTACTTGCTGTCGAGCTTCATCAGCCCGCTCACCAACCAGCGCATCGACGAGTACGGCGGCTCGCTCGCCAACCGCCTGCGTTACCCGCTTGAAGTGTTTGCAGTTGTAAGGGCCGCTTGGCCGCAGGACCTGCCCATGTCGGTGCGTATTTCGGCGCACGATTGGGTCGAAGGCGGCATCACGCCCACCGACGCGGTCGAGATCGCACGCGCCTTCAAGGCCGCTGGTGCCGACATGATCGACTGCTCGTCAGGCCAGGTCAGCGCCATGCAAAAGCCCACCTACGGCCGCATGTACCAAACCCCGTTTGCCGACCGCATCCGACAAGAAGCCGGCATCGCAACCATCGCAGTCGGTGCCATTTCTGAAGCCGATCACGTCAACAGCATCCTCGCCGCTGGCCGCGCTGACCTGTGCGCCGTGGCCCGCCCACACTTGGCCAACCCGGCCTGGACACTGACCGAAGCCGCGCGCATTGGCTTCAAAGACATCGCCTGGCCGCGTGCCTACGTGTCGGGCAAGCCGCAGCTCGAAGCGGGTTTTGCACGAGAGCGTGCCCAGCAGACCGCGAGTAAGGGGGATTGATGGCCACTGAACTCCAAGACCGTCATGCCCTCATCACCGGCGCGGGTGCAGGAATTGGCGCGGCCATCGCACTGCAACTGGCCCAAGCGGGCTGCCGACTCACGCTCTGCGGCCGCTCACAGGACAAACTGCAAACCCAGGCCGAAGCCCTGCACGCACTGGTCCCCGATGTGGCCGTCTTGATCGCACCCATGGACGTGGCCGACGAGCACGCCGTGCAAGCTGCGGTGCAACAGGCGCAGGCGCGCTTTGGCCCGGTGAACATCTTGGTCAACAACGCCGGTCAGGCACACAGCGCGCCTTTTGCCAAAACCGATGCGGCGCTGTGGCAGCAGATGCTCAACGTGAACCTCACGGGCACATACCATTGCATTCAGGCGGTGCTCCCGGGCATGCTTGAAGGGGTGCAGGCGGGCACGCCCGGGCGCATCATCAACATCGCCAGCACAGCCGGCCTCAAGGGCTACGCCTATGTGAGCGCCTATGTGGCGGCCAAGCATGGTGTGGTGGGTCTGACCAAGGCGCTGGCCCTCGAATTGGCGCGCAAGGGCGTGACCGTGAACGCCATTTGCCCCGGCTACACCGAGACCGACATCGTGCGTGAAGCGGTGCAAAACATCGTGGGCAAAACCGGCAAGAGTGAAGCGCAAGCGCGTCAGGCCTTGGCCGCAGGCAACCCGCAGCAGCGCCTGGTGCAACCTCAAGAAGTCGCGCAAAGCGTGCTGTGGCTGTGCGCTGCTGGCAGCGACGCGATCAACGGGCAAGCGATTGCGATTGACGGCGGGGAGTTGGCAGGATGAGCGCACGGCAAGACACCGACATGGAAGTGCGTGCGCACGCCGACCACCATGCCTCTTTGCGCCTGTGGTTGCGCCTGTTGTCGGCCACCACCCGCATTGAAGACACGATCCGCCAGCGACTGCGCGAGCAGTTTGGCATCACGCTGCCACGCTTTGACCTGATGGCGCAACTGGAGCGCGAGCCGCAAGGACTGTCGATGAGCGAGCTGTCGCGGCGCATGATGGTCACGGGCGGCAACGTCACAGCCATCGTCGATCAGCTGGAAAAAGAACAATTGGTGCAACGGCAAATGCAAGCCAGTGATCGCCGCTCTTATACGGTCAGCTTGACCGATGCCGGGCGCAGCACTTTCGCGGCCATGGCGCAGGCCCACGAGGGCTGGGTTGTCGAACTGTTGTTACCGCTGGCCGAACAACAACAAACACAGCTGCATCAACTGCTGGGCATTTTGAAATCCGGCCCCTCCATTGGGACCCCTGCACAACCCCACAAAGAATTTATTCAGGAGACATGATGAGTACACGCTTTTTGCGCGGTGAGCCGCACCAACTGCCACGCCACAACCAGCCCATGGCGGGGTACAAGCCAGAGCATTTCCTCCTCGACGTTTCACAAGGGGTTGCCACCGTCAGCCTGAACCGTCCCGAGCGCAAGAACCCCTTGTCGTTTGACTCGTACGCGGAACTGCGCGATTTCTTCCGCGCATTGCCTTACGCGCCTGATGTGCACGCGGTGGTCATCACGGGTGCAGGCGGCAACTTCTGTTCGGGTGGCGATGTGCACGAAATCATCGGCCCGCTCACCCAACTCGACATGCCGGGCCTGCTGGCCTTCACCCGCATGACGGGCGATCTGGTCAAGGCCATGCGTGCCTGTCCACAACCCATCATCGCCGCGATCGACGGTGTATGCGCCGGGGCTGGGGCAATTTTGGCCATGGCGTCCGACCTGCGCTATGGCACCGAGCGCAGCAAGACGTATTTCTTGTTCAACAAGGTAGGTTTGGCCGGGTGCGACATGGGTGCATGTGCGCTCTTGCCGCGCATCATCGGCCAGGGCCGTGCGAGCGAGTTGCTGTTCACCGGGCGTGGCCTGGGTGCGCTGGAGGCCGAGCGCTGGGGTTTTTACAACCGGGTGTGCGAGGCCGATACCGTGCTGGCCGACGCGCAGGCCATGGCCGCCCAACTGGTGGCGGGCCCCACCTTTGCCAACGGCATCACCAAAAAAATGCTGCAACAAGAATGGAACATGGGTGTTGACGAAGCCATCGAGGCTGAGGCTCAGGCGCAGGCCATCTGCATGGCCACCAACGACTTCCACCGGGCGTACCACGCCTTTGTGGCCAAGCAAACGCCCATTTTTGAAGGCGACTGAGCCATGTCCAATAACCCCGCACTACACCCAACACAGCACCCCGCAGAACTCGATTGGCCTTTCTTTGACGACAGCCACCGCGGCTTCAAAGTGCGGCTGGATGTCTGGTGCAATGAACACTTGGCCCATGCGCACCACGACGAAAGCCGCGACGCGGTCGACGCCGAATGCATCCGCCTGGTGCGCCTGCTGGGAGACGGCGGTTGGCTCAAGCATGCGGTGTCCGGCACAGCCTACGGTGCAGCGTCAGACGTGATCGACACACGCCAGTTGTGCCTGCTGCGCGAGACGCTGGCTTTTCACAACGGCCTGTCGGATTTTGCTTTTGCCATGCAAGGCCTGGGCACAGGGGCCCTCAGCCTCATGGGCTCGACTGACCAAAAGCAGCGCTACCTGCCTCGCGTGGCCTCAGGCCAAGCCTTGTCGGCCTTTGCTTTGAGCGAACCCGAGGCCGGCTCTGACGTGGCTGCCATGCAGTGCAGCGCCACCGCCACGGCGGACGGCTATGTGATCAATGGCCGCAAGACCTGGATCAGCAACGGCGGCATCGCCGACTTTTATGTGGTGTTCGCCCGCACGGGCGAAGCGCCTGGCGAAGGCTTGGGGGGTACCCCTGGCCGGGGTGCCAAGGGCATCACGGCCTTCGTTGTGGATGCCGACACGCCCGGCTTGACGATTGAAGAGCGCATCGACGTCGTCGCGCCACACCCGCTGGCCACGCTCAAGTTCGACAACTGCAAGGTGGCCGCATCGCAGCGCATTGGCGAGGCAGGCCAAGGCTTCAAAGTGGCCATGGCCACGCTCGATGTGTTCCGCACGTCGGTGGCTGCAGCGGCTTTGGGTTTTGGGCGGCGTGCCTTGCACGAGTCCATCGCTTGGGCGCGTTCACGCAAGATGTTTGGCCAAAGCTTGGGCGACTTTCAGATCACCCAAACCAAGATCGCGCAGATGGCGACAATGCTCGATGCCGCCACGCTCTTGACCTACCGCGCCGCTTGGCTGCGCGACCAAGGCGCACGCATCACCCGCGAAGCGGCCATGGCCAAGATGACCGCCACCGAAAACGCGCAACAAATCATCGACATGGCCGTGCAGATGCACGGCGGCATGGGCGTCAAAAAAGGCGTGATGGTCGAGTCGCTGTACCGCGAGATTCGGGCGCTGCGAATTTACGAAGGCGCGACCGAAGTGCAGCAGCTGATCATTGGCAAGGACTTGTTGAAAGGTTGACATGAGCGACTGGAACACCTTGCTGCCCAGCAACCACACCGACTGCTTTACGCGCGACCGGCTGCCGCCCAAAGACCAGCTGCCCGTGTTCATGTCCGACCTGCCCGAGCTGAACTACCCTGACCAACTCAACTGCGCGGTGGAACTGGTGGACCGGCATGTACGCGAAGGCCGGGGAGATCGCATCGCGCTGCACGGCGTGAGCGACTTCAACACAGGCGGGGGCGACTTCAGCTGGAGCTATGCGCAGTTGCAAGACAAAACCGACCGCATCGCCCAGGTTTTGACGCACGACATGGGCCTCGTGCCCGGCAACCGCATTTTGCTGCGCGGCGGCAACAGCCCCATGATGGCCGCTTGTTTGCTCGGCGCGCTCAAGGCCGGTTTGGTGGCGGTGCCCACCATGCCGCTGCTGCGTGCGGGCGAGTTGGCGCAGATCCTCGACCAGGCGCAAGTCAGCGCCGCGCTGTGCGACAGCCTCTTGGCCGACGAACTGCAGCACTGCATGACACCCGGCCACGCCAGCCATGTGCCTTGCCTGAAACAGAGCGTGATGTTCCGCAGTGAAGTGGCCGAGGGGCTTGAGCAGCGCATGCAGAGGCACAACTGTGCGTACACCCCGCACGCCACCAGCCGCGATGACGTGTGCCTGATCGCATTCACCAGCGGCACCACCGGCAAGCCCAAGGGCACCATGCACTTTCACCGCGATGTGCTGGCCATGTGCGACCTGTTCCCGCGCCACATCCTGCGCATGACTGAAAACGACGTTGTCTGCGGCACACCGCCGATTGCTTTCACATTTGGGCTTGGCGGTCTGCTGGCGTTTCCGCTGCGCTATGGCGCGAGCACCGTGCTGCTGGAAAAGCACACACCCGAAACCTTGCTGCAGACCGTGGCCAAATACCGCGCTACGCAGTGCTACACCGCGCCCACCCTGTACCGCCAAATGGCGACGATGGCGGGGCAGCATGACCTGAGCAGTCTCAAGCAACCGGTGTCGGCAGGCGAGGCCTTGCCCGACGCCACCCGCCAGTTGTGGAAGCAAGCCACCGGCATCGAGATGACCGACGGCATTGGCGGCACCGAGGTGATCCACATCTACATCTCCAGCGCGGGCCAACAGGTGCGTGCGGGCAGCATCGGCCAAGTGGTACCTGGTTATGTGGCGCAAATCGTCGATGACGACATGCAGCCCGTGCCGCCCGGCGTGGTGGGGCGTTTGGCGGTGCGTGGCCCCACGGGCTGCAAATACCTGGCCGATCCGCGCCAACAGGACTATGTGAAAGACGGTTGGAACCTGCCCGGCGACACCTTTGTCATGGATGCCGACGGCTACTTCAGCTACCAGGCCCGCAACGACGACATGATCATCTCGGCCGGCTACAACATCGCAGGCCCCGAGGTTGAAGGCGCTTTGCTGCAACACCCGGCCGTGGCCGAGTGCGGCGTGGTCGGCATGCCCGACGAAGACCGTGGCCACATCGTGCAGGCCTGTGTGGTGCTCAAGCCCGGCCATATGGGCGATGCGGCCATGGAAAAAGCCTTGCAAGAGCACGTCAAACAAACCATCGCACCGTTCAAGTACCCGCGCAAAGTGATTTTTTTAGACGCCTTGCCCCGCACCGAAACCGGCAAGCTGCAGCGCTTCAAACTGCGTCAAATTTCAGTCAACAAATAATTTTGCGGAACAGATCTTCAGCGCTGTTCCCAATTGCTAAAGGAAAAATCATGTTCAACGTCTTGCAACCCGAAGGCTGGGCTCCCGCCAAAGGCTATGCCAATGGCATCGAAGCGCGTGGCCGGATGGTGTTCGTCGCGGGCATGATCGGCTGGAACGGCCAAGCCCAATTCGAGACCGACGACTTTGTGGCCCAGTGCCGCCAGGCCCTGCAAAACATCGTTGACACCCTGGCCTGTGCAGGCGCAGGCCCACAGCACATGGCCCGCATGACCTGGTACGTCAAAGACAAAAAGGAATACCTCGCACGCGGCAGGGAGCTGGGCAAGGTCTACCAAGAAGTCATCGGCAAGAACTACCCCGCCATGACGCTGGTGCAAGTGGCCGATCTGGTGGAAGACCGCGCCCAAGTTGAAATTGAAGTGACAGCGGTGGTGCCGGAGTGAGCTAAAACAAGGACTGCGGGAGAAGCTGCAGAGGTCCTAGATCGATAATCGCCTATGTGACACCACCCGTTAGCAGTCCAGTAGAAAGAGCTCTACAACGATGGCCTGTCTTGCAAGAGTGACGCCATCGGAAGAGTCTTCGTGTCTTCGGATGCAGGGATTCCCCGATACGGAGGACCAACGCGCTCATGACATACTCAAATGCATCCTAGCTGGATTTACACATCATGCAAACACCAAGCACCACCTTGCGCTCCGACATCGATATTGCGCGCGATGCGACTTTGAAGCCAATTGCAGAGATCGGCGCTCAACTCGGCATTCCGGTGGACTCCCTGGTGCAGTACGGCCCGACCAAGGCCAAAGTATCGATGGATTTCATCCGCACGCTCGAAGGCAGAAAAGATGGCCGGCTCATTCTGGTCACCGCGATCAGCCCGACGTCGGCCGGTGAAGGCAAGACGACCACAACCGTAGGCCTGGGCGACGGCCTGAACCGCATCGGTAAGAAGGCGATGAGCTGCCTGCGCGAACCGTCGCTGGGCCCGTGTTTCGGTATCAAAGGTGGTGCGGCTGGCGGCGGCTATGCTCAAGTTGTGCCGATGGAGGACATCAACCTCCATTTCACCGGCGACTTCCACGCCATCACTTCGGCGCACAACCTGCTCGCCGCGCTGACTGACAACCACATTTACTGGGGTAACGCGCTGGCGCTGGACTCGCGTCGCATCGCCTGGCGCCGCGCCATGGATATGAATGACCGCGCGCTGCGCTCGATCGTCAATTCGCTGGGTGGGGTCGCTAACGGCTTTGCGCGCGAGGACGGTTTCGACATCACGGTGGCTTCCGAAGTGATGGCCATCTTCTGCCTCGCGACCGACCTGAGTGACCTGGAGCGGCGCATCGGCAACATTGTGGTTGGCTATACACGTGAGCGTGTACCGGTAACAGCCCGGCAGCTCGGCGGCGACGGAGCCATGGCTGTGCTGCTTAAAGACGCTTTAATGCCCAACCTGGTCCAGTCCATTGAGAACAACCCGGTCTTCGTGCATGGCGGGCCGTTTGCCAACATCGCACACGGTTGCAACTCGGTGCTAGCCACCCGGACCGCACTCAAGCTGTGCGATTACGTAGTGACCGAAGCGGGTTTCGGCGCTGACCTCGGCGCAGAGAAGTTTTTCGACATCAAGTGCCGCAAGGCCGGCCTGCGACCCGATGCGGCGGTCATCGTAGCCACGGTGCGAGCGCTCAAGATGCATGGCGGTGTGGCCAAGGACGATCTCAAAGGCGAGAACGTGGAGGCGGTACAGCGCGGATGCGCGAACCTGCGCCGCCACATCGACAACGTGCGCAAATTCGGTGTGGCGCCGGTGGTCGCCATCAACCGTTTCATCACCGATACCGACGCCGAGCTTCAGGCGGTCATGCAGGCAGCGCAGGATGCGGGAACCCAAGCTTTCGTGTGCACGCATTGGGCCGAGGGCGGCAAAGGCATCGAAGCCTTGGCACGCCACGTGGCAGACGTCGCGGACAGCGGCAAGGCCGATTTCAAGCCGCTGTACCCCGACTCCCTGCCGCTTTGGGACAAGGTCCGCCTGATTGCGACCGAGATTTACGGTGCTGCCGACATCGCGGCGGATGCCGCGGTGCGAAACCGCTTCAACGAACTGCAGGACCATTACGGCCACCTGCCGGTGTGCATGGCCAAGACACAGTATTCGTTCTCGACGGACCCGACCCTACTAGGCGCACCCAGCGGCCACATCGTGACTGTCCGCGAACTGCGGCTCTCGGCGGGTGCCGAGTTCATCGTCGTCATCACCGGCGACATCATGACCATGCCGGGCTTGCCCAAAGTGCCATCGGCCAACTCCATACGTCTGAACGCCAGGGGACAGATCGAGGGCCTGTTCTGACGGGTTTCAATCAAACACACGGCAATCGCCTGACGACCATCGGGAATCTAACTGACGTTGTCAATTGAATTGACGCATGCCAGGGCAACTTCATCGAGACGTCTTGCCAGCAAGTAGACATTGGCCAACCTCCTCAGTTGAGACTTAGCCATACCTATTTGCCGCAGAGATTGGCAATAAATGGTTCACCCAGACCTAAATCCAAAATTTTGGCTGTGCCCTTGCGCGCTCAGGCACTGCCATGCGCTGCTATCAAGCTCTCCAACATGAGCTTGAGTTGATGCGCCGAGGCTGAGCCCAAAGCAGACACCACCTGCGTCTCGTGCGCTTTGGCTTGCTTGAGCAGGGGCTGCACTTTGCGCCGACCTGCGGCCGTGAGGCTCACCAGGCTTTGTCGTTTGTCGTGTGCTGCGTCGGAGCGCTTGACCCACCCGGCGTCTTGCATGCGGCCCACCAGCTTGGTCACGGTGGGTTGTTTGGCCAGCACGATGCTGGCGAGTTCGTTGATGCTCAAACTGTCTTTGCCCGACAGGCTGGCCATGACGCGCCACTCCATCAGGGAGAGACCACTGGCCTCGACCACTGCATGGAATTCGCTTGAAATCAAATGGCTGGCACGCGCCAGCAGGTAGGCCAGGTAGTCGTCGACAAAGCCTGGCTCGGTGGTCATAGCCATGTTTTGTGCAAAGGTGCAGTCGAACTGAACTGACCGCCTTGGTAGACCAGCGGTGGCCTGCCATCGCTGAAGCCGCAGCGCTCCACCTCGCCCACAAAAATCACATGGTCGCCTTCTTCGTGTCGGCTGCGGTTGTGGCATTCAAACCATGCCAACGCCCCGTCCAAAATGGGCAAACCCGACTCGCCCAGCGTGTAA
>NZ_CAMBNZ010000095.1 GCF_945869175.1 Limnohabitans sp. Rim8 | reverse complement strand
GCCGACGCCGCAAACGTCTTACGGTACGCACAAGCTGATGATCGAATACATGGTGGCCGATTACACCCGCAAGGGCTACATTGACGGCCGTGCAGCGCGCCTGATGACCGTGACCGTGCGGCCCGGCAAACCCAACGGTGCCGCCTCTTCTTTTTTCAGCGGCATCATTCGGGAGCCACTTGCAGGCACCACCACCACTTGCCCGGTGGACGCTTCGGTGTCTCACCCCATGTCCTCGCCCGGCAACACGGTGCACGGTTTGATCACCGTGTTCGAAGCCAGCCGTGAAGCCTTTGGCGGCCGCATGGCACTGAACCTGCCGGGTCTGAACGTGAAGGTCAGCGACATGCTGGCCGCACTCGAAAAAGTCGCTGGCCCAGCGGTGCGCGCACGCGTGACTTTTGAAAAAGACGAGCGCATTGCCGCCATCGTGGACAACTGGGCCAAAGGATGCACTTTTGATCGTGCCCACGCCCTGGGTCTGCGAGCCGACGAGAGCTTCGAGGCGATCATTGCGCAGTACATCGACGACTGCAAAAACCGGCCCGGCTACCCTGCCGAAGCCCTGAACGGCTTGAAGTGAAATGCACACAGGCCGCCACGTCACAACAGCGTGGTGACCTTTTTGCCTTTGGCGCTCAGCCTCTCAAAAATGCGTGCTGATCGCCCCGCTGATGCGCCCATCGTCTTCGATGACCGCCATCCAGCGCCATTTGTCAAAGGTGGTGCAGGGGTGAGAAATGCCCAAAGCCACCCGGTCCCCCACCTGCGGCCAGACCCCTGCGACATCGAAGGCCATGTGCGCGTGCTGATCGCTCAGCGCTTTGACTTGCCAGCCATCGGGCGATGCAGCAATGCCAGTGCCAGCACGCTGGGCCCGTGGTGCCCAGCGAACCGGCATGGGCATGCATTGGTCAAAGGACACATCCCGCCGCCCTGCAGTCAAAATCGCCAGCCCCGGCTCGGGCACCGATTGCACCTGGGTCCACACCTCCAAAGCGGGCTGCAAGGAAGCGCTCAAACCCTCACGCGCTTGCACCAGCTTGAGGTAACGGGCGTAGTTCCAGTGGTCATGCGTGACATAACAGCCCGAGCGCAACACGCCTCGCACCGGTCGGCTTTTGACCTGGGTTTTGAGCATGGGGATGACCAGATCGAACACCGCCGAGCCACCCGCCGACAACAAGACCTCGTCGCTGCCCCACAGGTTTTGCGCATCAAGCTGCTGCACCAAGGCCTGCACACTGCGCACCAAGGCGCTCACGGCTTCCATGTCGTGCGCGCTGTCGCAACGCCCCAACCCACCCTCGTAACACTCCACACCGCCCAGGCGCACAACTGGCGAGGCGGCGATGGCTTGCGCCAAAGCCAGGGCTTGATCGTGCGTGCGACAACCGGTGCGGTAACCGGCAATGCCCAACTCCAGCAACACGTCCCAGCAGCGGGCATGGCCTCGCCGCTTGCCCCAATCGGCCAGGGCCTGCAACTGCGCGAGCGAATCGACCAGAAACCACACCCGCGCCTGCGGGTGCTGACGCAGCAAAAAGTCCAGGCCATCCAAGTCGGCATCGGCGACCAACTGATTGGCAATGATGGCACGCTGCGCACCCGCTGCCAGTCCCACCCGCAGCTGGTGCACATTGGCAAAGGTCAGACCCCAAGCCCCCGCCTGCAATTGCAGGCGAAACAGCTCGGGCGACAGGGTGGTCTTGCCATGCGGGGCCAGCGCCACACCCTTGCGCTGCACAAAATCCTGCATCCAAGCCAGGTTGTGCATGAGCGCCGGACGGCGCAGCACCGCCACCGGGTACGCCAAGGCATCGTCCAACAAATGCCAACCACGATCACCCAATTGCGACACGGCGCAAGGTTCTGCCGCCAAGGGAAAGCCCTTGCAAGCGGCGTTCAGTACAAAATCGTGTTCCATATCGCTTTGCTCCATTCACCATGTGGACCCTTTGACGTTGATTTTCCCACCGTGCGCTGAATACTTCTTGCTTTTGTTCGCATGACAGACCTCTCCAAAACCCTCGACGTTGTGGCCCTGGGCGAAGCCATGGTCGAGTTCAACCAAACCCCGGGCCAGACGCCTGGTGAACCCCTTGTGTATCTGCAAGGCTTTGGTGGCGACACCAGCAACGCCGCCATTGCCGCTGCAAGGGCGGGCGCCAAAGTGGCGTACCTGAGTCGTTTGGGGACCGACCGCTGGGGCGACCGCCTGATGGATTTGTGGCAGCGCGAAAACATGGACGCCACCCCTGTCCTGCGCGACGCGCAAGCGCCCACCGGCATGTACTTTGTGAGCCACGATGTGCAAGGCCACCAATTCAGCTATGCCCGAGCGGGCTCTGCGGCCAGCCGCATGCAGACACAAGATCTTGCACACTGGCAAGACACCCTTGCCAGCAGCCATTGGCTGCACTTGTCGGGCATTTCCTTGGCCATTTCGGCATCGGCCTGCGACACGGCTTTGGCCGCCATGCAATTGGCGCGCAAGCTGGGCACGCGCGTGGCCTTCGATTCGAATTTGCGCCTGTCACTGTGGCCACTGGCGCGCGCTCAAGCCTGCATCCGTCACGCCATCGGGCTGTGCGATCTTTTTTTGCCGAGCCTGGAAGACATGACCGCACTGACGGGCTTGACTCAAGCACAAGACATCATCGCCTGGAGCCATGCGCAAGGTGCAACACAAGTGGTGCTCAAACTGGGTGCCCATGGTGCCATCGCCAGCGATGGTCAGATGCAGCGCGCTGTACCGGGCCACAGCGTGCAAGCGGTGGACGCCACAGGCGCAGGTGACTGTTTTGCCGGCAACCTGCTGGCACGGTTGTCAGCGGGTGACAACTTGTGGGACGCTGCCGCCTATGCCAATGCCGCTGCTGCTTTGTCGGTACAAGGCTTTGGGGCAGTGGACCCACTGCCCCAACGCGAAGCCGTTCTGAACGCCTTGAAATCCGCATCAACAGGAACGCCTGCATGATCCCCCACAAAAAATTGATCGGCATCGACTGGGGCACTTCGTCGCTGCGCGGTGCACGGTGGGGTGACCAGGGTCAGGTGCAGGAATCTCGCGAGTTTCCACGCGGCATCCTCACCGTGCCACCCGGTCAATTTGAAGCCGTCTTCAACAGCCTGTTTGGCGACTGGATGCAAGCGCCTGCGCTGTGCCTGATCTCGGGCATGGCCGGCAGCCGTCAGGGCTGGCAAGAAGCGCCCTACTGCCCCTGTCCTGCGGGTTTTGCCGAACTGGGCCAGCACTTGCTGTGGTTGCAGCCAGGGCGCATGGCCTTGGTGCCAGGCCTGAGCTGTGCGGGCCTGGACGGCCTGAACACGCCGGATGTGATGCGCGGTGAAGAAGTGCAGATTTTTGGGGCTTTGCAATGGGCTGGCCGCGACAGTGCCACGCTCGTACTCCCTGGCACGCACAGCAAATGGGTGCAGGTGCAAGGCGGCCGTGTCACGCATTTCCAAACCTTCATGACCGGCGAGGTGTTTGCTTTGATGAGTCAGCACTCGATATTGGGCAAAACGCTGGACCTTGGTGGCGCCTTTGACGAGTCGGTCTTTATTCAAGGCCTTGCGCAAAGCCAGCAGCCCGGCAGTCTCTTGCACAAGCTCTTTGCAGTGCGCACGCTCGGATTGTTTGAGCGCCTGAGTGCGGCCCAATTGCCGAGCTATTTGTCTGGCCTGCTGATTGGCGAAGAATTGCGCACCCAAGCCGATACAGGCCCCGTGATTGTGGTGGGCAGCCAAGCCCTGACGCTGCGCTACACCTTGGCCCTGCAACACCTGGGCATCCCCAGCCAAAGCCTAGGGGAAGAAGCCACCTGGGCCGGACTGCATACCCTGGCTTCCCATCTCACGAACCCCGCTTGATTGAATGAACCACTTGCAAGACCCTCCATCAGTGCTGGCACAAGCCATGGCCCATCTGCCCTTGATCGCCATCTTGCGTGGCCTCACGCCTGCCGAGGCGCCTGCTGTGGGAGAGGCATTGGTCAGCAGCGGCTTTCGCATCATTGAAGTGCCCCTCAACTCGCCAGCGCCCTTGGACAGCATCTCAGCCTTGACCCGGATGTTCCCGCAAATCCTCATCGGTGCGGGCACGGTGCTGAACGCGCAGCAAGTCCAAGAAGTGCACGCGGCTGGCGGTCGATTGGTCGTCGCTCCCAACTTCAACCCCGCCGTGGTGGCGCAAGCCCTGGCCCTGAACATGGTGGTACTGCCAGGCGTGGCGACGCCCACCGAAGCCTTTGCGGCGCTCCATGCAGGTGCACACGGACTCAAACTGTTCCCGGCGGAAATGCTCTTACCGAGCACCGTCAAAGCGCTGCGAGCCGTTCTGCCTCCAAGCGCGGCTTTGATGCCCGTGGGGGGCATCACACCCGACAACATGGCGGCCTACTGGAAGGCAGGCGCCAATGGTTTTGGTTTGGGCTCAGCCCTTTACGCACCAGGGCGCAAGCCTCAAGAGGTGCAAATCAGCGCAGCACAATTTGTGAAGGCTTTCAAGGGTCTTGCTGGGTGACAGGCCCCACAGCGACCCGTGTGGGCTCGCGCAGCGCAGCCAGGCGATTCAAATCCCCAGATAGGCTTTTCGGATTTCAGGACGGTGGCTCAACTCGGACGACGCGCCCGAAGTCACCACACGCCCGTTCTCCAGCACATAGGTGCGCTTTGAAATCGCCAAGGCACGGCTGACGTTTTGCTCGACCAGCATGACCGCGGTGCCACTTTGGTTGATCGACTCAATGGCCCGAAACATCTCGCCGACAATGCTGGGAGCCAAGCCCAAAGACGGCTCGTCCAATAAAAGCAAACGAGGCAGGGCCATCATGGCCCGACCAATGGCCACCATTTGTTGTTGCCCACCCGACAAGGTGCCCGAGACCTGATTGAGCTTGGCCCGCACCGCAGGAAACAGCTCACACACTTGCTCAAAGGTGCGGGCACGCGCGGCCTTTGCAGCGGGGTGCATGGCGCCCAGTTCGAGGTTTTCACGCACCGTCATGCCCGTGAACAACCTGCGGCTTTCAGGCACCAAGGCCAAACCTTTTTCACACAAAAGATGGGGGGGCGAACTTGAAACCGTCTCACCCTCCCACACGATTTTCCCAGCGGCCAAGCGGTTGAGTCCCATGACAGCAAGGATCAATGTGGTTTTACCAGCCCCGTTGGGGCCGATCACGGAAACCAATTCGCCCGCATGGATCTGGAGGGAAACATCCCAAAGTGCAGGCGCTGCCCCGTAATTGACTTGAATTTGATCGATTTGGAGCATGTTTACACCATCGCCTCGTCACCCAAATAGGCCCGCACCACTTCCTCGCGCGCCATCACTTGCTGGGGGTCCCCCTCTGCAATGACCTCGCCCTGGTTGAGCACCACCAAGCGATCGGACAAGGCCAGCACAGCGCTCATGACATGCTCGACAAACACGATCGAGGTGCCTCTTTCCCGGATACGGCGAATGGTTTTTACGGCCGCACCGATCTCGGCCGGTGTCAAACCCGACAAAACCTCATCGAGCAGCAGCACCTGCGGCCGCGCCGCCAAGGCGCGTGCCAACTCCAAAAATTTGCGTTGGTGCAAGTTGAGCTCATCGGGAAAATGATCGCCCTTGTCCTGAAGCCCGGTAAACAGCATCCATTCTTGCGCCTCTGCCCGAGCTTGGGCGTCGGTCAACTGGGCACCGCCGTAATGCGCAGCCAGCGTGACGTTTTGGAGCACCGTCAGTCCGTGAAATGGCCGCGGAATTTGGTAGGTGCGCGACAAACCCTGACGGCGAATCCGGTGCGCTGGCCACCCCGCGCAAGATTGGCCTTGCAGCAGCACCGTACCCTCTGTGGGTCGGTAGTGGCCTGTGACCACGTTGATGAAAGTCGATTTGCCAGAGCCATTGGGGCCCAGCAAACCCAAAATTTCACCTTGGTACAAATCCAAGTCGACCTGATTCAATGCGCGAATGCCTGAGAAATGTTTGCTCAAACCACGCACTTCGAGCACTTTTTGTCGGTTCGCAAAATCTGAAGCCGGGGTCGTTGGGCGCTCCAGCACCAGTGCGGGGTCCAGGAGCAGGTCATGCTCTTGGGGTCCCTGAGCATGGTCATGGCTGTTTTGCACCAAGCGCTTGTGCTGTCGCAATTGCCAAGTTCCCAAAATGCCGCGGGGCATCACCAGAACTGCTCCGGCCAAAACCATACCAATGATGATTTTCCCGATCAAGGCACTGTCGCCTGCTGTGAAAGCGTGCATCAGCAGCGTGATCAAAATTCCTCCGAGCATCGGGCCTGCCCAATGCCGGCTGCCACCGAGCACACTCATCAAGACGACCATCAAAGGCACCGTGATGTTGAAGGTTTCACCGACCGTGACGTAAGACACATAAAGCGCATGAACAGCCCCCATGACACCGGCAAAAAAACTGGACAGTGCAAACGCCCCCATCTTGAGCCAAAAGGTGGGCACGCCGTTGACTTCGGCGGCGTCTTCGTCATCGTGAATGGCCAGCAGGCCCAAACCCGCCCGTGCATGAAACAACCACCATGCCACGGCCACACTCAAGACGGCCAAAATCAAACTGGCGTAATAGAAAGTGGAGGCCGGTTTGGGACCCCACTGGGGCAAGGCCACGGACATCAAATACACACCCGGGCCACCATCGATGGGCGTGTTCACGGCCAAAGTGGCCAAAACAAAACCCACGGCCAAGGTGATCAAGGCAAAAGACTCCCCTCGAATCTTGCGCACATTGAAAACGAGTGCCCCGATGGCCAAAGCCAATATGGCTGCCAGCACACCGCTGCCCAAAGCAGCTGGCACGACGGGCCAATCGGCTTTGGTGGCCAGTGTGGCCATGCCATACATGCCCACGCCAAAAAAAGCGCCATGTCCGAACGAAAAATAACCCGAATAACCCGAAAGCATGTTCCAAGATGTGGCCAGCGTGATCCAGAAAAGGATCACATACATCAAGGACTGCAGGTGCACTGGCAGTCCGATGTAAGGCCCGGCCGCCAACAGGGCGAGCAACGCAGAGAGCCAAAAAATCCGCTGAATCTTATTCATCACCACGCCTGAGCAAAAGAATCAGAATCAGCATCGTGAATGCCACCAAAGGGGCCCAAGTGGGCGCTATCAAGGCCTGGGTCATGGCCTCGCTGATGCCGATCACCAAACCACCCAACAAGGGGGTCACTGCCGAGCCGAGCCGACCGATCATCACCACCGCAAACACCACGCCCACCCAGGAAAAGATTTGCGAGGGGGCCAGTGTGAAGGTCAAGGCCACACACACGCCTGCACAGGCCGCCAAGGCAGCGCACAAGCCGGCCACCCCGATCGCCAAACGCTTGGCGTTGATGCCAAATGCCGTGGCGATGGCCGGATCTTCTGCGCTGGCCCGCACCGACTTGCCCATGTCCGTCCGGTGCAGCAACCACCACACCCCAGCCACAGCGGCGAGCGACATGCCCAAAGTCAAAGCTTCGGAGTAAGTCACCACCACACTGCCCAAGCGAAATTTGTGCTCTTCGTAAATGGACGACATGCGCCGGAAATCAGCACTCCAAACCCACTGCAGCAAGGCTTCTACGGATACGGTGATGCCGAAAGTCACCAGCAATGAGTTAAAAGGGGTGAGCGCGAACCGGGCAAACACCCCCTGGACGGCCATGCCCAAAACGGCAAACGCGGGCACCAGCAACAGCAAAGACACCAATGGGTCAACGCCCAAACGGGTTTTGAGCTCATAAGTGATGTAAGCCGACAGAAACACCCAAGCGAAATGCGCCAAGTTGATTTGCCGCAACAAGCCCCAGCCCAACCCAACCCCCAAGCCGATGAGGCCGTAGAGGGCACCGAGAAAGACACCTGAGGCCAGCGCTTGGAGTAAAAGCCCTGCGCTGGGCATGTCAGAACTGCATCTTGCTGCCGGGCAGGGCCATGTCTTTCGGATGGATCACCACCCACTTGCCGCCCTGCAACTGTTTGATGCGGTTCAGGTCGTCACCATAGTTGTTGAGGCCATCGAAGCGAACGCGCCCCACAATGGTGTCCACGCGGTTTTTCTTGAGCCACGCAGCGATCTTGGCGTCTTCCAGACTGCCCGCGCCTTTGACGCCTGCTTCCAGGAATTGCCAGCCCGTGAACGCATTGGCCGCTTGCAACTCGAACACGGTGTCGGGCAAATTGGCTTTGCCCGCCCGCTCGTTGTACATTTTGATGGCCTCGGCGTAAGCCGGGTTGTTGGTGAACGGGGCGTGCTGCTCAAATGTGGTCAAGGTCAAGGCATTGGCCGCCAAGGGCGACTGCGCCAAAGGCCCTGGCGTGGGGTACACATGAAAGTGGATCTTGGGCTTGTAATCGATCTTGTTCATGGCCTCCAGCAATTGGATGCTTTCCGCGCCAATGGAGCCAATCCAGACCATGTCGGCATTGGCTTCTTTCAAGCGCGAGGCAATGGGCCCAAAGTCGCGGTTGCCAAACTCCCATTCCAGCCACAAGGCTTCACGCAGTCCGCGTTTCTTGAAGACTTCACGGGCGCCCACCGACAAAAACACCACTGAAGGGAATTTGCTGGTGACAATCGCCACCGACTGCGGCTTGGCACCGCCCGCGGCAATGCCGTCGAGCAGGGTGTTGGGCACGGTGGTGCCCGGATCGATGCCCATCACATAGGCAGGGAAGTGCATGTCGTACTTGGCCAGTGACGGAATGCCAAACGAGTTGGTGATCAGCACCTTGCCGTTGCGTTGGGCCACGCCCATGGCGGCCAAGGAGTTGGCCGTGGCGTAAGGCCCCATCAACAAATCCACGTTGTCGCCAGAGATCAGCTGCTCATAAAGGGTGCGGGCCAAGTCGGGCTTGGATTGGTCATCCTTGACCACCCACTCGACAGGACGGCCCAGCAAACCGCCACGTTTGTTCAGTTGTTCGATGAAAATGTCGCCGGAAATTTTGTGCATCACGGCCGTTCCAGCCAACGGGCCGGTCAAGGACAAGGTGCTGCCCACCCGAATGGGCTTGGCCTGGGCGTGTACCCAGGTCCCCGTGGTGGAAAGCAACAAGGACGAACCGAGAGCTTTCAAAAAAGGCCGCTTTTGCATGGTGGATTCCTCAGATCATGTTGGGATGAAACACACAAAACTTTCAAAATTGATTATGTGAGGCAAGTCCGTTGCGGCCATTGGGAGTAACCCCCTGTCCTGCTGTCGCCAACGCGCTTGCGCTTGTCCAGACATGCGCTTCACAGTGCATCGAGCCGTTAGGCCATCGCACCCAGCCCCTGCGTGAAGTCGATTGCCTCTTTCACCCCCACATCGCCACTGAATTCATGACCACTCCACCCGTCTCCAGCGCTTTTACACCCACGGGTTCCACCCACATGGCCATCGCCGAAGTGGACCGCATCGTTGTGCGCGGCAAGGACCTTTGCCGCGATGTGATCGGTCAGCAATCGTTCACCGCCTATTTTTTGTTTTTGTTGACCGGCCAGACGCCCAGTGACAATTTGGTACGCGTGGCCGACGCCACTATGGTGTCTTTGGCCGAACACGGCCTGGTGCCCTCCGTGCAAGCGGCGCGCATGACCTTGGCCGCAGCGCCAGAGTCGGTGCAAGGCGCTGTGGCGGCAGGATTGCTGGGGTGCGGCCCCGTGATCCTGGGTGCGTCTGAAACAGCCGGTCAATTGCTCATCGCCATGCTGGCCCAATCTGCGCAGCATGGCCAATCTTTGGAAGAGATTGCACGGGAACGCCTTCAAGCCTTTCGCGCCGCCAAGCAAGCGCTGCCCGGCTTTGGTCACCCGGTACACAAATTGGGCGATCCACGGGCCACGAAGTTGCTTGACTTGGCCAAAGAGTGGGGTGTCGCTGGCGAGCACGTGCGGGCCTTGCAGGCCCTCGCATCGCAAGTCGAAGGCGTTTACGGTCGGCCTTTCCCCATGAACGTCTCGGCGGCCATTCCGGCGGTGCTGCTCGATGCGGGCTACCCTGCAGGGGCCCTCAAAGGCATTCCCTTGCTCGCCCGAACCGCCTCTTTGGTCGCGCACATTCTAGAAGAGCAAAGCCGGCCCATTGGCTTCAAGCTGGCCAGTGCCGCCGAACACGCCATGACCTACGATGGCCCGCCCGTGGCGCGCTGAAGGTCAAAGGCACGCCATGACCGAGTCCCTGCACTTGTCACCCTTGGAGGTCTTGCGCCAATTTGAAGTGCACGACTTTTCGATCGACCAATTTTTTCAGGCACGCCTGCGCGCTCTGGCACATCAGCCCATGGTGGAGTACCAAGACGCGGTCATGACCTGGCAGGCATGCGCCGAGCAATCTGACCAGGCCGTAGGCTGGCTCCTGGACCGGGGCATTCAAGCGGGCGACCGCATCGGACTGATGGCCTACAACCACCCGGCGACGGTGGTCTTGCTTCTGGCTTGCGCCCGCATCGGGGCCATTTTGGTGCCCTGCAACCCCGAGTTTGAAGCACGAGAGGCCCAATACATTTTTGAGCACGCCTGTGTGCGAGGCGTCATCTGTTCGCCCGAGCCGCTGGCCAAGGTTCAAGAAGCCACGCGACAGATGAGCCCGGTGCCGTGGCAAGTGGTGATCGAGCAAGACCAGCCGCAAGGTGAGGCCTCTTTGTTGCACCAGTGGCAAAACAGCACGCCCAACAGCCAGATGCGCTTTGGCACGGCCGACAGTACCAGCCTGATCATTTACACCTCGGGCACCACCGGATTTCCCAAAGGGGTGATGCACAGTCAGCGCAGTTATTTGTTGACGGCCGAGGCGTTTGTGCACCGCATGCACCTGCAGCCCGATGAACGCGTGATGTGTGTGCTGCCGCTGTTTCACATCAATGCACTGATGTACTCACTCGGCGGGGCCATGGCCTGCGGGGGCACATTGATTTTGATCCGTCGGTTTTCGGCCTCCACTTTCTGGCAACAAGCGGCGCAGACCCGTGCCAGTGAAGTGAATGTCATCATGTCTGCAGCGGCCATTTTG